>JAHJDE010000088.1 GCA_018812525.1 Gammaproteobacteria bacterium
GCATGCCGGAGCCGGTCATGCCGGGTTGGGTCCTGGGCAGCAACGCCAGTTCCGCCCTGAAGATTCGGGGAATGCCTGTGGCCACCAGGCGAGGGAGGAAATCGACGGCCGCCGGGTGGTTCAGGAGGGGATACCAAATGGTGTAGAAAAAATCACGAAAAAAAATCACGGGGTCAAGTCTTGCCCCGTGCCTCGCTATAGACGACTTTTGATTGTTCCCAGGCGCAGGGCGTGCGAAGTCGCGGAAGCGAATTAGTTGTAGGATGCGAGGAACGAACCGCATCGGCTGGCGCAGCATCGATGCGGTTCGCTATCACTCACCAGGCCCTACAATTTTCTGAGGCCCTTTATGCTCCGGAGTCATGGGATTCGGATAGCCCGGTTCGCCATTTCCACCCTCATCGTCGCCCTGTTCGCGGCGCATCTGCTCAATTGGGCCAGGATTCCCCTGCTCGACCGGGTCGATAAGATCCTCTACGACTACCGGCTGGTACTCCACGCGGGTTCCCAGGAAGACAACCGCGTTGCCATCCTGGATATCGACGAGAAGAGTCTCGCCGGGGAGGGTCACTGGCCCTGGAGCCGGGAGAAGATGAGCTTTCTGATCGATATGCTGTTCGATTACTACGGGGTGCGGCTGTTGGCCTTCGACGTGGTCTTTTCGGAACCGGACCGGGGCATCGACCTGGATGCGGCGGAAAAAGTGGTGCACCAGGTCCTGACCGAATCGCTGGGGCGCGAGGCGGCGATGGCCTCGCTGCGCTCTCTGCTGACCAAGGACAAGGTCTTTGCCGAAAGCCTGGCGCGCCGGCCGGTCGTGCTGGGCTATTTCTTCAGCCCCCAGGAATCGGAGAAGAATCCGGGGGTGTTGCCCCGGCCCCTGACCATCGAGGTCCCTTACGCCCTCTCCAAACACCTTTACAAGGCGCGGAGCTACGGCGGCAACTTGGCTGAACTGCAAGGGGCTGCCCATGGCGCCGGTTTCTTCAACACCCCTTTCCTGGATGGGGATGGGACCCTGCGGCGGGTTCCCCTGCTGATCCAATACCAGGGCGCCCTCTACGAGTCGCTGCCCCTGGCGGTGTTGCGCGCCTTGATGAAGGGGGACGAGGTCGGTTTCGAGACGGGCAAGGGCTATGGCCCCAGGGGCGGAGACGAGCGCCTGGAGACGCTGAGCCTGGGGGAATTGAAGATTCGGGTGGATGCCGCCTCGGCCGTGCTGGTCCCGTTCCGCTCGGTTGCGCGGGGGTTCCATTACGCCTCGGCGACCGATGTCCTCAACGGCAAGGTGCCGCGCGAGGCCCTGGCGGGTAAGGTCGTGCTGCTGGGCGCCACGGCCGCCGGGCTCTCTGACCTCTATCCCACCCCCGTCAGCGGCAATTATCCCGGCGTGGAGATCCACGCCAATGTCATCGGCGGGATACTGGATGGGGCCATCAAGTCCCGGCCCGCCTACATCCAGGGCGGAGAGCTGTTCCAGGTGCTGCTGCTCGGCCTGCTGACCCTACTCCTCTTCCCCCGGCTGCAAGTGGGGGCCATGACCCTGGCCCTGCTGCTCATCAGTGCCCTGGTCATTGCGGTCAACTTCGTGCTCTGGGACCGGCTGGGGGTCGATAGCCATCTGGCGACCCCCTTGCTCATGCTGACCGCCCTCTATCTGGTGCAGATGTTCTTCGGCTATTTCCACGAGACCCGGCGCAAGAAGCGCCTGGGCAAGCTCTTCGGCCACTATGTCCCCCCGCAACTGGTGGAGGAGATGAGCCGAAGCGACGAGGACTATGCCTTCGGCGGGGAGAGCCGCCAGATGACGGTCCTCTTTTGCGATATCCGGGGCTTCACCGCCATTGCGGAGCGCCTGCCGCCGGGCAAGCTCTGTGCCCTGATCAATCAGATCCTGACCCTGGTCACAAAGGAGATCCACGCAGCCAAGGGGACCATCGATAAATACATGGGTGACGCAGTGATGGCCTTCTGGGGCGCGCCCATGCCCGACCCCGACCATGCCTCCCATGCCCTGCGCGCGGCCCTGGCCATCACCGAGGCCCTGCGCCCTATCGGCGACCACCCCCTGGTCAAGGGGTTGGGGACCCTTCGCATGGGGGTCGGTCTCAATACGGGCGTGATGAACGTGGGCAACATGGGTTCAGAGTTCCGCATGGCCTATACGGTCATGGGGGATGCGGTCAATCTGGCCTCGCGGCTGGAGGGGCTGACCAAGGAGTACGGGGTGGATGTCATTGTCAGCGAGCAGATGCGGACCGCTGCGCCCGCCTTTCTCTACCGAGAGTTGGATCGCGTCCTGGTCAAGGGGCGGAAGGAGCCCGTGACCCTCTATCAGCCCCTGGGCCTGAAAGAGAGCGAAACTCCCGAGGTGACGCGGGAGTTGGTGATACTGGGTCGTGCCCATGGCGCCTACAGGGCGCGTCGCTGGCAGGAAGCGGAGGCCCTGTTCCAGGGGTTGCTGCGGCTCAGGGAGCTGGACCCGGTCTATCTCCTTTACTTGAAGCGAATCACCGGATTCAAGGAGATGCCGCCGCCTGAGGATTGGAGCGGCATCCAGGATCATGGCAAGGGATGAGTCGTGACGCAGCAGAAATATAAAGTTGTTTAATTTATAGCTAGTTATGGGTTATATTTAAACTCAATGCTGGATTGCCGGCAGGTGCGTGGGGGGGACGCACGGAACAACCCGTTCAATCAGACTTCCGTCGGGAGGGAGAATGAATCATTTACGCATCTTAAAGGCGACCCTATCGGGCCTGCTGATCCTATACGTCCCTCTGGCTCTGGGCGGGGCCGGTTCTGTCGGCCGGGTGGATTTCTCGAAGGGGATGGTCAAGGCGCTGCAACTGAACGAGCAGCCACGGATCCTCTCCACCAATGGAGACATCTTTCTCAATGACCTGGTCGAGACCGGCGATCACAGCTTTGCCCTGCTCAAATTTATCGACGACGGCAAGACCATGGTCCGCCCCAACAGCATATTCAGCGTCTCCAAATACAGCGAGGAGCGCCGGGAGGTCAGGCTGGACATGGTGAAGGGGGGGGCTGTCATCGAAACGGGCCGCATCGCCGCCGATCATCCGAGCCATATGACCCTGGATACCCCACTGGTCCAGATCAACGCCCAGCAGGCGAAATTCAAGATCCGGCTCTGCAAGAAGGACTGCGCCGAGGAGTCGATCGGCTCGAATGCCAATGTCCAATTGTCTCAAGAGGTAATAGGCCGGGTGGTGGATCAACGTGGCGAGACCTATGCCGGCTCCCAGGAAGTCCGGCGCGCCGAGGTGAAGCGGCCACTGGTCCTGGGTTCGCCGGTCTATCGCTCCGATTATCTCCTGACCGGGGCCGATGGCTATCTGCTGGTCGTCTTCGCCGACGGGGGCCGGACCGCCCTCAATGCCAACAGCAAGCTGCTGGTGGAGGACTACCGCTACCAGGAGAAGGGCGTGAAGGATAAGGCCTTTCTGCGTCTGGTACGGGGCAGCCTGCGCGCAGTGAGCGGAAGCCTGGGCAAGGTGGATCACAACGAATACTCCCTCGCGACCCCGGTTGCCACCATCGGTATCCGCGGCACGGCCTTCAGCCTCCTCTGCAACTGCGGCTGCGGCGCGGACGCGGCTGCCAAGCCGGGTCTCTTCGGCCGGGTGCGCCAAGGCGCCATTCAGTTGGAAAACGGTGCCGGAAGCCAGCTCCTGGGCGAGGGGCAGTCCGCCTACATCCCCGGCTGGCAGGGCAAGATCGAGGTCCTGTCTGTGGCACCGGCCGGTCTTGCCGATGGCGCTGGCCCACCGCAGGAAGAGAAGGCTGTGGACATGGCGGCCCTGTTCGGTAAGGAGGAACTCCAGGGGATTCCGCCGGGGCTCTACCTGACCGTGGAGGATGGCTTTCTGCGCCTGACGGGCAAGGAGGGCGAGGGCCGGGGGGTGGCATTGGATCTTGGCCGGAACGAGGCGGCCTTTGTGGACGTGAATGGCAAGATGACCCGCCTCGCCAGTCCCAAGGGCTTCCAGCTCAAGGATGAAAGCCCGGTACCGCCCCGGTCCGTCAAGTAGATTCCGGTCGCGGGCACTCAGCGGATAAAGGGATTGTTGCGCCGCTCTTCCCCGAAAGTGGACATGGGGCCGTGGCCGGGTACGAAACGAACCAGGTCCCCCAGGGGGAAAAGTCGGTCACGGATGGAGTCGAGCAACTGGCTGTAGCTGCCTCCCGGAAGATCGGTGCGGCCGATGCTGCCCTTGAACAGGACGTCGCCCACGCAGGCCAGCTTTTCCTCCGCGTGGAAAAAGATGACATGGCCGGGCGTATGGCCGGGACAGTGACGTATCTTCAGTCGTTCCTCCCCGAAGGTCACTTCGTCAAGGTCGGCCAGCCAGCGGTCCGGCAGGAAGCTGCGCCCCAGGGGGTGGCCGAATTGGCGGCACCACTGGGGGATAGAGTCGAGCAGGAATTCATCGCCAATCTGGGGGCCTTCGATAGGTATGTCCCAGAACTCAGCCAGCTCGGCCGCTGCCCCCGCGTGGTCGAAGTGGCCATGGGTGATGAGCAGCCGCTCGGGCTGTGCCCTGTGGGTGGCCACGGCGGCCTTAAGCCGCTCCACGTCGCCGCCGGGATCGACCAGGACGGCCTTGCCGCTGGCCTCGCAGATGAGTAGGGAGCAATTCTGTTGCAGCGGGGTAACGGGGATGATGACGAGTTTCATGCGGTGGGGCTTGTCCTTTCAGGAGGGATCATTTCGCTTGGTAGGCCCTGCGGGAACAATTACCATAACGGCTTGCTATCAGAACCCCTTTCCAATCGACGTGCAAGGCCCATGCTCAAGATCTACAACGACCTGACCCGCGAGAAAGAGACCTTCGTTCCCCTGCAAGAGGGGAAGGTGACCATGTACGTCTGCGGCATGACCGTCTACGATTATTGCCACCTGGGGCACGCTCGGGTGATGGTGGTGTTCGACCTGGTCTACCGCTACCTCAAGGCCTGCGGCTACGAGGTCAACTATATCCGCAATATCACCGACATCGACGACAAGATCATCAAGCGGGCCAACGAGAACGGGGAGCCCTTCACTGAGCTGACCCGGCGCTTCATCGAGGCCATGCACGAGGATTCCGAGGCCCTCGGCATCCTGCCGCCCGATGCCGAACCCAAGGCCACCGATCATATCGGGGAGATCCTGGCCATGATCGGCCGTCTGATCGAGCGGGGCCATGCCTATGCGGCCGGCAACGGTGATGTCTACTACGATGTGCGCAGTTTCCCTGGCTACGGCAAGCTCTCCGGGAAGTCCATCGACGACCTGGAGGCGGGGGCGCGGGTCGAACCGGGCGAGGTCAAACGCGACCCCCTCGATTTCGCCCTCTGGAAGGCCGCCAAGCCCGAGGAGCCGGCCTGGGATTCGCCCTGGGGCCGGGGCCGGCCGGGCTGGCACATCGAATGCTCCGCCATGTCCACCAAGGCGCTGGGGGATACCTTCGATATCCACGGGGGCGGCGCGGACCTTACCTTTCCCCATCACGAGAACGAGATCGCCCAGTCCGAGGGGGCGACCGGCCATCCCTTCGTCCGCTACTGGATGCACAACGGCTTCGTGCGCATCAACGAGGAGAAGATGTCCAAGTCCCTGGGCAATTTCTTCACGGTGCGCGAGATCCTGGCCCGCTACCGCCCGGAGGAGGTCCGCTACTTCATCCTCACCAGCCAGTACCGTTCGCCGCTCAATTATGGCGACGAGCAGTTGGACAACGCCCGCGGCGCCCTGACCCGTTTCTATACTGCCCTGCGCGGCCTGCCGGAGGCGGTGCCCCTGGAGGCCAATCCCTATTCGGAGCGGTTTCTGGCCGCCATGGACGACGACTTCAACACCCCGGAGGCCCTGGCCGCCATGTTCGACCTGGCGAGGGAGATCAATCGTCTGCGCAAGGGGGGCGAAGGCGCGGCGGCGGGCCTGGGGGCGGAGTTGCGTCGTCTGGGCGGGATTCTGGGCATCTTGCGCGAGGATCCCGATGCCTTCCTGAGGGGTGGCGATCCTGCGGTGGATGCCGGGCTCTCTGATGCGGAGATCGAGCAACTGATCACCGAGCGGCTCAGTGCCCGAAAAGACAAGCAATGGGCCGAGGCCGACCGGATTCGGCATGTGCTCAAGAAGCGGGGCGTGATCCTGGAGGATGGCGCAGGAGAAACACGTTGGCGCCGGGAGTGAGGACAGCTCTCCCTGGATAATATCCATTGACCTGGGGCGTCCAGGTTTCTACCCTTGGAAGGCCGCTGTCACAGGTTATTGATGAAATGGAAAATCTCTTACTGAAATTATTCGGCTTGAAGGAGGAGAGGCGTGACTCCGCCCCTGAAGAGAAGGCTGTCCCGGCCAAGGGCAAGATCCTGGTAGTCGATGATTCCAAGACCTTTCAGCACATGGTCCAGCGTATCCTCAAGTCGGAAGGATACGAATCCTTGCAGGCCCTGACGGGAGAGGATGGCATCAAGATGGCCGAGCGCTTCCGGCCCGACCTGATCATCATGGACGTGGTCCTACCCGGCATCAATGGATTCCAGGCGACGCGCCAGCTCAAGAAAAACCTGGAGACCAAGCATATCCCGGTCATCATTGTCAGCGGCAATGCCCAGGCCACCGAACAGTTCTGGGTCCTGAAGATCGGTGCCGTCGACTTCATGACCAAGCCCTTTGCCAGGAAAGATCTGGTTGCCAAGCTCGAAGAGCACCTCGGTGCGAATCTGGCGGACTGATCGAGGGTCAGCCCGCGGCAGCACGGCTATGCAAGGCTGGTTTGAGGAATTTTTGGTACCGAGGGCCGGAATCGAACCGGCATGGTGTTACCACCGTCAGATTTTGAGTCTGATGCGTCTACCAGTTTCGCCACCCCGGCAGAGGGAGAGGTGATTCTTGCAGCCGGGTCAGGGGCTGTCAAGCCAGAACATCTGGCTCGGATAAGAATGCCGAGAATCATATCAACAGATGCGTGGCTTTAACGACGCCTTACTGGAGAATATAGGGCATCGCCGATACCATCCCCCTATGAACCTCAGAGACCTGAAATACATCGTCGCCGTCGGGGAGGCCCGTCACTTTGGCAGGGCCGCCGAACGTTGCTTTGTCAGCCAGCCGACCTTGAGCGGCCAGATCAAGAAGCTGGAAGAGGAACTGGATGTGGTCATCTTCGAACGCACCAAGCGTTCGGTGGAGGTGACCCCTGTCGGCGAGGCCATCATCGCCCATGCCCGCAAGCTGCTGGAGCAGGCCGATGCCATCGAGCAACTGGCGAGCGCCTACCGTGATCCCCTGGCGGGTTCCCTGCGGGTGGGGGCGATACCAACGCTCAGTCCTTATCTGATGCCCTTGATCCTGGTGCCCCTAAAAAAAAACTACCCACAGATGAAGCTGGTGCTATCGGAGGAGATCACCGAGACACTGCTCCGTCGACTGGGGAAGCACGAGATAGATGTGGCGCTGATTGCCACGCCCGTAGAGCAGGGGGATCTGCAGGTGGTGCCCCTGTTCGATGAGCCCTTCTGGATTGCCCATCCGCACGGGCATGTCCTCTATAACAAGGACGACATCACCAGCGAGGACTTGCGCCAGCTAGATCTCCTGCTGCTGGCGGACGGCCATTGCCTTGCGCAGCAGGCCATGGAGGTCTGCGGTCTCTCCGAAAGGACGGGGCGTGGGGAGATGGGAGACCTCCGTGCCGCCAGCCTGGAGACCCTGCTGCAACTGGTCGGGGCCGGATTCGGCTGCACCCTGGTCCCCGCCCTGGCAATACGGGGTTCCTGGATGACGGGTAGCGGCGTGATCGCCCGCAAACTGGACCTGCCGGATACTTTTCGGCGGGTATCCCTGGTATTCCGGCGTAGTTTCCCGCGCCGGCGCCCCCTGGAGGTCTTTGCCGAGGTCATCCTGCGAAGCCTGCCGAACACGGTACGACCGGCGTCCCTGATGGCTGTGAGGGAGAAGCTGTGGGGCGAGGCCGCTTTGCTCCGCTGAATCTGTTAGGGCCCGAAAGGAAATAAATGGATAAGATTGCGCTCGGGTTTGGGTCAGGTTTGGATGCGGCGACTGAGCAAAACCGCAGACGTAGCAGGGCTACGTCGAGGATTTTGCGATTGAGCCGCGTCCAAAGATGGCCCGAAGACGAGATGCAAGATGTTCAAGTTGTTTCATTGCGAGCCCTTAGAGGTTTTTTCACAGCCTCTTAGGCCAGGGCCAGATAGGCGCCGCTCAGGGCTATGGCGCCCCCCGTCAGCCGGGTCAAGTCACTGGCGCTCAGTCTCCGGAAGGCACTGCCCAGAAGGATGCCGAGGCCATGCAGGATTGCCGTCGACAGGGCGAGGCCCAGGCTATAACCGATGGCGGCGGACGCCAGGGGCATCCCGGCACCGTGGGCGTGGCCGTGGAAGAGAGCGAAAAGTCCGACGAGGCTGAGGCTCAGAAGTGCGGGGAAGCGAATGGCTGCGGCGATGAGCAGGCCCAGAACCATGACCGAAGCCAGTATCCCTGGCTCAATAAACGGGATCTGGATACCGAGTACGCCCATTGCCCCGCCGAGGACCATGGTGCCGACAAAGGACGAGGGGACGAGCCAGACCGCCGAGCCGCCCATTTGCACTGCCCACAATCCTACTGCGACCATGGCCAGCAGATGATCGGCTCCACCCAGGGGGTGCCCAAGACCTGTGGCAAGGCCTTCGATTTGGCCGATGCCCCCGTGGGCATGGGCAATGAGGGGCAGAAGGGACAGGGCTCCCGCCACGAGTGCAGGGAATCGAAATTTACTTGGATTCATCGCGTTACTCCTATCAGGCTCAGATACGGGGGCTACCCTCTAAGGCTAGCTGCTAAATGCGGCGGGATCATTAAATATCTGATGCCGGCGAGTAGGCCTGCTGCAGGTCAGCACATTCCTCATGGATCGGGTGATTCGAGGATGCTACCCTCCCCTGACTCGCTTTTTCTCCCTGGGGTGATGGCAGGCTGATGTTCCGGAAAGCCATAGAACAGATTCAAGTCAGACTCGATATCCTGCGCCAGTTTCTTGCCCTGTTGCGGCAGGAATACCCCGGCCCCGGCCTCAGGCCCCTCTACCGGCGGCAATGGCTTCTGCTCCAGGGTATTTACTATTTCCCCCTGCTGGAACGCTGGTATCGGGTAAAGGATAACCCCAGATTTGTCGAGGCACTTGAACGCCACCCCTGCATCCGGGGCGCTATCTTCTGGCCCTATCTCCATCATGCCTGGGCGGCGGAACGGCGTTTCGAGGTCATCGAGGGGCATTACCGGCTCCTGGAGGGGCCAGCCGCCCTGCTCCAGGCGGCGACGCGCGGCGAAGTGGCCCTTGCCGCCTTGAGGGATTGCGATCCTGAACTCCAGGTCGTGCTGGACAAGCCCGATTGGTTCGCGCGCGAGGGGGAGGTGGTGCTGAATCTCTTTCAGGGTGGGACGCGCCTCTATTCGGCGGCCTTTTCCCTTGGGATCGAGAATGGGGAGGTCCTGGCCTATGTGGGCGCCATTCAGGGATCGAACCTGGAACAGGCCGCTGGTATTTACCGTGGACTGACCCGCGCCCTGCACGGCCTCCGGCCCAGGGATCTGACCATCCTTGCCCTCCGCATGCTGTGCGGCGCAATGGGGGTCGGCCGTCTGCTGGCCGTCGCCCAGGCGGCGCGCATCTACGAGAGCGCCTATTTCGGCCTGATCGAGGAGGGCAAGCTTCAGGCGGATTACGATATCATCTGGTCCGAACAGGGGGGGCGGCCGCTTGGAAACGGCTTCTTCGAGCTTTCCGCCACGCCGGCCTATCGCGACCTGAGCGAGATTCCCTCCCGCAAGCGCGCCTCTTACCGGCGCCGCTATCAGATCCTCGACGAGCTGGACAGGCAGATCCGGGAGATGACAAAGGAACCTCGGTAGGCCGGGCTACATTTGTACGGAATTGAGGATTGATGGCCTACAATTCAGGGTAGCGAAGTATCCCGGAGATTCTGTAGCACCATGCCCGTCAAGAAGATCCCCTCCTCGGAAGTCGAAATTGGGATGTTTGTCTCCAGCCTCGACCGACCCTGGAGCGAGACACCCTTTCTGTTCCAGGGCTTCCTGGTCCGCGAGCAGCGCGAATTACAGCAACTCCAGGAGTACGCGCAGCATGTCTATATCATGGTGCCGGACGACGAGATCGAGTTACTCGCCCTACCCTCGGACCGTACCCCCACCCTCACGACAACAAAGGTCTTGCATCAACGGCGCTACGAAATCGAGAGCGATTTCGAGGAGGAGGTCCTGGTCTCCACCACTGCCCACGAGCGGGTGACCCTGCTCGTTACGGAGATCGAGGAGATCGTGCGGCGGGACCGGGAACTGCTGGGCCAGCGGCTGGCGGAACCGATCCATCTCATGGTCGACAGTATCAGGCGCAACCCGGACGCCTATGTCTGGCTGACGCGCATCAAACATTTCGACTCCTATCTCTACCGCGACGCGCTCAACTCCTCCGTCTGGGCCGCTGTCTTCGGCCGCAAGCTGGGCCTGCCGGAGAAGGACCTGCAATCCCTGGCGACCGGGGCCATGCTCATGGACATCGGCAAGACGGTCCTGCCGGTCGAACTCCTCTACAAGCATCCGCGGCTCTTGCCCGAGGAATGGGAGCTGATGAAGACCCATGTCCAGAAGGGGCTGGAGGTGCTGGCCCAGAGCCGGGACCTGAGCCCCGATGTCATCGCCATGGTGGGGACCCACCACGAGCGCCTGAATGGCAGCGGTTACCCGGACAGCCTCAAAGGCAGCCGGATCCCCCTGTTCGGCCAGATGGCGGGGATCATCGACTTTTACGTGGCCGTTACCACCCCGCGCCCCTTCGCCAAGACCATCTCCCCCTCCAACGCCATCCAGATGCTCTACGAGCAGCGCAACCGCTACTTCGACGAGACGCTGGTGGAACAGTTCATCCGGGTGCTCGGCACCTATCCGACCGGCTCCCTGGTGGAGCTCAGCACCGGCGAGGTGGGCATCGTCGTTTCGCAGAATCCGGGTTTGAGGCTGAAGCCCAATGTCATGCTCCTGCTCGACCCCAGCAAGCAGCCCTACCCGGCCCAGCCCATCGTCAGCCTGATCAACTACAGCCATGCCGGAGACAACCGGCCCATCACCATCCACAAGACCATCCACGAAGGCAAATATGGCCTGATGATCGGTGACCTTTCCCTTTAGGAACTGTCCGGGAATAACTTGTACATCTCGCATCTCATCTTCAGGCCCTCTTTGGCCGATCCTCAATCGATCTCTTTTCGCGGCAGAGCCGCTCCCACGGCGGTGGGAGCGGCTCTGCCGCGAAAATAGGCGGTTTTGCTCAATCAGATCGACCAAATCTGACC
>JAHJDE010000089.1 GCA_018812525.1 Gammaproteobacteria bacterium
GGTTGCAGCTATTTTGTCCAGCACTTTCTGGTGGATTGAGTTATGGTTTGTTCGGGCGGCCAAGGTAGTAGGTGACAACGTGCTGCGATTTGCTGCGATAAAATAGGGATTTGTTGTGAAGTTGGGTGCGGAATGTGAGCTGTACACCCGCCCCGCGACTTGGGAGGACGTGCTGTTTTATCGTTCCCACGCTCCGCGTGGGAACGCATCCCCGGACGCTCTGCGTCCAGAAATGCGACGCAGAGCGTCGCGAGCGGCATTCCCAGGCCGGAGCGTGGGAACGATCAACGCAGAAGCGTGAGAACGATCAAGAAAGTGGGATAGAGAGATAGAAGGGCGAAACCCTTGCCGGGTCCCGCCCTCGCGGATTACATCCCCAGGATGTGGTAGCCGGAATCGACGTAGAGCACGTCGCCGGTGATGCCGGAGGCCAAGTCGGAGCAGAGGAAGGCGGCGGCGTTGCCGACCTCTTCGATGGTGACGTTGTGACGTAAGGGGACCTTGCCCTCGGCCTCGTCCAGCATGCTCTTGAAATTCTTGATGCCGGCGGCGGCCAGGGTGCGGATGGGACCGGCGGAGACGGCGTTGACGCGGATACCCTCCGGCCCCAGGCAGTCGGCCAGATAGCGCACATTGGCCTCCAGACTGGCCTTGGCCACACCCATGACGTTGTAATTGGGGACCACGCGCACGGCGCCCAGGTAGGTCATGGTGACCAGGGCGGCCTTGCGGCCCTGCATCATCGGCCGGCCGGCCTTGGCCAGGGCGGCAAAGCTGTAGGCGCTGATGTCGTGGGCCATGGCGAAGCCCTCGCGGGTCAGGTTGTCCAGATACCCCCCTTCCAGATGATCCCGCGGCGCGAAGGCGACCGAGTGGACGATGCCGTCCAGGCCGTCCCAGCGTTTGCCCAATTCCTCGAAAACGCTCTGGATCTGAGCATCGTCGCCCACATCCAGAGGCAGCACGATGTCGGAACCCATCTCTGCGGCGGCGGCCTCGACGCGCTTCTTCAGCTTGTCGTTCTGATAGGTGAAGGCCAGTTGCGCCCCCTCCCTGTGCATGGCCTCGGCAGTGCCCCAGGCGATGGAACGGTCGCTGGCGATGCCGACGACGAGGATCTTCTTGTTAGCCAGAAAGCCCATAGTGACTCCGTGATCGAGTGTAGGAAGCGGGATATCGCGCAATTGTAACGAGAATCGGTGCGGGGATCTCTACGGGATCAGCCGGCGAAGTTAGCGGCCACGAAGTCCCAGTTGACGATGCCCCAGAAGGCCTCCAGGTATTTGACGCGGGCGTTGCGGTAGTCGATGTAGTAGGCGTGTTCCCACACATCGGCGGTCAAGAGGGCGGTCTTGCCGTCGGTCAGGGGGCAACCGGCGTTGGAGGTATTGAGGATCTCCAGTTGGCCAGCGGCATTCTTTACCAGCCAGGTCCAGCCGGAACCAAAGTTGGTCGCGGCCGACTGGTTGAACTTCTCCTTGAAGCTGGCGAAATCACCAAAGGCGGCCTTGATGGCATCGGCCAGGGCGCCGCTGGGCTCGCCGCCGCCGCTGGGGGTCAGGCAGTTCCAGTAGAAGCTGTGGTTCCATACCTGGGCGGCGTTGTTAAAGATGCCGCCGCTGGCCTTGGGGATGATCTCTTCCAGGGTCTTGCCCTCGAATTCGGTGCCCGGCACCAGCTTGTTGAGGTTGTCCACATAGGTCTGGTGATGTTTGCCGTGGTGGAACTGGAGGGTCTCGCGGGAGATGACAGGCTCCAGGGCTTCCATGGGGTAGGGCAAGGGGGGGAGTTGGTGTTGCATGTTGCGTTCCTCTTGTTGTGTGTCGGGTGCGGCCTAGAGTTCTTGAGTGCCGGAATGCTTTGCATTTGAGGTTCTTGCAAAACTGCAAGAACCTCTTGCGGTTCAGGGATGAACCGCCATTTTCAATGGCCTAAGCCATTGAAAATGAAGAAAACGAAAAATCACGTTTTTCCGTCCTTTGGTCCGTAAACGGTACATCCCTGTACCACTTCTCGTTTTCGTCTTGCAAAATGGCCAGGAAGGCCATTTTGCAAGTGCCTCAATTGAGTCAAATTCTGCTGCAACGCGCTCCTACGGCATGGCGGCGTAATTCACGTCTCGTCGGTCTGAGGTGGAGCCTCGCTAGTTGTCCGATGGATGGGTCGATTGTGCGTTAGATTTCAATCCCCGCCCAGCCTCATCCGCCAGGCGAGAATCCGCCAGCGGATAGCGGCTTGCGGATTTCCCCTCCCCGTGAACGAGGGAGGTTACCGGGAAGATAACGAGATGCGGGCCTCGTTGTCTAGCTCAACATTTCCCCCTGAAGAAGGAGGTTTCAGACCAGTAAGGCGTCGGGATAAAGGGTGGTTTGGGGGACCCCGGCCCTACCTCCCCGTCCCCGCCTGTGAAAGAATAGCCCCCATGCGAACGCTCCTGGCACTCTTGATCTCCCTCTCCCTGGCGGCATGCGGGAAGCCCTGGAACAACCCCTATCCCAGGGGGGAGGAGGGGCTCAACATCCTCTACAGCTCCTTTTCCGAACAGCCGAAGCACCTGGACCCGGCCCGCTCTTACAGTTCTAACGAATACGCCTTCATCGCCCAGATCTACGAACCGCCGCTGCAATACCATTTCCTCAAGCGGCCCTACGAACTGGTCCCCCTGACGGCGGCCGAGGTCCCCAGGCCGCAGCTGCTGGATGCGCAAGGAAACCCCCTGCCTGAAAACGCCGATCCCGCCGCCGTGGCCTTCAGTGAATACGAGATCCGCATCCAGCCCGGCATTCGCTATCAACCCCATCCCGCCTTTGCCCTCAAGCCGGACGGGATGCCCCGCTACCTCGAACTCGGCGAAAAGGATCTGGCTGGCATCCACAGCCTCAAGGACTTCCCCGAGAGCGGCACCCGCGAGCTGACCGCCGCCGATTATGTCTATCAGATCAAGCGGCTGGCCCAGCCCGGCACCCATTCGCCCATTGCCGGGCTGATGGCCGAGCATATCCTCGGTTTCAGCGATTTCACCAAACGGATCGCGGAAGAGGAAAGACGCCTGCAACAGAAGCCCTTCCTCGACCTGCGTCCGTTCGAGATGACCGGGGTCCGGGAGATCGACCGCTACCGGTTCCTGATTCGGCTGAAGGGCATCTATCCCCAATTCGTCTACTGGCTGGCCATGCCCTTCTTCGCCCCCTTGCCCTGGGAGGTGGTCAGGTTCTACGGTCAGCCGGGCATGGAGGAACGCAACATCAGCCTGGATTGGTACCCGGTGGGCACGGGCCCTTTCCTGCTGGCGGAGAACAACCCGAACCTGCGCATGGTGCTGGAGCGCAACCCCAACTTCCACGGCGAGGCCTATCCCTCGGAAGGGGAGTTGGACGACCACGAGCTGGGCGTGCTGGCGGATGCCGGCAAGCCCCTGCCCCTGATCGACAAGGCCGTCTACAGTCTGGAGAAGGAGGATATCCCCTACTGGAACAAATTCCTCCAGGGCTACTACGATACCTCGGGGATTACTTCCGACAGTTTCGACCAGGCGGTGCGCTTCGGTGGGGAGGGCGAGGCCAGACTGACCGATGCCATGCAGAGCAAGGGCATCAATCTGACGACTGCCGTCACCAGTTCCATCATGTACCTCGGTTTCAATATGAAGGATGCCGTAGTGGGCGGCGATTCCGAGCGGGCGCGGCTGCTGCGCCGGGCTATCTCCATCGCGGTCGATTATGAGGAATACATCGCCATCTTTGCCAACGGTCGCGGCCTCACCGCCCAGGGACCGCTACCGCCGGGCATCTTCGGCTATCGCAAGGATGACTATAACCCCCATCTCTTCGAAAAGAAGGAGGGGCGCCTCAAGCGCCGCTCCCTCGCCGAGGCGAAGGGGTTACTTGCCCAGGCCGGCTACAAGGACGCCATCGACAGTGCGACGGGCAAGCCCCTGGTGCTCTACTTCGACGTGGCCGCCGCCGGTCCGGACGACAAGGCGCGCCTGAGCTGGCTGCGCAAGCAATTCGACAAGCTCGGGATTCAACTCATTCTGCGCACCACTGACTACAACCGCTTCCAGGAGAAGATGCAGAAGGGGACCGGACAGATGTTCTGGTGGGGCTGGAACGCCGACTATCCCGATCCGGAGAACTTCCTCTTCCTGCTCTACGGCCCCAACGGCAAGATGGAGCAGGGCGGCGAGAATGCCGCCAATTACGCCAACCCGGAATTCGACGCCCTCTTCGACCGCATGAAGAACATGCCCAACGGACCGGAGCGGCAGGCGGCGATCAACCGGATGACCGAGATCCTGCGGCACGACGCCCCCTGGATCTGGGGCTTCTTCCCCAAGGGGTTTTCCCTGCACCACGCCTGGTACCACAACGTCAAGCCCAACCTGATGGCCAACAACACCCTCAAGTACAAGCGAATCGACCCCGGGAAGCGCCGTGAATCCCGCCTCCAGTGGAACGAACCCCTCTGGTGGCCCCTCATACTGACCCTATTGGCCCTGGCTGCCCTCTTCATCCCCGCCCTGCGGCTGCACCGGCAACGGGAGAGGAGCAGCGCGAGATGAAGTCAGTTACATTGTCAAATGGCTAACCCAACCGTCTTGTAGGGCGGGCTGTGCCCGCCAGTCGGAGCCTCCGCGCATCCCGATGTCGGGCACAGCCCGACCCATTCTGGAAAGTTGATGATGTTGTCTGGGGGCCACTCATAGATAGGGTTCTTGAGAGGAACTTGCAAAATGGCCATCCTGGCCATTTTGCAAGGCGAAAACGAGAAGTGGTACAGGGATGTACCGTTTACGGACCAAAGGACGGAAAAATGCGATTTATCGTTTTCTTCATTTTCAATGGCTTAGGCCATTGAAAATGGCGGTTCATCCCTGAACCGCAAGAGGTTCTTGCAGTTTTGCAAGAACCTCTTGCGTGCCGGAATGCTTTGCATTTGAGTCAAGTTCTGGTGCAACGCGTAGGAGCGCCTTGCAGGCGCGATTGGGGTGGTGAAGATCGCGCCTGCAAGGCGCTCCTACGGCATGGCGGCGTAATTCACGTCTCGTCGGTCTGAGGTGGAGCCTCGGTAGAGATACTTCATGGCAGATCAATATTTAGGCGTCGAGCAAGAATAACTTGAGCATCTTGCATCTCGTCTTCAGGCCATATTTGGCCGAACCTCAATCGCAAAATCCTCGACGTAGCGCTGCTACGCCTGCGGTTTTGCTCAATCGGTTCGACCAAATCTGACCTAA
>JAHJDE010000090.1 GCA_018812525.1 Gammaproteobacteria bacterium
CCTTCGACTCCGCTTCCTTCGACTCCGCTTCCTTCGACTCCGCTTCCTTCGACTCCGCTTCCTTCGACTCCGCTTCCTTCGACTCCGCTTCCTTCGACTCCGCTCAGGACAGGCCTGATCGTTCCCCCTCCCCAACCCTCCTCCCAAATGGGGGAGGGGGCAAACGCGCGCTTCGCGACCTTCACAGTAATCCATGAAGAAAATGGTGAGAAAAAGGACGATTCCCACCCCGCATAGCGTAAAACTCCCTGACGAAGCCGTCGAGCCGTCCCTGTTCGATGGCCTCCCGCAGGCCCCGCATCAGGGCCTGGTAGTAGTGGAGGTTGTGGATGCTGTTGAGCCGGGCGCCGAGGATCTCATTGCACTTGTCCAGGTGGTGGAGGTAGGCGCGGCTGTAGTGGCGGCAGGTATAGCAGTCGCAGTGGGGATCGAGCGGACCAGGGTCGTCGCGGTGACAGGCGTTGCGGATTCGTACCACGCCCTGGTGGGTGAAGAGGTGGCCGTTGCGGGCGTTGCGGGTGGGGATGACGCAGTCGAACATGTCGATGCCGCGCAGCACGGCCTCGACGATGTCCTCGGGCTTGCCCACGCCCATGAGATAACGCGGGCAATCCAGTGGCATGCGGTCGCTGAGGAAATCGAGCACCCTGTGGCGCTCCTCGGCCGGTTCGCCGACCGAGAGCCCGCCAATGGCGTAGCCATCAAAGCCGATACGGGTCAGACCCTCCAGCGACGCTTGCCGCAGTTCCGGGTACATGCCGCCCTGGACGATGCCGAACAGGGCTGCGGGATTATCGCCGTGGGCGATCCGGCTCCGCTCGGCCCAGCGCATGGAGAGTTCCATGGAGGTGCGCGCCTCGACCGGGGTGGCGGGATAGGGGGTGCATTCGTCGAAGATCATGACGATATCCGAGCCCAGCTCTCGTTGAACGCGCATGGACTCCTCCGGCCCCAGAAAGACCTTGGCCCCGTCGATGGGCGATCTGAAGGTCACCCCCTGCTCCGTGATCTTGCGCAGATCGCCCAGGCTGAAGACCTGGAAGCCGCCGGAGTCGGTCAGGATGGGACCGTCCCAGTGCATGAAGCCGTGCAGGTCGCCCAGGCGGGCGATGATCGCCGCGCCAGGCCGCAACATTAGATGGAAGGTGTTGCCCAGGACGATCTGAGCACCAGACTCCCTCAACTCTTCCGGTGTCATGGCCTTGACCGTGCCGTAGGTGCCGACCGGCATGAAGGCCGGTGTCTCTACCAGCCCGCGGCCAAGGTAGAGCCGGCCCCGGCGGGCGTGGCCGATACGCTTTATAAGCTCAAATTTCATGGGGTATAAATTACAGGCAGGTCTTGACAAGAAAATTAGTATATTAGAGAATTATAAACGACTGATGTCCTCCTCCTTTCTCACCAGTCATCTTCCTCCTCTTATGGTTAACGCGGCTCCCCTGCCGCGTTTTTTTTGCAACCCCCTCAAGGAGTCTTAGCAGCAGGATTCTCTGTTCAGGGTTCGACCAGTATAGCGGGCCTGCTTGACCAGATCTTGTGGCCGTTGCAGCACCTCAGGACAGGCCTGATCGTTCCCCCTCCCCAACCCTCCCCCCAAATGGGGGAGGGGGCAAACGCGCGCTTCGCGGCTTTCACAGCAACCATCTGGGAAGGCGTACTGGGTCGGGGCGGGCCCGCCAGGCGAAGCCTCGGCGCATCCCGATGCCGGGCACAGTCCGCCCTTCCCGTTCTGGGAAGTTAGAGGTTCTTGCAAAACTGCAAGAACCTCTTGCGGTTCAGGGATGAACCGCCATTCTCAATGGCCTAAGCCATTGAAAATGAAGAAAACGAAAAATCGCATTTTTCCGTCCTTTGGTCCGTAAACGGTACATCCCTGTACCACTTCTCGTTTTCGTCTTGCAAAATGGTCAGGAAGGCCATTTTGCAAGTTCCTCGATATTGTCCAACTTTATTGTCCAACTTATTTCCGGACAGATCCTAACCATCTGGGAGGACGTAGTGGGGCGGGCTATGCCCGCCAGTCGAAGCCTCGGCGCATCCAGATGTCGGGCGCAGCCCGACCCGTTCTGGAAAGTTAGATGACGTTGTCCCGTTCGCCAGGCCGCTCCTGCGCGGGTGGCGAAACCGGTTTGCCGCTGAAATAGCGCTCGGTCTCGGCCTTGATGACCTTGGATAACAGGAGCAGGGCGATGAGGTTGGGGATGGCCATCATGCCGTTCATCAGGTCGGAGAAGTTCCAGACGAACTCCAGCTTCATCATGGCGCCGATCATGACCACAGAGACAAAGACCACCCGGTAGGGACGAATGGCCCTGTAACCCGCCAGGTACTCGATGGCCTTTTCGCCATAGTAATTCCAGCCGATCAGGGTGGAATAGGCGAACAGGGCGATGGCGAGGGTGACGATGATCTGCCCGGCGTGGCCCAGGGTCTCGGCAAAGCTGGCGCTGGTCAGCTCCGCCGCCGGGATTCCGGTCGTCCAGGGGGTGGCGGTGAGGATCACCAATGCCGTCATGGTGCAGACCACCAGGGTATCGATGAAGGTTTGGGTCATGCTGACCAGGGCCTGCTTGACCGGGTCGTGGGTACGGGCCGCGGCCGCCGCGATAGGGGCGGAACCGAGGCCGGACTCGTTGGAGAAGACGCCGCGGGCAATCCCGTAACGCATGGCGGCGGCCACCGCCGCCCCGGCAAAGCCGCCACCGGCGGCGATGGGGGTAAAGGCATGGGTGAAGATCAGACCCAGGGCCTGGGGGATCTCTGTCAGGTTGAGCGCCAGGACGATCAGCGCCGCACCCACATAGCCGATGATCATGAAGGGTACAAGGATGGAGGTGAAACGGCCGATGGACTTGATCCCCCCCAGAATCACCAGAGCGGTGAGCAGCATCAGCACGGTACCGGTGACCCAGGGCTCGATGCCGAGATTGGCCGAAAAGACCTGGGCAACGGAGTTGGCCTGGGTCATGTTGCCGATACCGAAGGTGGCCAGGGCGGTAAAGAGGGCGAACAGCCAGCCCAACCAGGGCAGGTTGGCCCCCTTAGCCAGGTAATACATGGGGCCGCCGCGCATGCCGTGTTCGCCCTTCTCGCGGTATTTCACAGCCAGCACCGCCTCGGAATACTTGGTCGCCATGCCAACCAGACCGGTCATCCACATCCAGAAGACCGCGCCCGGCCCGCCCAGGGTGATGGCCGTGGCCACGCCGACGATGTTGCCGATCCCCACAGTGGCGGCCAGGGCCGTCATCAGGGCGGCAAAGTGGCTGATGTCACCGGCACCGCTGTGGTCCTTGTGAAAGATCAGTTTGAGGGCATGGGGCAGGGCCCGGAACTGCATGCCCTTCAGGATGATGGTCAGGTAGAGGCCAGTCCCCACCAGCAGCAGAAGCATGGGGGGTCCCCAGACCCAGCCGGAGAGGGTGGAAATCAGGGCTTCGATGGTTTGCATTTTTGTTCTCCCCCGATGCAAATAGAACCAACGATCATGGGGCGAGGCGAGTCACCCCGAATGATGCCGCACCGCGTACGGTAACGGTTCGCGATTATAGGCACAAAGGGCCGTGCAGCGTCATCCTCCCGGAATCGACTCTTCGCCAAAATGCCAGGCAGCCATGGCCGCGCCCTGCAAGCCGATATGCTCGTCCAGGACTACTCGAACCGGGATCTTCTCCAGCAACCCCCGCATCCGGCCCTTATGGAGAAAGGCACGCAGAAACCCGCCCTCCCCCATCCGGGCCAGGATCTTGGGGGCGATGCCTCCGGCCACGTAGAGGCCGCCGCGCGGCAGGCAGGTCAAGGCCAGATTGCCCGCTTGGGCACCATAGATGGCGATGAAGAGATCCAGGGCTTCACACGCCAACAGCTCCCCTCCCTTCAGACCGAAATTGCTGATCACTGCGGCCGGATCTCCCGCCGCCAGGGACTGGAGCAGGGCCTCGCCGGGTCTCTGGCCGCGATATTCCTGGAGAAAATCGAGGAGGACCGCCAAGCCGGCGCCGGAGACCAGCCGCTCATAGGAGACATGGTCGTAGCGTTTCAGCAGATAGGACAGGAGGGCGACCTGGATCTCATCCTGGGGGGCGAAATCCACATGCCCCCCCTCGGTAGCCTGGATCCGGTAAAGGTCGCCACAGGGGAGCAGCAAGGCCTGTCCCAACCCAGTCCCGGCCCCGATCAAGGCCCGCGGCGCACCGGCGAGGGGGCTTCCTTCCTGTAACGCATGGATCTGTTTCGGCGCCAGGACCTCCAGCCCCCAACCGATGGCCTCAAAGTCGTTGATAAGACGGACAGGGAGGCCGCTGAGCCGATCACTCAGTTTCTGGGATTCCAACACCCAGGGCAGATTGGTAACCCGCCCGATCGTACCCTCCACGGGACCAGCCATGGCAAAGCAGGCGGATGTCAGCCCCCGCGACTCGCCGCCGGCCGAGTCGAGAAAGGCATCCAAGGCGGCTTGAAAGGTAGCGTAGTCAGCGCTGGGCAGGGAACGCGAGAAGCGGACGGAATAACGCCCCTCGCCCACCTCCGCGATCAGGAAACGGCTATTGGTGCCACCAATGTCGCCGGCCAGAACCTTCATACAGATGACCCCTCCGCGTTCCAAGCCGCCAGATGGGTCTCATAAAAGGCCCGATCGCTAACCGTGGCCCCCCGGACAGCGACCAGGGAGGCGGCAAAGGACTGAGCCCTTCGGAGACTATCGGCCAGACCCCAGCCTCGGATCAGGCCGAGGATCAGGACCGAGGCGAAGGCATCACCCGCCCCCACCGTATCGACCACCTCGGCAACCGCTTGGGGACGCGCCTCGATCCGATCCCCCTTGGCGCTCAGGGCCAGAGCCCCCGCCTTGCCTTGGGTCAGAAACAGGGCCTCCAGTCCTTGGCGATCCAGGAAGCGGCGCGCCTTCTGCTCCAGGTTGCCTTCCTCCCCCTCCAGTTCCATCAGCTCATCTTGGTTCAGTTTCACCCAGCGCGCGCCCTTCAACAGATCGTCCAGCCTGGCGCGATCCCACCAGGGCGGACGCAGGTTGACATCCAGAAATACCGGCGTCCCTGACGCCAGCAAGGCATCCAGGGCCGTCCTCGATACCTGATTGCGTAGCGCCAGGCTGCCGTGATAGAGCAGCGCCCCTTCCTTTATGGGGGGCAGTTGCGCCGGATCGATGAAATCGTAGGCCTGGTTGGCGAGGATCTCGAAGCGCGGCTCGCCCCCGGCCAGGGAGACCTGCACGGCGCCCGTGGCATGGTCCAGGTCCCGTTGGATACCTGAGAGATCCATTCCCCAGGCAGCCATGGCCCCAGTGATCTCATCCCCCTCGATATCCACCCCCACTCGGCTGATCAACAAGGGATTGGCACCAAAGGCCTGGAGATGCCAGGCGACATTGAAGGGGGCCCCGCCCAGCACCCGGCTACCGTCGGGAAACTGGTCAAAGAGGACTTCACCGAAGAGGATGGGGCGGTTCATGCTGTACTCTCCCAGAGTGGATTGGCAAGGCTTGGTATAGGATCAGGGCTCTGCAACGGGCCGCACTACGGTCGATGTGATCCCTGGCGCCGCGGAGAAAATGTTTGAAATGAGGGTTGACTCCGCTATAGTCGTCAGAAATTTCCTACAACGACTGCGTCATTAATCGACACCGACAAGCGGCCAGGTTTCCCGAGAATCCCATGGAAATTCTATTCTCCCATATTCCCAGTGACACCACGCCGGACGATCTGTATCACTTTGTGCAAAAAGAGGTCAGGCACTGGTGGCTCCCCTTCGGAAAGCCCCTCATCCTCGGTTGCGAGATCCTGGAGGTCTACGACGAGGAGTCCCGTGAATACGAATACCATGGCGTGGTCCGGTTCGACGATCCCGTTGCCGCCGAGCGGGCCATCAGGCGGCTGAACGGCAAAATTTTCAATGCACAGTATGTGCGGGCGCGGGAGTTCTCCCGCCGCTCACCCGGCGACCGCCGTTTCATTGACGAGGATCCCTTTCCCACACCGATGGACGAACGCCGCAAGCCCCTCGACCGCCGCAGGCCCGCGCTCCAGATCAAGCGTCGGCGCATCGCCCCCGACGAAACCTATTGACCAACAAACCGCAGTTGAACCACGAAGAACGCGAATGATGCGGTTCGCTCTCTGAGAGGCTGATCAAATAGATCCGATTGCGTCAACCCCTAGACCGCCATAGAATTGCCGGCTTATTTGAGGATCTTGAAACGCTTTTCCTGCGAGGGCATGACAAAATTATGGCAACCCCGACCGAAAACAGCAGCCAGAAAAGGATAATCGCGGGGGCCATCTTTGCCGTCCTCGCCCTCTACGTCGCCTTTGTGGTGCCCAGCATCGAGATCGCCTGGGTTAGCGCCATCCTCCTGCTGACCATCTACCTTTTCGCCTTCGAGATCGTCGGCGTGGATGTGGCAGCGGTTTCCATCATGGTCCTGCTCGGACTGACCAGCCTCCTGGCCCCAGTCATGGGTCTGGAGAAAGGACTGGTGCCGACCAAGGAGCTCTTCAACGGCTTCTCCTCCAACGCGGTCATCTCCATCATCGCGGTGATGATCATCGGCGCCGGCCTGGACAAGACAGGCATCATGAGCAAGGTCGCTGCCTTCATCCTCAAGGTCGGTGGGAACACCGAGGCGCGGGTGATACCCATCATCTCCGGCACGGTCGGCTTCATCTCCTCCTTCATGCAGAACGTGGGCGCCGCAGCCCTCTTCCTGCCGGTGGTCTCCCGCATCTCGGCCCGCACCGGCCTGCCCATGTCGCGGCTACTGATGCCCATGGGCTTCTGCGCCATCCTCGGCGGCACCGTGACCATGGTCGGCTCCAGCCCGCTGATCCTGCTGAATGACCTGATCCTGACCTCCAACAAGGCCCTGCCCGCGGCCCAGCAGATGGAGACTTGGTCGCTGTTCTCGGTCACCCCCGTAGGACTGGCCCTGGTAATCACGGGCATCGTCTATTTCGTCCTGGCCGGAAAATTCGTGCTCCCCACCATCCAGGCGAAGAGCGGCGCGGCCCATAATGCCAAGGAGTATCTGGACAAGACCTACGGCGTCGGCTACGACCTCTACGAGATCGTCATCCCCGCCGAGAGCCCCCTGGCGGGCAAGAGCCTGGATGAGATCGAGGATGATCACGCCATCCGCGTGGTCGCCGTGGAGAAGGGCGACGGCCCCCGTTTTGGCGCCCAGGGCGTGGACCGCACCCTCGCCATCGGGCCCGGATCGGTACTCGCCCTGCTGGCCTCGCCGGATATCATCGAACCCTTCCTCAAGGGTACCCGGGTCCAGCTCAAGCCCGATCTGGACCTCTTCGCCGAGGCCCTGGCCGCCGCCAAGGCCGGTATCGCCGAGGTAGTCATTCCGCCCGGTTCCGAGCTGATCGGCAAGACTGCCCGCGATGTCTGGCTGCGCAAGACCACCGGCCTCTCCCTGCTCGCCATCAACCGCGGCGGCGAAACCATCACCCGCGAGGGTGGCGGCGTGCGCGCGACCCCCTTCCAGTCCGGCGATGCCCTGGTCGTCCATACCACCTGGGCCGATCTCTACCATCTGGAGCGGAACCCCAATTACCTGGTCCTGACCACCGAGTATCCCCATGAGGAGTTGCGCCCGCGCAAGGTCGGCTGGGCACTGCTGTTCTTTGTCGTCGCCCTGAGCATGGTGCTCTTTACCGACCTGCGGCTCTCGGTTGCCCTGTTGACCGGCGCCCTGGGCATGGTCCTCTCCGGCGTCCTGAACATCGAGGAAGCATACCGCGCCGTCAGTTGGAAGACCGTGTTCCTGCTGGCCAGCCTGATCCCCCTGGGCCTGGCGGTCGAGACCACCGGCACGGCCGCCTTCATCGCCAACCAGACCCTGACCCTGCTCAGCGGCGTCCCGATCTGGGTGTTGCAGGCTGCCATCGCCGTATTGGCCACCTTCTTCACCCTGGTGATGTCCAACGTGGGGGCGACCGTGCTTCTGGTCCCCCTGGCGGTGAACATCGCCATCGGCGCCGGCGCCGACCCGGCCCTCTTTGCATTGACCGTGGCCATAGCCACCTCCAACTCCTTCTTGATTCCAACCCATCAGGTGAACGCCCTCATCATGGGTCCGGCCGGCTACCGGGTGCCCGACTTCATGCGGGCGGGCGGCATCATGACCGTCCTGTTCCTGGTGGTCTCGCTGACCATGCTGAATCTGGTCTTCTGACAGCAAACCCGCCCCTACCCCTGCCCTGCTTTTGCCAATGGCCTCCTGAACCCGGTCAACAGCCTCTGGCCGGTTGAATTGCTGGAATCGGGATCGGTCACTGCCGCCAGAATCGCGCCCGCCGCTCCCGTTCCCGTACCGGGCCGATGAGCCCCCCGCCGGGGTGGAACTGGAAGCTCAGTGCCCCGCCATCGGCGGTCTCAAGGACCCCGGCACCCGCCGCGCGCCAGCGCCGTACCACCTCTGCCGAGGGAAATCCAAATCGGTTGCGATAGCCGTTGGCGATCAAGGTCCATTGGGGAGCGACCGTCCGGACAAAGAGGGGCGAGGAGGAGGTCCGGCTACCGTGATGGCCCGCCTGCACCACGCGGCTTCGCAGTTGTCCGCCATAACGGGCCAGCATGGCCTCCTCCCCTGCCCTCTCCAGATCGCCCGTCAACAGCAGTTGGCCGGCCGGGTTGGAGACGGCCAGTACGCAGGAACTGTTGTTTTCGTTCCACTCCTCCCCCTGACCGGGGTGCAGGATGCGGAAATCGACAGCGTCCCAACGCCACGCCTGCCCGGCCCGGCAGGGTATAGATGCGACCCCCTGCCCCGGATTGCCAAGGATCCCGACGACAGGCATCCCCGCGATCACTGCCTTGGCCCCACCCGCATGGTCCATGCTGGGGTGCGATACCAGCAGGCGATCCAGCCGCCCTGCCCCTGCCGCGCGCAGATAGGGCAGGACCACCGAATCGCCGGCGTCGAAGCCGCCGGGATAGGCCGGACCGGTATCGTAGAGGAGGAGGTGATTCGCTGTCCGGACCGCTACCGAAAGCCCCTGGCCCACATCCAGCAGGGTTGCCTCGAACGCCCCATCGGGGAACGGGGCCTCGCGCCAGAGGGCGAAGGGCAGAATCAATGTCAGACCCAGATAGCGGGCGGGAACATGCAGGGGAACGGCCAGCCAGGCCGCGCCCAGGCTGGCCAGAACAAGCAGGACGAGGGGGCGTCCGGTCAGCTCCAGCATACCGGCATCCAGGGCGGCCACCGCCTGTAGTCCCTCGATGCTTGCCGTATAGAGGGGGGCGATCCAGCCGAAGAGCCAGAGTCCCCAGACCGGGACCAGCGCGAACAGCAGTACCGCCAGCAGGGCAGCGGGGACCAGCACCAGGGAGAACCAGGGCACGGCCAGCAGGTTGACCGGAAAGGCCAGCAGGGAGGTCTGGTTGAAGAGGAACAGGGTCAGGGGCGTGATCAGCAGCAGGATCACCCATTGCAGCCGTGCCAGGGAGAGGAGATAACCGCCCTTCCGACGCCCAGCCAACCCCCAGAAGATGGCCGCCACCGCAGCGAAGGAGAGCAAAAAGCCCGGCGACATCACCGCGCGGGGATCGAACAGCAGCACCAGGATCAGGGCCAGGGCGAATCCCTGCCAGGGACGGACCTCGCGTGCCAGCAGCCGCGGCATCAGCAGGGCGGCGATCATCACCAACGCCCGCTGGGTCGGGACCAGAAATCCGGCCAGGGCGGTGTAGAAAAGGGCGCCGAGGATTCCGGCCAGGGCGCCCGCCTTGGGCGCGGCCAGCCGCAGGCAGAGGGCGGGCGACAGCCGCCACAGCCACTCCGTCAACACCAGCAACAGGCCTGCCGCCAGGCCCACATGCAGCCCGGAGATCGACACCAGATGGTTGGTGCCGGTCTTGCGGAAACTGTCCCACTGCTCCGGTGTGAAGCCGTTGCCATCCCCGATGGCGAGCGCCCTTATCAGTGCCGCAGCCCCCTCCGGCAGGTGGCTGGCCAGGGCATCGCCCAGGGCCTGGCGCCAGGGGTCCAGGGAAAACCGCCCGTCCCTGCCGGGCAGGCGCCGGTTCCGGTCTGATTTACGGATATAGCCTGTCGCCCCTATACCCTCGCGCCACAGCCAGGCCTCATAGTCGAACAGGCCGGGATTGAGGAGGCCATGGGGCCGCTTCAGGCGGACCCTCAGCGACCACCCCTCCCCCGCCCTGAGCGGGGGGCGCGCCTCCCCGTGCCAGGAAAGTCGCGCGGTACCGCTGAAAGAGACCGGCGCCTCTCCATCGTGGAGGGATTCGATCCGGAACAGGAAACGGGTCCGCCCTCCCCTCCTGTCCGGCAAGGCGAGGATCCGGCCCTCGGCCGTCAGATCCTTCATCTCCCAGTCCGGGGCAAGGGTGGAACCAAGGGCGATGTGGGCATGAAGGCCAGCGTATCCCAGCCCCACCAGAAAGGCCGCGAGCCAGGGGAAAGGGCGAAACAGGGCCAGGGCAAGCGGGAAGGCCGCCAGGAGGATGGGCAGGGCCGGCAACTGGGGCGATTGCTGCAACAACAGCACACCGAGGGCAAAGGCAAGGGCGATGGGCATCCACTCCTCCAAGGGCGATCCGCCCCTACCCATTATAGGGGCTTGATCTTTCTCCGGAACAGGGCTCTACTGTCGCCGCTGGAAAACAGGGGAGCCCGTTACCGTGAAATACGCGAAGCACCTTTGCTCCCTCTCCCTCTGAGGGGGGCTGGTGAGGGGGAACGATCAGGCCTGTCCTGAGCGGAGTCGAAGGGAGCGGAGTCGAAGGGGGCGGAGTCGAAGGAAGCGCAGTCGAAGGGGGCGAGGCAGCCTCTCCATCCTTTGGTCCATAACCGGCGCATCCTTGCGCCATTTTTCATCATCCGGGGTGGCTCGACTCGCCCCATGATCGTTAGGAGCTGTCCGGGAATAAGTTGGACAATATCGCGCTCAGATTTGGTCGATCTGATTGACCAAAACCGCCTATTTTCGCGGCAGAGCCGCTCCCACCGCCGTGGGAGCGGCTCTGCCGCGAAAAGAGATCGATTGAAGATCGGCCAAAAATGGCCTGAAGATGAGATGCGAGATGTTCAAGTTATTTCCGGACAGTTCCCAAGATTCGACCCATGCGCGCCGCCCCCCGGCGGGGTATGATGCCCGCTTTTGGTGGCCGGACCCTTGCACGCCCTCTCCCTGAAGAATCTGAAGAAGACCTATGCCGGCGGCGTCGAGGCCCTGAAGGGGATCAGCCTGGATGTGGCGGAGGGGGATTTCTTCGCCCTGCTGGGGCCGAACGGGGCGGGCAAGTCCACGGCCATCGGCATCATCAGTTCCCTGGTGAACAAGACCTCGGGCGATGTGACCGTTTTCGGCCGCTCCCTGGAGCGGGAGCCGGAGGCGGTGAAGCGCTGCCTCGGGCTGGTGCCGCAGGAGTTCAACTTCAATCCCTTCGAGCCCATCGGCGAGATCCTGGTCAATCAGGCCGGTTATCACGGCATCCCGCGCCGGGAGGCCTGGCAGCGTGCCGAGCAGTACCTGAATCAACTGGAGCTGTGGGACAAGCGCAGGCAGCCGGCACGCCGGCTCTCGGGCGGCATGAAACGGCGCCTGATGATCGCCCGCGCCCTGGTACATCGGCCCCGGCTGCTGATCCTGGACGAGCCGACCGCCGGAGTCGATATCGAGATCCGCCGTTCCATGTGGGAGTTCATCCGCGGCATCAACCGGGAGGGGGTGACGATCATCCTGACCACCCACTACCTGGAGGAGGCGGAGAGCCTCTGCCGCAACCTGGCCATCATCAATCAGGGCGAGATCATCGAAAACTCCAGCATGCGTGAGTTGCTGACCCGGCTGCACAGCGAGTCCTTCGTACTCAACCTGAAACGCCCCCTGGATCAGCTGCCGCCCCACGAGGGCCTTTGGCTCAAGCTGTCCGAGCCGGGTCTGCTGGAGGTCTGCGTGAACCAGGAGCAGGGGCTCAATCCGGTGTTCGACTATCTGAACCGCAACCACATCGAGGTGGCCAGCCTGCGCAACAAGCAGAACCGGCTGGAGCAGTTGTTCATTGGCCTGTTGCAGCGTGACCGGGAGGAGATGGCCCCTGGCCGGGCCATCTCTCCCTCATCCCGCCCTATGGGCCAGCTTCTCCAAGAGGGAGAAGGGGAGCAGCCACGGCTTCAAGGAGATGGCTGATGTCCGTCTCCACCACCTGGATCGCCTACCGCACCATCGTCACCAAGGAGATTCTCCGTTTCGCCCGCATCTGGATGCAGACGGTGCTGCCGCCGGTCATCACGACGACACTCTATTTCATCATCTTCGGCCGGCTGATCGGCAGCAGGATCGGCCCCATGGGCGGGGTGGACTACATCAACTACATCGTCCCCGGCCTGGTGCTGATGGCGGTGATCACCAACAGCTATGCCAATGTGGTCTCGTCGTTCTATCAGGCCAAGTTCCAGCACCACATCGAGGAGCTGCTGGTCTCGCCGGCGCCCAATTGGGTGATCCTGGCCGGGTTCATCAGCGGCGGTGTGGCGCGAGGCGTGACCGTGGGCTCTGTGGTGCTGGCGGTTTCCTGTGTCTTTGCGGAGCCCCATCTGCATAGCATCCCCCTGACGCTGCTGGTGTTTGTACTGACATCGGCCCTGTTTGCCCTGGGCGGCTTCATCAACGCCGTCTATGCCAACAGCTTCGACGACATCACCATCATCCCCAATTTCGTGCTCACGCCGCTGACCTATCTGGGCGGGGTATTCTATTCCATTGATCTACTGTCGCCCTTCTGGCAGCAGCTCTCCCTCTTCAACCCGATCCTCTATATGGTCAATGCCTTCCGCTACGGGCTCCTGGGCCTGTCCGACATCCCCGTCGGCATCGCCCTGGCGATGACCTTGATCTTCATCACGGCACTGACCCTGGTCAGTCTGCGATTGTTGAGCAAAGGGGTCGGGGTGAAGACCTGATAAATCGAGGAATCTTAAGAAATGATGAGTGTTCTGCAAATTGAGGAGCGCAAGGCTCCCAAGCGCTTCGCCCTGTTCGAGCTGGGCTTCAGGCCCTTCTTTCTGCTGGCCTCGCTCTATGCTGTGGTTTCAGCAACGCTTTGGCTGGCGGTCTATTTCTTCGGCGCGCCACTGGTCCCGGCGGGGCTGCCCTCGACCTACTGGCATGCCCACGAGATGGTCTTCGGCTATGGCTTTGCCGTGGTGGCAGGATTTCTGCTGACGGTGGTGCATAACTGGACCGGCATCCAGACCATCCAGAACGGCCGGCTGGCGACCCTGGTGGTGCTCTGGCTGGCGGGGCGATTGTGCTATCTGTTCCATGCCCCCTGGATGATAACGGCAGCCTTCGATCTCCTGTTCGCCCTTGGCCTGCTGATCGCCGCCACCGGCCCCCTCTACCAGGCCCGCCAGTGGCGCAATCTCTCCATCTTTCCCACCAAGGTGGTGCTGATGGGGCTCGCCAATCTCCTGTTCTACCTGGGCGCGGCCGGCCTGCTGGCCGAGGGTCTTCGCTGGGGCCTCTACACCGGGCTCTATCTCTTGGTCGCCCTGATCTTCACCATGGCGCGACGCGTGGTTCCCTTCTTCATCGAACGGGGCATCGGCTATCCGTTGCAGTTGCGCAACTCGAAGATCGCCGACCTGACCAGCCTCTTCGGCCTGCTAGGGCTCTGGGTCGCGGAGATGCTGGCGCCCGCCTCGGCCTGGACAGTCGGCCTTGCCCTGATCACCGCCGGGGCGCAGGTCGTTCGCCTCAACTGGTGGTATGCCAGGGGGATGTGGTCCAAGCCCCTGATTTGGGTGCTCTGGGGTGGCCTGGCCTGGGTTACGCTCGGGCTGCTGATGAAGGCCCTGGCAGAGGGGTCGGGTTTGGCCTTTTCATTCGCCGCCTGGCATGCCATCGCCTACGGCGGCATCGGCATGGTGACGGTCGGCATGATGGCCAGGGCGAGCCTCGGACATACCGGACGAAGCGTGCTCGACCCACCCAAAATGCTAGGCCCCCTGTTCCTCGCCCTGGCCATCGGGGCGGCGATCCGCAGCCTCATCCCCGCCCTCCTGCCGGCCTGGCACGGGGTGGCTGTGGCAGTGTCCCAGCTCATCTGGATCGGCGTCTTCTCCCTCCTTTTCCTACGCTACCTGCCCCTTTGGATTGGGCCTTCCAAGGGGCGGTAAGGAGCTGTCCGGAAATAAGTTGGACAATATCGCGCTCAGATTTAGGTCAGATTCAGGTCAGATTTGGTCGATCTGATTGAGCAAAACCGCCTATTTTCGCGGCAGAGCCGCTCCCACCGCCGTGGAAGCGGCTCTGCCGCGAAACAGATCGATTGAAGATCGAATTACGGTGACACTTTACTAAATACACTTAATTGGTAATTAAGTGTATTTAGTAAAGTGTCACCGTAATTCGATGAGATGCGAGATGTACAAGTTATTTCCGGACAGTTCCTAAGGTAGGGAATATCAGAGCCCCGGCGCCGGTCCCGCCGCTGCGGCGGCAGCCTGCAGGATACCCGGCAGGTCCGCCAGCCCATGGTCATCGGGGGTGAGGATGCCGACGATCCAGTGTTCGCCAAACTCGAACACGGAATAGCAACTCTCGCCCACATAGAGGGAGATATATTGCTCCTGGCCGCGTCCGGTGACCTCGGCCAAACGCCCGGCAAAGATGCGAGTGGCAGCGGTGAGTGCCGGCAACAGGAGGTGCCCTTCGAGAGAGATATTCTCCGCCAACTCCACGCCGAAGCGATTGGTGATCAGGATGGCCTGGGCGGCGGGGAGTCTAGTGGAGAGGCTTGCGAGAAGCCGGCGTGCGTCTGTCTGTGACATATCAACCTCCTCGTGGGCTATGGCTCTGTTTCCCATTCCCAGGGGCGCGGAGTGGGAATGCTAAGGCAAACGGCAAAATATAGTGCCCGATATATTGCACAATATTGCACAGAGCCGCCAATCGATTGATCCTGGAAATTGCAGTTGACCCCGTCGTAGGGGCGGGTTTTAAACCCGCCCCTACCCTGCTTCTGCCAGCAATCATGGCGACCCGCCACCCCGGAGGATGAAAATTAAACAGGATTCACAGGTTTCATGGGAATTAATCCTGTGAATCCTGTCAGAAATTGGTTGGCCCCGAACCCAGGATTTGTGGTTTTCAGGGTAATAGTCTTGAATGCTATTCAATTGCCGTTTGCCTAAGGCCTATTCTAGCCGCAGATTGGCTTGAGGTCGCGAACTTGGCGAGCGATCGATGGCCTGGCCCCTGACTGGGTTTACCGAAAGGAGAAAACCGTTGTTTGGCGCGGCGGTCGGGTTATAAGCTGTGGTCCAGGACTCACCCTATCGTACCCCCGAGGCAGGCAAGATGACCAAAGACGAATCATCCAAAGAACGCGAGATCCTGATGGTCATGCGCAAGGTACTGGCCTCTGTCATCAAGGATACCACCCCCCCGCAGCGGGGCCTGAAACACCCCCTCTCCGGCGCCACTATCGAAGATGTGCGCCAGTGCCTGGCCCTGATCGCAGCCCGCGAGCGGGAACTGGCCGATGCCGCCGGGGCCATCATGGAGCAGCCCTGCTATGTGGACGATACCCAGGCGGTGAAGACAGTCTCCCTCGCTGGCCTGAAACGAAAGCCGGACGCCTGACCTATTGCAACCGCGAAGGACGCGATGGAAAACCCTAGTACCTCGCCTGGTAAATAACCAATAAACAAGGAGGTCCTTGCAAAACTGCAAGAACCTCTTGCGGTTCAGGGATGAACCGCCTTGCAAAATGGCCAGGATGGCCATTTTGCAAGTTCCTCAAGAATTGCCCATTAAAGGCTTTAACGCATACAAATCTTGACGCTTGAGTCAAATTCATAAGGTCGCCATTTTCGCCTCCGACAGCAACTGATCCAAGGCCCGATCAAGGTTCTTGATGGCCGAAGCCACAGGCCTGTTGGGCGCTTTGGGACAGCCATCGAACAATTGGGACAGTCCCGGCCTCAGAATCCGGTCGTAGA
>JAHJDE010000091.1 GCA_018812525.1 Gammaproteobacteria bacterium
CGGCTTTTTGGGCGATCTGAATAATGAGGTTCTTGCAAAATTGCAAGAACCTCTTGCGGTTCAGGGATGAACCGCCATTTTCAATGGCCTAAGCCATTGAAAATGAAGAAAACGAAAAATCGCATTTTTCGTTTTCGCCTTTCAAAATGGCCAGGATGGCCATTTTGCAAGTTCCTCTGAAGATCGGCCAAAGATGGCCTGAAGATGAGATGCGAGATGTACAGGTTATTCCCGGACAGTTCCTTACTCCGTCCCTTTGCCGGGAACGGCTTGGCCGGGGGGGCCTGTTGTTCTATCCTGCCCAAACTACCAAACCCACAGGGAGGCGAAATGGCTATCAGCGATTGGCCGGAAGGCGAAAGACCCAGGGAACGGCTGTTGCAACGGGGCGCGGCGGCCCTCTCCGACGCCGAACTGCTGGCCATATTCCTGCGCACCGGGGTCAAGGGGAAATCGGCGGTGGATCTGGCCAGGGAGTTGCTGGCCGCATTCGGCGGACTGCGCGGCCTGCTGAAAGCGGACATGAACCAGTTTTGCAGCCATCTCGGTCTCGGCGAGGCGAAATACGCCCAACTCCAGGCGGTCCTGGAGATGAGCCGCCGGCACCTGGGTGAGTCCCTGGAACGTTGCGATGTCATGGACTCTCCCGACGCCACCCGGCGCTACCTCATGTCCCGGCTGCGGGAGTGTCCCCAGGAGGTCTTCGCCGCCCTCTTCCTCGACAACCGGCACCGGGTCATCCAGTTCGAAGAGCTGTTTCGCGGCACCATCGACGGGGCCTCGGTCCATCCCCGCGAGCTGGTGCGGCGCTCCCTGGCCCACAACGCCGCCGCCCTCATCATCGCCCACAACCACCCCTCCGGCGTTGCCGAACCCAGCCGGGCCGATATCGACATCACCCGGCGCCTGCGCGATGCCCTCTCCCTGGTCGATGTCCGCCTGCTCGACCACCTGGTGATCGGCGATCAGGAGATCGTCTCCCTGGCCGAAAGAGGGCTGCTCTGATCCGGCATGCCGATTCAGACCTTTCCCTACGTGTCAAGACCCGGCATCCTCCGATGCGTAGGACGATGCCGCAAGGGGTGTCGTAGGGGACCGGCGCGGTTCGCGACCGGCGCCCCCAAAATGCGTTGCAAATCGCGATTCCCGGACCCTGCCAGTGGGATGAGCCCCCCAGTCAGTTGGAATCCAGCGGCATTCGACGTAGAAATACTATCAAGCCGAAGATGTTCGGCAGGATTCCAGGACATGGTCTATTAATTGCTCATTTGACAGGGTCCGGTCATAAGCCCGGAAGGAATAAAGTCAGGAGAGCCCCAGTGTCCCTATTCAACGAAATCACCGATCCCTCTTGCCGGCTCCGGTTGGGTTTGGAGTTACTGGTCATCGCCGAGGATGACGCCGATTTTCTGGTGATCGAACACCGGTTGCGCCAGGAATGCGAGGGCGGCTGCCTGTCCAGGGCCATCGACCTGGCGTCGCTGGAGACATTGCTTTCCCAGGGGAACTGGGACGCGGTGCTTGCCGGGTTCGACCAGCAGGGGCCGCTGTTGCGGCAGGCGCTTGCCTTGGTCCGGCGGCAGAACCCCGATCTGCCGGTGATTCTGATCACCGGCTCCATCGGCGAGGCAGCGGTGGTCCAACTGCTCCGGGAAGGGGTTTGGGATGTGGTGCGCAAGGAGAATCTGGTCCACCTGGGTCCGGTCATTGAGCGCGCCTTGCGCATGGCCGACGCCCGCCGCATCGGCCACGAGGCCGAATCCCGCTATCTCGGCCTGGTGGACGGCATCGGCGATGCCTTCTTCATCCACGACAGCCAGGGGCGCTTCCTAGCAGTGAACCAACAGTCCTGCGACAGCCTCGGTTACGACAAGACCGAGCTGCTCGGCATGGGGGTGATGGACGTGGAGACCGGCGTCGATACCCCCGCTGCCCAGGCGCTTTGGGCCGCGATGACGTCCGGCGAGGTCAGGACACTGGAGGGCCGCCATCGCCGCAAGGACGGTTCCGAGTTCCCGGTGGAGGTCCGTGTGCGGCTGCTTGAAGTGGCGGGGGAGCGCCGGTTCATCGCCCTGGTGCGCGACATGACCGAGCACCGCGCCATCGAGGCCACCCTGCGGCACGACCGGGAGCAGCAACTGGTCCTGCGGGAGCTGCTGGAAGAGGCCCTCGCGGGCGGCGGCATGGAAGAGACCTTGCGCCGCTGCCTCAAGCGGCTGCTGGAGGTCTCCTGGCTGGCCATCCTGCCCAAGGGCGGGATCTTTCTGAGGGAACCCTCGGGCGGCGGCCTGCGGCTGGCCGTCGCCATCAATCTTTCGCCGGAGATCCGCGCCGCCTGCGCCCAGGTGCCCCTGGGGCATTGCCACTGCGGCCGCGCCGCCCAGCAGGGCCAGATGCAATATGTTCCCTGCGTGGACGAGCGGCATGACATCCGCTATCCGGGCATGACCGACCATGGCCATTACGCCTTCCCCCTGATCTCGGAAGAGGAGGTACTGGGGGTGCTGGTACTCTACCTGCCCATCGGTTTCCACCCCAATCCGGAGAAGGAACAATTCCTGGCCTCGGTGGCGGACATCCTGGCGGGCTTCATCTGCCGCAAGCGCCAGGAAGAGGACCTGGTCCGGCACCGAAATCATCTCGAAGAATTGGTGACGGAGCGCACCGCCGAAATCCGGCGGCAGTCTCTTATCATCGACCAGGTTCATGATTCTGTCGTCACCACCGATCTCGATGGCTTCGTTATTGATTGGAACCAGGGGGCCGAGCGACTCTTTGGCTGGACGGCCGCAGATGCCATGGGCAAACACATCGCCTTCGTTTACCCGCCCGAGGAGCATGACTTCTTGCAACATCAGGTAATTGAGCCGCTGAAACGCGAGGGCACACACGAAACCGAGGTGCGCATGTGGCGCAGGGACGGCTCCCCGTTTTATGGCCACCTGTCGCTAAGCTTGTTGTACGATGAGGCCGGCGCCCCCATGGGCATGGCCGGCTATTCACTGGACATCACCGAACGTAAGCGCGCCGAGGAGCAACTGCGCATCGCCGCCGTGGCCTTCGATTCCCACGACGGCATGCTGGTCACCGACGCCAACCGGATCATCCTCCAGGTCAACCAGGCCTTCACCCGGATCACCGGCTACAGCGCCGAGGAGGCCATCGGCCAGACCCCGGCCCTGCTGCGGTCGAGCCGCCACGACAGCGCCTTCTACCGCACCCTATGGGAATCCATCCGCCACGAGGGCCGCTGGGAGGGCGAGATCTGGAACCGGCGCAAGGACGGCGGCATCATCCCGGAATGGCTCTCCATCACGGCCATTCGCGACCCCTCCGGCGCCGTGACCCATTACCTCGGTGCCTTCTCCAACATCAACGAACCCAGGGAGGCCCAGCGCAAGATCATCGAGCTGGCCTATTACGATCCGCTCACCAACCTCCCCAACCGCCGCCTGCTGATGGACCGTCTGAATCATGCCCTGTTAAGCGGGGACCGGACCGGTCGCATCGGCGCCCTCGTGCTGCTGGACCTGGACAATTTCAAGACCCTCAACGACAGCCGCGGCCACGACGTGGGCGACCAGTTGCTGGGCGAAGTGGCCGGGCGACTTCAGGCGGCGTTGCGGGAATCGGACACGGCGGCGCGGTTCGGCGGCGATGAGTTTGCGGTGCTGCTTGAGGGCCTGGCAGAGGATGAATTGGCCGCCGCCTCCCACGCCGAGTCCATCGCCGAGAAGCTGCGCGCCGCCCTGTCGGGCCCCTACGGTCTCCGCGCGGGGGTCTATCACGGCAGCGCCAGCATCGGCATCACCCTGTTTCAGGACAACGAGATCGGCATGGATGCCCTGCTCAAGCAGGCCGACCTCGCCCTGTACGAGGCCAAGTCGGCCGGCCGGGACTGCATTCGCTTCTTCGACGCGGCGATGCAGGCGGCGGTCAATACCCATATCCAGGTGGAGGAGGGATTGCGCCGGGCCATCGCCGGGGACGAGCTGTTCCTGGTCTACCAGCCCCAGATCGAGGGGGAGGGGCGCGTGACGGGGGCCGAGGCCCTGCTGCGCTGGCAGCCCCCCACGGGGCCGTTGGTGTCTCCGGTCACGTTCATCCCGGTCGCCGAGGAGAGCGGCCTCATCCTCCCCATCGGCCAATGGGTCCTGACCACGGCCTGCCGCCAGTTGGCCGCCTGGTCCCGCAATCCGGCCACCCGCAATCTCCGGCTGTCGGTGAACGTCAGCGCCCGCCAGTTCCGCCAGGCCGACTTCGTCGAACAGGTCTGGACCGTCCTGGGGGAGACCGGCGCCCCGGCATCGCGGCTGGAATTGGAGCTGACCGAGTCCCTGGTGCTGAAGGACGTGGAGAAGGTCATAGATACCATGAAGCGGTTGAAGGCCATGGGGGTGCGCTTCTCCCTGGACGACTTCGGCACGGGCTATTCCTCCCTCGCCTACCTGAAGCGCCTACCCCTGGACCAGCTCAAGATCGACCAGGGCTTCGTGCGCAGCCTGCCCGATGCCGCCGAGAACGCCGCCATCGTCAAGGCCATTATCGCCCTCGGCCAGAGCCTGGGGCTGGAGGTGATCGCCGAGGGGGTGGAAACCGAGCCCCAGCGCCAATTCCTCGCCCAGGCGGGTTGCCTAAACTATCAGGGCTACCTCTTTGCCCGGCCGGGTCCGGCGGAGGGGGTGGAAGCGATGGCAAGGGCGGTGAAGCGGGATTGAGCCGGTAAACCCCTGAACCGCAAGAGGTTCTTGCAGTCTTGCAAGAACCTCCCATTTAAAACGCATACGATGGAACACTGATAGGCCACTGATGCGCTTTGCGCTTCTTTGCGACCTTTGCGGTTAAATAAGGCTGCTGGGTTAAAATACCCCCCTTTTCACTGGCGGAAGGGCTGCGATCATGGCAAGAAAACCCCAAAGGAAATCCCACGCAGGTCCCAGGCCCGAGGCCCAGCGGCTGCACGCCATCGACAAATTGCTTGCGATGGGCCGTTTCGATGAAGCACTGGGACACACCGGCAAGGCGATCAGGGCCTTTCCCCGGTTCGGCGGTTTCTACCGTCAGCGCATCGATGCCCTGACCAAGCTGGGGCAATCGACCGATGCGGAGCTGACCGCCTATCACTGGACCCTGGTCCGACCGGAGAGCATCCAGGCCTGGAGCGCCCTTCTCCCCCTGAGCCTCAGCAGTGGCCGTGCCGGTATCGCCTACCATGCGGCGCTCCATTACAACGAGCTGGCCGAAAATACGGATCACATACCTTTTCCCATCTCCCCTGAATTCACGCAGAGAATCGAGACGTGCCGCGTCAGTCCCCTTACCGGCGACATCCTGGATCTGGAGACGCTCCGCCGCATGGATCTGGGGCTACTTTGCATCCAGGGACGCGCCTTCGAGGAGGGCATTGAACTCCTTCGCGGGGCGGGTAACGAGATGCCGGTGCGCAACAATCTGGGGTTGTGCCTGTTTCATCTGGGACGGCTGGACGAGGCACTTTCCTGCTTCAACGCAAACTGGGAGCGGGATCCGCGTAATTTGGTGGCACTGGCATGGATGATCCGCCTGCGGCTACTGTCCGGCAGGGAGGAGGCCGCTGCCGGCCTGGTGCCAACCCTGGCGGACGCCGCCCCCTTGAGATCCGAGGATGTGCTCGCCCAGATTACAGCTTTACTGCTGATGGGCAGGGAGCAGGAGGCGCTGAGGGCATTCGAGAAGGGCTTAAAGCAGCCTTGGATGGAAGAGGAAGTCCCAGCCCAGATCGGCCTGATGAAGCACATGGGCGCGGTCTGTCATGCCCGGACCGGAAAAATGGGGGCAGCAAACAAGCTCTGGCACGAGGCCTTGAAGGCGAACCCCGGCCTCGACCTGGCGCGGAAGAACCTGACTGATCTGGACCTGCGGGTACGGGATAGGGAGGGGGCCTGGCTCCTGCCGCTGCACGAGCACATCCCATACCGCTGGCTCGAACAGGTGCAGGCCATCGCTGAGGGTACTGTAGAGAAACGTCTGGGGGCCCTCTTCGCCCCTGTCTCCGTTCCCTTTCTCCAGGCCTTGCATGCCATTGGTGACCAGGCCACGCGAAAATTCTGCGAGATCATTCTTGATGGTCGCTGTCAACGGGGTGACAAGGAGGCGAAGCAGGGCCTCTTGGCAATACTGAAATCCCCCCAGGGGAGTTATCAGGACCATTTTGAGCTTGCTTCCCAAATGCGAGATGGCGGTATTTACGATTCAAAGGAGGCCTTTGAGATATGGGACAGCCAGGAGGGGTCGCAGGTCAGGACTAAGAGCCTGAAGATCCACAATGATGCAGACCAAACCAGAATGTCAGGACCACAGATGGCCTTGTACGAGCAGGCGCTCGAAGCAATCAGGGCGAAATCTTTCGATGAGGCGAAGGCCATCCTCGAGCCGTTGAGTGAACAGTTTCCCGAGGAGGGTTCGATATGGAACAACCTGGCGCTCTTAGCCGAGGCCCAGGGCGATGATCAGAATGTGTCGCGCCTGCTCCACAAGGCCGCTGCGGCCGAGAGGGGCAATCTCATCGCCCGCTGCAATATGGCGCTGTTTTGCATCCAATCTGGCGATAAGGAAAAGGCAAGGGACCTGCTGAATGAGGTCTTCGACCGGGAGGAATTACACATACAGGAGGCATTGAGCTGTTTCGGCACCAGCGCCATGTTGCTGGCGTCGGAAGGGAAATTCGAGGAGGCGGAAGGGCAGCTTGATTCGGCTAAACCCCTTGCCGAGGAATACGGGGAACAGGACAAGCTGGATCGTTATGTCAGAATGGTAAGGCACTTGCGCGGGGGAATGGTGCAGCGGGTGCTGGCAGGGATGATGCGAAAGGCAAAAGGGAAGTAGGCAGAGGTTCTTGCAAAACTGCAAGAACCTCTTGCGGTTCAGGGATGAACCGCCATTTTCAATGGCCTAAGCCATTGAAAATGAAGAAAACGAAAAATCGCATTTTTCCATCCTTTGGTCCGTAAACGGTACATCCCTGTACCA
>JAHJDE010000092.1 GCA_018812525.1 Gammaproteobacteria bacterium
CGGCTTTTTGGGCGATCTGAATAATGAGGTTCTTGCAAAATTGCAAGAACCTCTTGCGGTTCAGGGATGAACCGCCATTTTCAATGGCCTAAGCCATTGAAAATGAAGAAAACGAAAAATCGCATTTTTCGTTTTCGCCTTGCAAAATGGCCAGGATGGCCATTTTGCAAGTTCCTCTAACTACCAAAAATCTCGGGTTAAGTATGGCCAAAATAGGGCATGCCGCTAGTTTTTTCTCGGCTTAGTTGTCACCAGGCAAGGATCTCCAATTCCCGCCAGGCGTGTCAGCCAACGATATCCAGCCTCCGCCGACGGAAATGCACCCCACAGGCGGCCGCCAGCCGCTCGCAGGCATCCATATCGACCCCTTCCAACCCCTCGATGGCGGTGGCAGTGACCTCTGGAATGTATTGCGGTGCCGCCTTCAGAAACGCCAGCACCGCCTCGAAGGAATCGGGCAGGGCCGGCCGGCAGTGGCGCGCGTAGGTCACGGCGTCCTGTGCGTTGAGAGAAACGGAGAGGGCATCCACCTTGCCCGCCATCTCGGGCAAGACATCCCGCTTGTGGACCCGGTTGGCGAGTCCGTCCGTATTGATCCGCACCTTGCCGCCATGGCCCTTCACATAATCGGCGACCGCCAGCAAAACCTTCAGCCGCAGGGTCGGTTCACCATAGCCGCAGAAGACGATCTCGCTGTATTGGCCCGGATCGCCGATGGTGGCAATGATCTCCGCCACCTCGGGGCGATGGTCCAGAGCCAGATCGAAGTCATGCACCTGGGTGGTACCGTTGAACTTGGGGCAGAAGGCGCAGGCCAGTGTGCAGCGGTCGGTGATGTTCAGATAGAGGGCGCCCCGAATTTCGTAGGCGATGGTTTGGGATTGCTTGAGGGTCAACATCGGCTCCTGGGCAAGAATGCGCATGGCTATGGCGGGGATTCTAACAAGTTGTGATCAATCCGCACTGCTGCGGCGCGGGGGCTGCCAAGACGGCGCCCTGTCGAGGCCCCGCTCAAGGCCATTGCCTGAAGTGTGACGTACAAACAGAAACGGGGCCAAGGCCCCGTTGCGGTTGAGTTCCACCTTTGCAGGAACCCCCTTTGGTCATTCCTCCCTGGGCCCCGGCCCCACCTTCTTCCATTGGTCGTAGCATTCAACACCGAAATAGTGGAGCACATAGTCGCGGCCTTCGTCGGAGATGTCCTCCGAGCGGGGGACCTCTTTCATGCAGACCTCGCAGGCCAGCAAGGCATCATCGGTTTCCGGGCTGTTCATCTGGCACCTCCTCTGGATCGTTTCGGTACACCCTTGCTTAAACAGTAGGATACCAAGTGAAATAGTCAAGTAAACGAGCACTTCTCGACTACCAGGGTATGAAGGGTTACTCGGTGATCTCCAAACGCCGCTCAAGCTCCCGCCACAGGGCCTCATAGGCTTGGGCGGCGGGGCTGGCGGCGGAGAACTCCGCCACCGGCTGGCGATACTCACCCATCCGTTCCACGTCGCTGGCGTAGGGGATCAGCGTCTCGAAGCTGTTGGCCGGTGGGTTCTCCAGCACACCCCGGTGCATGCGCTTGCGCCGGTCAACCAGGGAGAGCAGCGGCCAGACAGGGATCCGGCCCAGTTCATGTCCGGCGAGGAACTGGGTAAGCTGCTCCAGGGTCCGCAGGGAAAGGGTGGTGGGAATGGTTGGCACCACCAGGACCGTGGAGGCCTGAAAGACGTTCTCCGAAACCAGGGAGATGCTGGGTGGACAGTCCAGATAGACCCGGTCGTATTCGTCCGCCAGGGGCTTGATCAGCTTGTGCAGGCGCCCCACCGGTTTCTTCTGGTCTTCCAGCAGCAGGTCGAGATTGCGGAAGGAAAAGTCCGCTGGCATCAGATCCAGCCCCTCGTAATCGGTCGCCTTGATCAGCTCGTCCAGGTCGCGCTCGCCCCGCACCAACTTCTTCGCCCCCTTGATCCTGGGCTTGATACGGAAGTAATAGGTCGAGGCGCCCTGGGGGTCCAGGTCCCACAGCAGGGTACGCAGGCCAGACTTGGCCGATAGGTAACTCAGATTGACTGCGGCGGCAGTCTTGCCGACACCCCCCTTGATATTGTAGACACCGATGATCTTCACCCTGAGGGTCCCCTGCTATTGGTTGGAAAGGGTGTTGTCCAGGAAGAGCGCCGCGAAACGTTCGCGGTTCCGTTCCTGGTTGAATTGCGCGAAGACGGTGGCGAAACGCTCCCGCTCCCCTCGTTGCCGCAGCAGCAAGCCCCCGATCAGCATCCCCAGGGCCAGGAGGCAATGGGTCCCGGCCTTGGAACGGCGCATATCGCTCGCCATGGTCACCAGTTTCTCGGCCTGCACCTGGAGATCCTGATGGTCGCCGAGGTTGTCGAGCAAGATCTTCAGGGCCTTGATGAGGCCATCGACCCGCGCCGCCGGATAGAGGCTCTGGAAGAACTCCATCAGATAGCGCAACTTCTTGCAGCTCTTGCGGAGTTCATGCAACGCCTCGGCCGGCGATTCCTCGCCGATCGCTCTGCCCTCTTTCATGACACGCCGGTAGAGCTTGTGGATGCGGGCGCCGGCCACCTCTTTGACTGGCCGGGCGGCGTTGGCGGGCGAGGGATCGGCCGGGGGCGATTCGAGAAAGGCGCGCCAGTCGCGCAGCATTACCTGAAAAGGTTCCGACCGGAGATGATTTGCCAGGATCGCCTGTTCAGTCGCCCGGTGCTGCACCAGATAGCGATGAAAGGGCTCCAGGGCGTCCCGGAAACCGCCCTGCAGGCTCTCCAGGTAGCCGGGAAACTTGAGCAGATAGACATCCAGGTCGCGGGTCGGCCCCGTGATCTGGCCGAGCCAGGCGAAATCGGCCTTGAAGCGCTCAACCCCATCGGGCTCGAAGACCTCCTTGATCTGGGTCAGGGCCGAGCGGGTCCGGCGAACCGCAACCCGCAGGTCGTGCAGAAACTCCGAATCCAGGTCGTTGCAGACCCCGGCTACATTCGCCTCGATGGTCCCCAGCAAATGGAGAAGGATGTGCCGGGTGGCTTCGTCCGCCCCCTCGCCCGGATGGAGGGAGAACTGGAGCTTTGAGCTGTAACTGCCACCCCGCTTGCCGACGACGGCGAGGGCCTCGTCCAACAGGCAGCCCTCCGAGATGGCAAGCCCCCTGAGCCACTGCTCCAGGCAGGATGCATCGTCCTCATAGCCCCGCAGGGGCGAAACCTTAAGCTGAGTCGGCAAGCCCGTCTCCTGCCCTTGTTCCCCGACTACGCGACACTCCAACAGATCCAGGCGCAGGACCGTCTTCTCATCCTCGTTCAGCAGATTCAATGACCGCAGCTCACCGGACAGGGCAACCTGGGGCAACAGCCGCCGCATCTCCAACAGTGGCGCCAACCGGTTCCTCAGGGGCTCGGGCAGAGTTGCCGCCATCCCCGGCGCCCCATCACCGCGGCAAAGGGCCAGGACATCCCCTGCCGCCCTCCCCATCAGCAACCAGACCCACTCCGCCCCGTCCCGGTCGACGAACAGCACCAGCCCACCCAGATAGAGCCGCCAATCGAAGGTATCAAAAAAAACGCCTTCGACCCTTCGTCCAAGCCCCTCCGACAGCCGCCAGCGGTCGGCAAGGTCACGAAGAAGAACGTCGGAACTGATGGAACTGAGCAAAAATGGCATCGAATCACCCGGAAAAAGCCGTGCTCTTCCCAGGCTAGCAAACTTCTTCGCCTCGCGTGTTACAGGAGACCCAGGCCCACAATAATGCGGACAAGTTGTAGGAACCCACCCGAGTGGTAGAATGCCGGGCCAAGCCCCCGTAGCTCAGATGGATAGAGCAACCCCCTCCTAAGGGGTAGGTCGGACGTTCGAATCGTCTCGGGGGCGCCAATAAATCAGGGAGTTGCAACCAATCCTTCGCGTCTCTCCCTGGTCGCTGTGCCTATTTTGTGCCTATCCTATCCAGCACTTCGACTGCTTCCCGGACCCGCTCTGGCGCCAAATGGGCATAACGCTCGGTCATGGCGATGGTTTTATGGCCCAGCAGGTCTCGGACCGAGACCAAGGGCACACCTTCCGTTACCAGCCAGGCCGCGCAAGTGTGCCGCAGGTCGTGATCCCGGACCGTTTGAGTGCCGTACGGAAGGCCGTTTTGACGCTCTTCATCCGCTCACCATCTCCGGTACAGAAAACCCACTGGCTACCAGGGCAGTGCGTAGCCCGGAATCGGGCTCGATCCAATAACGCCGCTCTGGCCTCCTGATTGAGAGGAATGGATCTCCGTTTTTTCGTCTTGGTATGCTCCGCCTCCAGGAAAAGCAGATTCCGGCTCAGATCGACTCTGGACCATTCCAGGCCCAGCATCTCACCTGCCCGCATCCCGGTATTGGCCGCCAACCGGACAAAGGCGGGAAGGTGGTTGGCGCGAGGATCTCGCCCTGCCTCCTGGATCAGCCTGGCCGCCTCTGCACGGCTGATCCAGCGGACCCGTCCCTCATCCTCTCTTTCCCTGCAGCCAGCGGCCGAATTGTGCAACTCCCACCCCCATTCTTTCCGCGCATAATTGATGGCCGACGCCAGCAATCCAACCTCCTTGTTGATGGTCGCCGCCTTCACGCCCTCGGTTCGTCTTTTGCGGATGTAGGCGCGAACGTCCTGGGTCGAGAGGTCATTCATGGTCTTGCCTGTGAATGACTGATAGAGCCGCCGTGCATGTACCAGCACAGGATGGGGACCTGATCGTCTGCGATATATGGTCTCCTTCAAGTACTGAAACATCAGCTCATCGAACGTCCGTGTCGGTTCCCTGTCCCACTGCCGGACCTCAAATTCCTCTAACCGCCACTTGGCGAGGAGGGCTTCGGCCTCCTTTCTGTCGGCAGTTTCAGTAGATTTCCTAATTCTCTTGCCGCTTGCGTCGATGAAAGACGCCCACCAATAGGGCGAGCCTTTCCGCTGCTGGAGCCCCGTCTTTCCTCTGCGTTTCGGTTTTTGCGTGTCGTTGTCGTTTTGCATGTGGTGTCTCCAAAATTGGCGGCACACTCAACCGATCCCACGCACTCTTGATTATGGGCTGGGGTGGTGTTTTGCGCTACCAGTTGCCGGACAGATGAGATGGGAATCCGAACAGAGCCCCCAAGCCGGGTCACAGCGAGTTCGCGGCGATTCATCATGCGCCGGACCGTGTGCGCGTACTTATCGACAGAGCCTCGGCGACCTCCTCAATGTCGAGCGTTCGGATGTCGTCGTCGTTATCGTCATGTGTTCTTGTTCCCATGCCCATATTTTCTCAAAGAAAATTTGGTATGTGTCGCGGAATAAAGGCCATTTAGGCCCGTATTAATTTTCTTTTATGGGCAAAAACATGGTAGTCTTCGGGGTCTGTATGTTACGGCGTAACACGCCATCCCCATCCAAGTCGTTTCAACGCCGGCCTTCACCAACGCAATCGCCGCACTCCTGGAATTCCATGAGTGGATCACGCGCCTTCCGGTGTCAGCTTCAGTTACGCCGTAACGCATTATCCATTACGCCGTAATCGCCTCACTGTTACGCAGTACACGCCTATATTATTGAAATACCACGATTCCTTGTTTTTTGGCGTTTTCCAATTTTCCAATAAACTCACAGTTATGCATTACTCTGTAACAGCCATACTGTTACGCAGTAATAAACGAGCAATCAGGAGCGGATCAATGAGTACCAATGCCGAGCGGCAGAAAAAATATCGGGAGGGTCGTGCGTTCGCCGGCAGCGACGGGAACGGGGAACGCCGACTTAACACATGGATCAGCACGGCGGCCAGCCAGGCGCTAACCCGTATCGCCCAGCATTACGGCGTGCCCAAGCGCGAGATCTTGGAGGGGCTAATCCTGGGGTTCGACGACAGGCTCATCGAGTTTGTCGGCGGCGACGATCACGAGCTGGACAAATACCTCCACCCAACCCAAGACGGCAATAATCCGCCCCGGATCAGGACTGCGAAGGAGCCGAAGGAGCGGCCGGCTACGAAGCGATTTCAGCAGGATTACAGACTCCATCAGTTGCGTAGGCAGGTCCAGTTACGGCAGGAACATCCGGAGAGGGCGGAGGGATAAGGGTTTTCCCTTGAACCTGGCTTGACGAAGACAGGGAAACCGTTAAAAATTGACGCATGGTCAATGTGCTGAAGCTCGAACTTACCGCCCGCAAGGCACAACAACTCATCGAGAAAATTCTCGACAGCGACCAGTCCCGCGTGGTGCTCGTTGGACATTGCAAGCAACGAATGCGAGAGCGCGGAATCTTTATGCAGGATATCTTGCGCTGCCTCCGGCACGGCTCTTTCATCGAGGGGCCTTGCCGCGATGTCAAAGGCAACTGGAAATTTACCAAGCGCAGCGTTACCTCCGGTTCCCTGGTCAACGTAGCGGCAGCGCTCGATTGCGATGACCAGGGCAATTACATCGTTGTCATTACGGTCTTTGGGGCTTGATATGTACCATTACACCGAATGTGGCCTGCCCAACGTGTGGCTGAAAAACGGCTACAAAGAGTATGAAACCGCCTACGGCAAGGGTATCGGCGTACATAATGTCGATGACCTGCACAAAATCATCGCCAGCCATCTGGTGTGCTACAAGGCGGCAATAACGGGGGCCGAGGTGCGGTTCTTGCGCCATTGCCTGGACATGTCGCAGTCTCAACTGGCCAGGATCATCGGGGTTGGTGAATCCTCCGTTCGCAATTGGGAGAACCATCGGGGAAAAATTACCCGGCCCGCAGAGCGGATGCTCCGGGTGCTGGTCCATGAGGCGATACAGGGAGACGGCTCCGTGCGTGAATTAGTGGAGCGAATTGCCAATATGAACCGGGATCTATTGACGCGGATCGAGCTGGAAGAACGCCCTTCGGGTTGGGGCATGGCTGCATAGCAGGGTGGGCACAATCTGCCCACCCCGCCGAAGTGGCCCTGGATAGGGCATTCGGGACAAAGCCCAAACGAAAGAAAGCCCCCGAAGGGGCTTGGTTTTCAGAAGTCATTGGCGTTAGTGACCAAGAGATCGTGGCGCAGTTCGGTGATGTCACCGTTGATCCTCAGGTCGCGGGCGATGGCCTCGTAATTGATGTAGAGCCGCAGGTGCTCCGGGATGTCGTAGCTCGCTTCGTAGAGGTCGCAGGCGTAGTCCGAGGCCTTGCCTTCAAAAAGGCAGACTTCATCGTAGCGTTCCAGCGCATCGGAGAGGCGGTAGCCGAGATCCCCCAG
>JAHJDE010000093.1 GCA_018812525.1 Gammaproteobacteria bacterium
AGAATTCGGCATTTTCTCTGTTTTATGGATAAACATGATGGACTCACCGTAGGCAACTCTAGGTAATGATAACCATTCGCACCTTCTAGGTGCGATTGGAAAGTTCAAGCCTAATCCGCCCTGTGTTTTGCAAGAGGCTCTTACTAACTCGGTTTCGTCTCCCCTCATGGGGGATGCAATTTCCTCTTGGCAATTTCTGACGTCAGCGGTATTTTCAAATAGCTAAAGACATGCTGTGGATAAGAATACTTGCGACGTGTAGACTCAAGTTTACTTGCATTATTTCAGAGTTCGCTAGAAGTGAACCAATTATACTAAAGTGTTAATAATCAATAACTTAAATGACTTTTAAGACAACTTCTGACTGGGATTACTGTATTGAAAGGCTGCGTGGAAGTCTAACTTCCCAGCAATTCAATACCTGGATTTTGCCACTACAGGTCATTCATGGTGAAAAAAGAATCAAGTTGCTAGCTCCAAACCGCTTTGTTCTCGATTGGGTTAGGAAGCATTATTACGAACTGATTATTTCATTTTTATCAGATTTCTCTGGAGAATCCGCCCCAGACTTATTACTGGAAATTGGTAGTAAGCCTAAACAAATCGAAACATCTGGTCACGGCTTCGATTCCGTTTTCCAAAAAAATCCTGAACTAAAAGCTAGGCCATATAACAATGACCTCTCAATAATATCCTATTCAAATGTTAACTCTGATTTTACCTTCGAAACCTTTGTTGAGGGAAAGTCCAATCAACTTGCCCGTGCTGCTTCTTTGCAAATCGGTTCCAATCCTGGGGTAGTCTACAATCCATTTTTTATTTATGGTGGCGTGGGATTAGGGAAGACACACTTGCTACATGCCATTGGAAATAGAATTCTTTCAAAAGATCCACTAGCAAAAGTTCAATATCTCTATGCAAATACGTTTATTGCTGAGATGGTGAATGCCCTGCAACATAACCGCATGGATGAATTTAAGCGTAAATACAGAAGCGTCAATGCTCTTTTGATTGACGACGTGCATTTCTTTGCTGGAAAGGAACGCTCACAAGAAGAATTTTTTCATACTTTCAATGCGTTATTCGAAACTCAGCAACAAATCGTGCTTGCCAGTGATCGTTATCCAAAGGAAATGAATATTGAAGAAAGGCTTAAGTCACGTTTTGGCTGGGGTCTTATTGTTAGGGTAGAACCTCCTGAGTTGGAAACCCGAGTTGCCATTTTAAAACATAAAGCTCTTCAATTGTTTGGTGTTGATATTCCTAATGAAGTAGCGTTTTTTATTGGAAAGAGATTCATTTCTAATATTAGAGAGTTAGAAGGTGCATTAAGGCGTGTAATTGCAAGTACACGCTTTACGGGACAAGCCATAAACATCGAAACGACTCGGGAAGCCTTAAGGGATATGCTTGCCGTTCAAGATAAACTGATAACTATTGAAAATATTCAGAAAATAGTATCCGAATACTTTAAAATCCGACTATCTGACTTATTAAGTCCTAGCAGAAGCAGAGCTGTTGCCAGGCCACGCCAAATTGCAATGAGCTTAGCCAAGGAGTTGACAAATCACAGCCTTCCTGAGATTGGACGTGCCTTTGGTGGGCGGGATCATACCACCGTCCTCTATGCTGTAAGAAAGGTGGTGGAATTGAGGCAGTCAGACAATAGAATAGATGAAGACTATCTAAACCTGTTGAGAACTTTGATGGGGTAATGATAAAACTGTGTATAAATTATAAATTTTTTTTAGTGGTATTTTATGCACAGGTATTTCACATCTTTATTACGCCTTAGTGACAGGGCTATACATATTTTTCGTTGCATAACGCATTGTTTTTAAAGGATTATGCAATTATATTAAGTTCTATGGACGCCTTAATAGTAATAATAAAGTGTTTTAAATATATAATATCTTATGAATATGAATATCAAAACAAATAAAGAAGACCTGTTGTTAGCCTTACAAAAAGTAACCAGCGTCATTGAGAAGAGACATACCTTACCGATACTTGCAAATATCTTGATAATGATTGAGAAAGGAATGATGATCTTTATTGGAACGGATATGGAAATTGAGATCCAAACACAGATAAATATTGAATCTAATGATGAAGGATCATTTACTCTTCCAGCAAGGAAATTTCTTGATTTAACACGTCTTATCGACGATGGATCTACAATACATATAAAAGTAGATTCCACCAATGCAATTTTTACAACTGGCAGAAGTAAATTTACTTTGGGAACATTGCCTGCGGCAGAATTTCCAGTACTTTCGAGCACAGCATCCTTATTTTCATTAAAGATTAATGAATCAGCACTAAAAGCCCTTATTGAAAAGACGATGTTTGCTATGGCACTGCAGGATGTTAGATATTATCTAAATGGAATGTTATTTGAGTTACGCCCCAATTTTATTCGTAGTGTAGCAACTGATGGTCACCGGCTGGCATTGGCTGATTATGAAACGCATTTAAATGTAGTTGATATACTGCAATTTATTCTGCCCAGAAAGACAGTCCTAGAATTAAATAGACTGTTGTCCTACAGAGATGAGCCCTTAGGCCTAGAGATAACCAGTAATTATATACGCGTCTATCATAATCAATTTGTTCTTGCGTCTAAATTAATAGATGGGAAGTTTCCTGATTATGAAAGAGTAATTCCACAAAATTCAAATAAGCATGTTTATGTTAATAGGCTATGTCTGAAGCTTGCGCTACAAAGAGCATCTATTCTTTCTAATGAAAAATATAGGGGAATACAATTTTTGTTCTCCGATAATTTGCTTCATCTTCAGGCACATAACCCTGAGCATGAAATTGCAGAAGAGGATATAGATATTCATTATTCTTTTGAACCCCTAACCATAGGTTTTAATGTTACATATCTGATTGATGTTTTGAATATATTGGACTCGGATCAAGTGATTTTGAATTTATATGATGAAAATTCAAGTGTTCTAGTTCATTCTTTAAACGATACTTCTAGACGCTATGTTGTCATGCCAATGCGGTTATAGTTCTTTTGCCTTTCCAGACAATTAAAATTTCTGATTTTCGTAATATTTCAAGGGTGGAGATACATCCATCTCCTGGTTTGAATTATTTTTTAGGGGATAATGGAGCCGGCAAAACATCTGTTTTGGAGGCAATATATACCTTAATCCGTGGTCGTTCGTTTAAAACTCGCTTTGTAAGTCCAATTATTCGTGCTGGTGTAAATGGATCATCTTATGTTTATGCAGACTGGATATCTAACTTGGGCTCACATCACAGAATCGCCTTTGAGCGAAATAGACATAAGACGGCATTATTACTTGACGGAAATTCAGTATCACGTTTATCTGCAGTTAGCTCTCTAATTCCTCTTCAACTTTTTACCCCACAATCCTTTTTGATTTTCTCCAATGGTGCTATAGGACGAAGAAGATTTTTAGACTGGGGCTTGTTCCACGTGGAACAAGCTTTCATTACTTCACTGGAAAAATTCAATAAATTTTTAGTTCAGAGAAATCACGCTCTGAGGAGAGGAGATATTAGGGTGGTAAATGCTTACAACAAAGGCTTTATTGAAAGTGCCCTTGCGATGGATAAAATTAGAAATGAGTACTTTAATAGTTTCGCCCCAATTTTTTACAATCTTGCTGAAAGATTCTCGCTATTTTCTGATTTGAAAGTGCATTATTGGAGGGGGTGGAAAGGAGAAATTGAACTAGAAGAAGCACTTTATGAAAGGCTTGATACTGATTTGCATAGAGGCTATACCTCAATTGGACCACATCACTTCGACTTACGATTTTTGAGTGGAAAACAATCAATTGAAAAAATTTTGTCTAATGGGGAACAGAAATTAGTAATTTTCTTTCTGAAAATTGCTCAGATTCAGCATTTAAATGATAAACAAACCCTAGCCTCAGTCTTTTTAGTCGATGATCTGTATTCAGAACTATCAAAAAAATTTCGAGAGATTGCTTTATACACTTTAAAAAATATTTATAGCCAGATATTTGTAACAGGAACTGAATATAATTTTTTTCCTCTGAAAGGTGGTGATGAAAATATGTTCCACGTGAAACAGGGCGCGGTTTTAAAAAGAAAGAATGTAGGGCAAGGAATAATTTCAGTATGAATAGCAGGAGAATGTAATGAGCTACAAAGCATCGAGCATCAAAGTTTTAAGAGGACTTGATGCCGTGAGGAAACGTCCTGGGATGTATATTGGTGATACCGATGATGGGACGGGACTTCACCATATGGTATTTGAGGTTGTCGACAATTCAATTGATGAATCTCTTGCTGGTCATTGCACTGAAATATCTGTAATTATCCACAGTGATCAGACAATCACTGTTACTGATAATGGTCGTGGTATACCTGTCGATATTCATCAGGAAGAAGGAAAATCCGCTGCAGAAGTGATCATGACAGTTCTCCATGCTGGTGGAAAGTTTGATGATAACTCATATAAGGTTTCTGGCGGTCTTCATGGTGTAGGGGTATCCGTTGTAAATGCACTCTCAGATAGGCTGCAACTGACAATTTTCAGGGAAGGAAAAAAACATTATCAGGAATATCATCTAGGTGAACCTCTTGAGCCACTAAAGGTGGTTGGCGAAACAAATCAAAATGGCACTGAGATAACATTCGCTCCTAGTCGTGAGATTTTCACAAACATTGAATTTCATTATGAGATTCTGGCGAAGAGACTGCGCGAGCTGTCTTTTTTGAATTCTGGAATAAAGATTATTTTGAAGGATGAGGGAAAGGATAAGCAGGATGTATTTGAATATAAGGGAGGAATTCTGGCATTTGTTGAGCATCTAAACAGAAACAAAACCCCTCTTCATGGTCAAGTATTTTATTTTTTTGGTGAGAAGCAGGGTATTGGTGTCGAAATTGCCATGCAATGGAATGAAACATATCAGGAAAACATTTTTTCCTTCACAAATAATATTCCACAAAGAGACGGAGGTACTCATGTAGCTGGGTTTAGGTCAGCCCTTACCAGAACGCTAAACCAATACATCGAGCAGGAGGGGCTAGCAAAGAAACACAAGGTTACAACCTCAGGGGATGATTCTCGAGAGGGTTTGACTGCTGTTATGTCTGTTAAAGTTCCTGATCCTAAGTTCTCATCGCAAACAAAAGATAAATTAGTTTCCTCTGAGGTTAAGGCCGTTGTCGAAGGTTTGTTGGCTGAGAACCTAAATTATTTCCTGATGGAAAATCCAAATGACGCAAGAATCATTGCTAATAAAATGATTGAGGCTGCAAGAGCTCGGGAAGCAGCTCGTAAAGCCAGAGAAATAACACGTCGTAAAGGCGTCATGGATATTGCTGGATTGCCAGGCAAGCTGGCTGATTGTCAGGAAAAGGATCCCTCACAATCAGAGATATATTTGGTAGAAGGTGATTCCGCTGGTGGATCTGCAAAGCAAGGAAGAGATAGACGATCGCAGGCAATTCTCCCTCTGAAAGGAAAAATATTAAATGTAGAAAAGGCTAGATTCGACAAGATGCTCTCATCTGCTGAGGTTGGAACGCTGATTACTGCCTTAGGTTGTGGGATAGGGCGTGAAGAATTTGATCCCAATAGATTGCGCTATCATCGAGTGATTATTATGACCGATGCAGATGTAGACGGCGCGCACATAAGAACCCTTCTTCTGACATTATTTTATCGGCAAATGCCTGAATTAATCGAGCGTGGGCATATCTACATCGCGCAACCACCGCTTTATAAAGTAAAAAAGGGTAAGCAAGAGCAATATTTGAAAGATGATTCAGCTTTGAATCAATTTCTGCTCGGGCTTGCATTAGAAAATGCTCAAATAATAGTTTCAACTGACGCACCCCCCCTATCACAGACAGCTCTTGAAACGCTTTCACGCGAATATATTTTAATTGACGCCCTTCTACAGCGGCTATCCAAAAAATATCCATCAGCTTTTGTAACAGCATTATTGGATGCCCCGCCCATTCAAGTTAATGATCTGGATAATTCGGAGGAAATGACTAAATGGGCTAAAGTTATAGCCACAATGTTTGATGAGGGAATCTCCACTTCTTCAAGGACTTCCATACAAATTAACGAAAATGAAGGGACAATCCAAGGATTCATGCTTACGCAACATACCCATGGAATACAGAATCGTACCAATATTCCCATAGAGTTTTTTAAAAGTGCTGAATATGCGCGTATCTACCAATTGGCAGAGAAATTGAAGGATCTAATTGTTGAAGGAGCTTATGTAAAGCGAGGTGAGAAATCCAGATCTGTAGCGAGTTATGGTGAAGCACTAAGCTGGCTAATGGACGAAGGCAAGCGTGGCCTTAGTATTCAGCGATATAAGGGCCTGGGGGAAATGAATCCGGATCAGCTATGGGAAACAACCATGAACCCTGAAACCCGTAGGTTACTTCAAGTTAGAATCGAGGATGCGGTTGGCGCTGATGGGATATTTACAACCTTAATGGGTGATCAAGTTGAACCAAGAAGGGAGTTTATCGAGCGAAATGCTATGGCGGTTGGTAATTTGGATGTTTGAGAGGACCTAAGCCCGTTTGTGGGGTAATTCTGCGACATTGGATTCTATCCACTGAGAAACCTTATTGTTTATCTCCGCAGCTGTCATTCCTACAGATGAAAAGGGTTCGCCTATGACGACATTAATAGTTCCAGGATATTTTCTGAATCCATTTCTAGGCCAGTAAATTCCTGCATTATGCGCAACAGGTACCACAAGACAACCGCTTTTTTCCGCAAGCAGGGCACCTCCGATGTTGTATCTTCCAGTTTGCCCTACCCTGACGCGAGTTCCTTCTGGGAAAACGATAACAATGCGTTTATTCTCCAGCGATTCGATGCCCTGTTGTAACAATTGTTTCAACGCCATCTTGCCTGCCTTACGATCTATGGCTATCTGTTTAGTTAATTTCAGTGCAAGCCCAAAAAATGGTACAAGCAAGAGTTCTTTCTTTAAGATCCAAGACTGGTTGAAGGGGAGAAGTCCGCGGAGGGCGACCGTCTCCCAAGCAGACTGATGCTTAGCCATGATGATATACCCCCCGCCTTGCGGAAGTCGGTCCCATCCCTGTATGTCAAGTTTAATGCCACAAATGAAACGCAGAAGGGTTATGTTCAATCTTCCCCACGCCGTAGCAATACGAGAGGCTGTCAAATAGCTGGTGAAAGGCGCCACAAGGATGATGGCACTGGCATAGATAAAGACAGTGATGCCGAGAAGCAGGATATAGATGAATGAGCGAACAGCAATGATCATGGTTCAGCTAGCAGATTATCGACAACGGCTGCAAGGTTTGGAAAAATAGGTATATCTAAAGTTCGATCAATTTTAGTTATTGTTGATGATCCCTTTCCGGTCAGGACCAATATGGGTTGACATCCCACTAACGTAGCGGCCTCAAGATCCCTTAAGCTATCGCCAATTGCGGGGACATGCTCAAGTGGATAACCATAGTAATCAGAGATTTTATGGAAAAGGCCCGGTTTGGGCTTGCGACACTCACACTCATCATTCAGGCCATGAGGGCAATAGAAAACCTTATCGATTGTTCCGCCATGTTCTGATAAGAGGAGAAACATCTTCTCGTGGATGGAAGCAAGCATTTTGTGATCAAAATAACCGCGCGCAATACCAGACTGATTGGTTGCAATGGCGACTTTATAACCTCGCTCATTCAATCGTCGGATTGCTTCAAGACTCCCTGGGATCGGCATCCATTCATCAGGAGATTTGATATAGGAGTCGGAGTCTTCATTGATGACGCCATCGCGATCCAGAATAATTAATTTCACCCTTCCATGTCTCTAAATTCTGAAACTCGGATGTGGCCATCAACCATGCGCGATTGGCGCAGCATCAGTGATTCCATTTTATTCCAAAATGCCTTGTTCAGATCGAATTCAGCAGCTATAGCAGTTCCCATTACCAAAATCAATAAGTCAGAGACTTCTTCTGATAGTAAGCGTTTACTTTTTCCTTTGGTTACACATGAGGAAATCTCCCCCAATTCCTCGGCCATCAAGGCAATTCGATATTTGAGTTCCTCACCCCCCGTATTTTTAAAGTCATGTTTTATATGAAAGGCCTGAACAGCGGCCATCATTTGAACCCAGGAGTCCTTATCCATGACAACCATCAGCCTTGTCCCTGCAGGCAGGAGATATCGGCAACCTTAAGGAATTGCCTGTAAATATCTTGAAGTAAGGCAAGCCGATTGTTTCTGATTGCCGGTGCTTCAGCCATCACCATAACCTCATCAAAAAAATGATCGACGGCGTCGCGAAGGCGAGAGAGCTCCTTCAAAACAGATGAATAATTGCCTTGCTGCAACAAAGGTGAAACAGTGGACTTAATGGCTCGCAACCGATGATAAAGTTGAATCTCTGCGTCCTCTCGAAACAAAGCCGCATCCACTTTAAGAGCGTCCTTAATTTCGGCCTTCCTCAAAATATTGCGTATACGCTTATTAGCAGCCGTAAGGGCATCAGCTTCCACCAGTTTGCGAAAAGAAGCGACTGCGGTCATCCTATACTCAACATCATTGGGGTTGGAAGGCCGCAGGGTTAAAACCGATTCGCAAATATCTGCGGAAAAGCCCCGTTCAAGATAAATCCCCTTGAGACGGTCCATCATGAAATCGTAGACCAGGGCAGTAACAGCTTCAGCCCTAACGATTTTAGCCAATCCCATTTCCGCTTGACTCAAGAGCTGAATGAGGTTGATATCAATCTGGTTTTCGAGAATGATCCGTAGTATCCCCAAGGCGGCGCGTCGAAGTGCGTAGGGATCTTTATCACCACTAGGTTTTAGACCCAGACTAAAGATGCCAACCAAGGTGTCGATCTTATCCGCAAGTGAGACGGCAATGCCGACTAAAGAAAGGGGGAGGCGATCCCCTGAAAAGCGAGGCAGGTAGAATTCTGCCAGGGCATCTATGATCTGAGGGGGTTCGCCATCCCCCATCGCCATATATCGCCCCATGATGCCCTGCATCTCAGGAAATTCGAGAACCATCTCCGTCATCAAGTCACAGCGACTAAGCAAGGCTGCCCGCTCGGCAAGCTTTGCATCTGCATTGATATGGTCAGCGATGAATGCAGCAAGGCATGATACGCGCAGAGATTTGTCGTACATGGAGCCAAGCTGCTTTTGAAATACGACTTGCTTAAGCGACTCGATGTGGTCTTCCAATCGCTTCCTGCCATCCCGTTGCCAAAAAAACATGGCATCGCTCAGGCGAGGACGTACAACGCGCTCGTTACCCTCTTTAATCAATTCAGGGTAAGGGCTGTCTATGTTTGCAATAGTGATGAAATGGTTCATCAGCATGCCCTTGGCGTCAAAAATAGGAAAATATTTTTGGTTCAGCTTCATAGTCAGAACCAAAGCCTCGTGAGGAACCTCAAGAAACCTAGGCTCAAAGCTGCCGACGATTGGAACCGGCCATTCATTCAGGGCAGCTACCTCGTCCAGCAGATCAGCATCTAGGTCAGCACGGCCGCCAAGGCTTTCAGCAGCCTGTACAACGAGATCGCGGATTCGGTCAATACGCTCATCCAAACGTGGAATGACATGTCCCTTAAGCCGAAGCGCCTCGGCGTATTCTCCAGGAGAAGCAATAAGGATTGCATCAGGGTGATGAAAGCGATGGCCATAAGTGAAATTTGACGCATGGGCATCCAAAAGGGTGCAGGGGATAACTTCACTACCGTGTAAAAAGAGTAGCCAATGGACAGGCCTAACAAATTGGACTTCTGATGAACCCCAGCGCATGCGCTTGGGGATGGGGAGTTTGGCTAAGGCAGATTCAGCGATACCAGGTAATAAAGTGACGGCCTTCCTCCCCTGTTCGATATAAACAAAGGCAAGACAATCACCCTTATCTGTCTGAACCTGAATCAAGTCTTGCACGTTGACACCGCAGGAGCGGGCAAATCCCTCCGCAGGTTTAGAGGGTTTTCCCAAGCTATCAAAAGCAGCCTTTATAGAAGGTCCCCGTTTTTCCACCTTACGATCTGGCTGTTGAAACGAACAATCCTTGATCATGATTGCAAGTCGTCTGGGGGTGGCAAAGTACTCTGCGAAGCCGTGGGTTAGATCTGCCCTGCCCAAGCCAGCAAGAAATTCCCGTAACAAGGCTTCGGCAAGACCCTTGAGTGCCTTGGGGGGGAGCTCTTCTGTTCCAATCTCAAACAATAAATCTGCGGAATCAGCCATTTACAACCTTCTTATCGTTGGAAAGCATGGGAAAACCGAGCATTTCTCGTGATTTAAAGTAGGCTTGGGCAACCTCACGCGACAAAGTCCTTACACGTAAAATAAAACGTTGTCGCTCAGTAACTGATATGGCGTGACGTGCATCCAATAGATTGAATGTCTGAGATGCCATAAGCACCTGCTCATAGGCGGGAAGGGGCAATCCAAGCTTAATCAGTCTCATCGACTCGTATTCGCAATGGTCGAAATGAACAAACAAATATTCCACATCGGCATGCTCGAAATTGTAGGCCGATTGCTCTACTTCGTTTTGGTGGTACACATCACCGTAGGTGACGGGGCCCTGGGGAGTCAAGGTCCAGATCAGGTCAAAGACGCTTTCCACGCCTTGCAAGTACATGGCGATACGCTCAAGTCCGTAGGTGATCTCACCCATTACCGGACGGCAATCGAGCCCCCCAACCTGTTGAAAATAGGTGAACTGCGTCACCTCCATGCCATTAAGCCAGACCTCCCAGCCCAAGCCCCAGGCGCCTAAGGTGGGCGATTCCCAGTTATCTTCGACAAATCGAACATCATGAACCTTTAAATCAAGCCCTAGCATTTTCAGGGATCCCAGATAGAGATCTTGAATATTTTTTGGCGAGGGTTTCATGGCCACTTGAAACTGGTAGTAATGCTGCAGGCGGTTGGGATTTTCTCCATACCGTCCGTCTGTAGGACGTCTCGACGGCTGCACATAGGCGGCGTTCCAGGGCTCGGGACCAATCGAACGGAGAAAGGTAGCGGTATGGAAGGTACCGGCCCCCATCTCCATGTCGTAGGGTTGCAGAATAATGCAACCTTGATCGGCCCAAAACCGCTGAAGCTTGAAGATTAATTCCTGGAAAGAGAGGAATTCAGTGGAAGGATTATGAATATTCATTGAATTGCTGGGGTCTGTTTCGGGAAATGGAAAGTATATCCTCAGCGAACGAATTTCTCTAAACAAGCCGAGGCTTCGGGGGCATCCGTTCTCTATAATGGGAGACTTTCTTCAGCAGAGAATTGCAGCAACGATGAATCAACAGAGAAAGGCGGTCGCCCTGATATCGGGAGGTCTAGACTCCTTGCTTTCCGCACGGGTGGTAATGGAACAGGGTGTCCATGTGGAGGGAATAAATTTTTTTACGGGATTCTGCGTGGAGGGGCATACCCACGCGATCAGAAAAAGGGAGCGGGCAAGGCCTAAAAGGAATAATGCTTTATGGACCGCTGAGCAGTTGGGGATAAAGCTGCATATTATTGATATCATCGAAGAGTACAAGGATGTGCTTCTCCACCCGAGATATGGATATGGAGCACACCTCAATCCCTGTCTGGACTGCAAGATCTTCATGGTCAAGAAGGCTGCAGAATGGATAGAGAAGAACGAGTTCGATTTTATCGTTACCGGTGAAGTCGTCGGACAAAGGCCCATGTCGCAGCGGAAGGACACCATGCCAGTAGTGGCACAAGAGTCCGGAGCTGAAGATCTGCTGCTAAGGCCTCTCTGCGCCAGGAATTTGCCGATGACAAAACCAGAACGTGAGGGCTGGATTGATCGGTCCAAGCTACATGATTTTTCGGGGAGGACCCGCAAGCCTCAGATAGAATTGGCAGAGAAATTTGGTATCACAGACTTCGCGCAACCGGCAGGGGGATGCTGCTTCCTGACCGACGAACAATACTCCTCCAAATTATCCGATCTTTGGAAATATCGAGGGGAAAGGCGTTACGATTTTGACGACATCATGCTCCTGAAAGTCGGTCGCCACATCAGGCCGGCCTCAAATTACAAGTTGATCATCGCAAGGGAAGAGGGAGAGGTAAATTTTCTTCAGGGCTATAAGAAGGAATACCTCAGCATAAAAACAATTAGCCACATGGGACCCCTGGCACTTATCGACGGGAAACCGTCGGAGGAGCAAGTACTGGAAGCAGCCGCTATTGTCGCGAGATTCAGTAAAGGGAAGATGGAGGACAGGGTGGAGGTTGAGATCACCCGACAAGGCGGTGAGGTGCAGCACCTACTGATTAAGCCATTGAAGCCACAGGAAATGAAGCCAGAGTGGATGCTATGAGTAATCGCGTCAGACTCGATGCACGCCGGCTGCTCTGTCCGCTTCCGGTGATAAAGATGCAGAACATGGCAAGCGATTTAAGACCGGGTCAAGAAATCGAGGCGGTCTGTACCGATCCCGGAGTCCTGCATGATATCCCCGCATGGTGCAGAATAAACGGTCATGAGGTACTGGAATCCAAGTCAGACAGGAATGAATACATTCTAATAATAAGGATTGGGGGATAGCAGTCATACCCCAATCGTGGGAGGCGGCCGTTGTGATGCCCCACAATGGAGCGCCTAGGGAAGGCATGCCCCATTGTGGTGCGCGATGCCTGCTGGATTTAGAAGTCAGAAATGACCTAGAGCCAAATTCAGCAAAGGATAAAAACCAATGTGAGCCGCGTCTTTATGAGAAAATGGCTTACCGCAGACAGGGCCTAGCAGAGCCATGGCACATTTTCTGCAACTCTTTTCCCGATTACATTATTGCCTGCCTTCATAGCAGATTACCCTCAACTACGCTGGAGACAACTCTAAATGTCCAAGGTACTCGACATTATCAAAGAACACGAAGTCCGCTTCGTTGACTTCCGATTCACTGATACCCGCGGTAAGGAACAGCATGTAACCGTTCCCGCCCATACTGTCGATGAAGACGTCTTTACGGACGGAAAGATGTTCGATGGCTCTTCAATCGCGGGTTGGAAGGGAATCAACGAATCCGACATGATTCTGATGCCCGACCAAAACACGGCGGTTCTTGACCCCTTTACGGATGAAACAACGCTGAATATATGCTGCGATATCCTTGAGCCCAGCACGATGCAAGGCTATGAGCGCGACCCAAGGTCCGTAGCCAAACGCGCCGAGGAATATTTGAAGTCCACCGGTATCGCCGATGTCGCCTACTTTGGTCCCGAGCCGGAGTTCTTTGTTCTCGACGATATCCGCTGGGGCGCCGATATGAGCGGCTGCTTCGTTAAGATCGATTCCGAAGAAGCAGGATGGAACTCCGAGCGCGTCTACAACGACGGCAACATGGGCCACCGTCCAGGCATCAAGGGTGGCTATTTCCCCGTTCCCCCGGTTGACTCCCTGAATGACATCCGCGCTGCCATGTGCTTGGCAATGGAAGAGATGGGTGTGCCGGTTGAAGTCCATCACCATGAGGTTGCCACTGCAGGTCAGTGCGAAATCGGAACTCGATTCAGCACCCTGGTTCAGCGCGCCGACTGGGTACAGATTCAGAAATACGTGACCTGGAACGTTGCCCATGCCTACGGAAAGACCGCAACCTTCATGCCCAAGCCAATCGTTGGCGACAACGGCTCCGGTATGCATGTGCATCAATCCCTGTCCAAGGGTGGTGAAAACATCTTTGCCGGTAACCTTTATGGTGGGCTTTCAGAAACCGCCCTCTTCTACATTGGCGGCATCATCAAGCATGCCCGTGCCCTGAATGCCATCACCAACCCCTCGACTAACTCCTATAAGCGTTTGGTGCCGGGTTTCGAGGCGCCAGTCATGTTGGCCTATTCTGCCCGCAACCGTTCTGCTTCCATCCGTATCCCTTGGGTCTCCAGCCCCAAGGGACGACGCATCGAGGTCCGCTTCCCCGATCCCATGGCAAATCCTTACTTGGCTTTCTCTGCCATGATGATGGCCGGCCTCGATGGTATTATGAACAAGATCCATCCAGGCGATGCCATGGACAAGGATCTCTACGATCTGCCAGCCGAAGAAGCCAAGTCTATTCCCACCGTCTGTCATGCCCTGGATATGGCGCTGGAGCATCTGGATAAAGACCGGGACTTCCTCAAGGCTGGTGGTGTCTTCACCGATGACCTGATTGATGGCTATATCAAATTGAAGATGGATGAGGTGACCCGGCTGCGCATGACCACTCATCCAGTGGAGTTTGATATGTACTACAGCCTATAACGGCATTTAGAACGATGAAAGTGAAACGCCCCCACTTGGGGGCGTTTTTGTGAGCGCTTCCTTGTCACAAGCGAGAAGGCAAACTATGCTTTTGTCCATGAAAAGGTCCTACATTTGCATCGCTTTTATCCTCTTGGCCCAAACATCTTGGTCCGCTGGCGTTTTCAAGTGGACGGATGAATATGGAAAGATTCACTATGGAGACAAACCAACGGAAGGTGCCGAACGGATCAAGCTCAGGGAGCCGCCAAGCCTTTCATCACAGATGCCGAGCAATGCTCCCTCATCCCAGGACCAGGTCAACAGGAACGCCATCCGTTATACGCTTTCCATTGCCTCCCCAGCCCCCCATGAGACGATCCGGACGGCGGACGGAAAAATCTCTGTTAGCCTAACGGTCGATCCGGTACCGGGCGCAGATGTCAATGTTTCCTTTAGATTTTATCTGGATGGGGGGCTTGTTGAAGGTGATTCAGGCTCCTTGACGCAATTACATCTGTCTGGTGTGCAAAGGGGTTCCCACCGAATAAGGGCCGAGATGCGAAGCGATGCTGGAATCATTCTGGCAAGCAGCCCGGAAGTGAGCTTCTTCGTGCGGCAACCGAGCCTTGAAGAGGGAGGGGGTTCAACTTCCGACCCAACTGGAGGCTACAAGCCGGAATATTCTTCCAACAATAAGGCAGGAGGCTCTACCTATAGCCCTACAAAGCCCGACTACAGCCCGGCAATCAAAGCTAACAGCAATACCTACAAGCCATCGACTCCCAACTACAGTCCCACCAACAAGGCGTCCACAACCACCTACAAGCCAAGTTTTGGCAGTGGTGGTTTCAAGGCAAAATAGCCTAAACGCACCAGAATAGTGCGCTCCAGCAGTGCACAGGGTTGATTCCGGTCCAACAAGGGATCGAGGTCAGGCTAACCCATTGATTTCAAGAAATGCCGAAATCGAAGATATCGGCCCGGATATTGCTTACTAAAATTACAGTGGATATTATCGGTCAATTTGATGAACAAGCTGGAGCAGAAAATTCTGGAATACCTGAACACAGTGGTATTGCTGTTCGACAGAAATATGCGTCTCCGCTACATAAACCCATCCGGCGAGATACTGCTAGGGTCGAGTGCGCGCAACCTTCTGGGGCAGCTTGCTGATCAATTGGTGCGGTGCCCACAGGGAATTTCAAATGACCGCCTTCGTAAGGCCATGGAGACCGGACAAGCCTTTACCGAGCGAGTGGTCACGGTCCATTTACCCGAGGGCCGTGAAGCGACTGTGGATTGCACGGCTATTCCGCTGCAGGACAAGGAGGGTGAGCCGGGCCTTTTGCTTGAGTTGCAACAAACAGATCGTCAATTGCGCATCAGCCGGGAAGAACAACTGATTGCACAAATTAAAGCGACAGCCGCTGTCGTCCGGAACCTTGCCCATGAAATCAAGAATCCCCTGGGAGGTGTTAGAGGTGCGGCACAACTGCTGCAATGCGAGTTGATTGCAGATGAGCAAAAGGAATACACCCAGGTCATCATCGAAGAAGCGGATCGTCTGCAAACCTTAGTCAACAGGATGCTTGGCCCCAACAAGATGCCTTCTATGGATCGAATCAATGTGCATCAGGTACTGGAGCGTGTCCGCCATTTGTTGTTGGCCGAGAGGGGAAAAACGATCATCGTTATTCGCGATTACGATCCAAGTCTTCCCGAGATCTGGGCCGACGCGAATCAACTGATACAGGCACTGCTAAATATCGGCAGCAATGCAGCAAAGGCCATCAGCGAAAAGGGAACGATCATCTTTAGAACCCGCATTCAACGGCAGCACACGATCGGAAACAAGCGTCACAAACTGGCGATTCAGATCGACATTCAAGACGATGGTCCAGGAATTCCGAAAGAAATAGAGGATAAGATCTTTTTTCCCATGGTTAGCGGCAGGGACGATGGCGTCGGATTGGGTCTCTCCATTGCTCAATCCCTGATCAATCAACACGGTGGCTTGATTGAATGTGAGAGCCAACCAGGCAAAACCCTTTTTTCGGTCCTACTGCCCCTGGATTCGTTGTCATGAACAAAGTATGGATTATCGATGATGACCGCTCGATACGCTGGGTCCTGGAAAAGGCGCTGCAGAAAGGAGAAATGGCGACTACGAGCTTCTCCAACGGAGCAGATGTCTTAACCGCATTGGAGCGAGAGCAGCCCGACGTTATTCTCTCGGATATTCGTATGCCGGGGATGGATGGCCTGACGCTACTGAACAGAATAAAAATTCGTCATCCTGACCTGCCGGTCATCATCATGACGGCACACTCCGACCTTGATAGCGCGGTTTCCGCCTACGACGGAGGGGCGTTCGAATACCTTCCGAAACCCTTCGATCTGGATGAGGCCGTGGAGCAGGTACGAAAGGCTTGCAGAGCGACCAGAAGAAGTGATCAGAATTATGGTGAGGCCGAAGCCAGAGATGCAGAGATTATCGGCGAAGCGCCGGCCATGCAGGAGGTATTCAGGGCCATTGGGAGATTGGCGAAATCCAACATTACTGTTCTACTCAATGGAGAATCGGGCACAGGCAAGGAGCTTGTCGCGCATGCGCTTCACAGGCACAGCCCAAGGACCAGTGCCCCATTCATCGCCCTCAACATGGCAGCCATTCCCCGTGAATTATTAGAATCAGAATTGTTTGGCCATGAAAAAGGGGCCTTCACCGGCGCCCAGGGGAAGAGACGAGGCCGATTCGAGCAGGCGAACGGGGGCACCCTGTTTCTGGACGAAATCGGTGATATGCCAGCAGAGCTGCAAACAAGATTATTGCGTGTCCTTGCGACCGGCGAATTCTACTGCGTAGGCGGTCACGAGCCCGTCAGGGTCGATGTGCGAATCATTGCGGCAACGCACCAGGATCTGGAAAAATTGGTCGCTACGGGCAGATTTCGTGAGGACCTTTTTCATCGTCTGAACGTAATCAGACTGCACCTGCCTTCTCTGCGCGAGCGAAGAGAAGACATCCCGCTTCTGATGAACCACTTTCTGAAGCAAGCTGCCAAGGAATTGGGGGTGGGGGCAAAGCGCCTGCTGCCGGAGACAAATGAGGCCCTGAAGAAAATGCCTTGGCCGGGAAATGTCAGGCAATTGGAGAATATCGCGCGCTGGTTGACTGTGATGGCCTCTGGGCAGGAAATTCATTCTGAGGACCTGCCACTGGAATTGACCAAGCAATCAAATAAGGTACCTGAAGCACAAGAAAGCGACTGGCAAACAGGACTGAAACTCTGGGCGAGAAACGCCCTACGGGAGGGCCGCAACGATATTCTTAAAGAAGCCATCCCCCAATTTGAACGCACCATGCTTGAGGTAGCTCTGGCCCAGACCGGAGGAAGAAAGCAGGAAGCCGCGTTGCTTCTTGGCTGGGGTCGGAATACCTTGACGCGCAAACTCAAGGAGCTGAACGTGCCGGAGCTTAGTTGAAGCTGCAACGGCATGATCCTTGATCAAGATGAAAGCCGCAAATTCCAACGAATCAGATCAAGATTTTGAATCCTGGTCAAACGGCACCAAATATTTTCTATAAATAAATACGATAGGATTCAGATGGATAGCAGCAGCATTGAATTGCCCGGAAGCCGGATTACAGGCATTGAAAGCAGCAATGGCACAGTGCGGATTCACTTCGATCCGGCCTATATTATTAAAACGATGACAGGTTCCGCTGAACGCACCAAGTGGGGGCAGAAAGGTGCGCTGATATATGAAAATGCGCAGATTGAGGGAGCAATTCCTGTCTTGCCGGCCACCTGCACGGGCGGCGATGTGGGCGAGAACGTCTATACCTATCGAGACATGATTCCGATCCCCCTAGCTTCCCAGGGGCGAGCGCACTGTGAATTAAAGATCGATTGCCAGGAATCCCGGATCAGAGTCCAGGGGGAAGCCGTTCGCTTACTTATGGAGGACACAGCCAAGTATATCGAGCATATCAGGCCCTGAACCTCATGCGGCTGCATCGGCTTCCGAGTGCAGGGAGGCCAATTGGTGTGCAGATCGAGTGGTTTCCGGCAAACGGTACCCTGTGATGCAGCCCATGACAAAACGAATCGATGAAGAAAGGCTGATGAGATGGCCAGCTGAAACATACAGCGGTTTTACACCCTTCCTGGTTCGCAGGATGGCACCTATAACTTCTTCCCCGTGCATCAGTGGCGAACATGCCCCCTTTTCGTTGAGAGGTTCGACATACTGACCGATAAGTCTGCTCTTGGCCACGCCTATGGATGGAATCTGGGTCAGTAGCCCGAGGTGGCAAGCGATTCCAAAGCGCCTGGGATGGGCATAACCCTGGCCGTCACAAAGCAGTAGATCGGGCCTGGTTTTCAACAAGGCGAGGGCCTCTAAAACGGCAGGTAGCTCGCGGAAAGAGAGCAGACCTGGGATATATGGAAAACGGGTGGCCGTGCGAGCAAGGACTTTCTCCAAGGGCTTCAGCGAAGGGAAGGCCAGCAAAGTGACGGCGGCACGTGTAATGCTCCCCCCCTGCTCAAACCCGACATCAACACCGGCAACACAACAGATCTCCCTGTATCTGTCCTCAAGGACCAGCATATCCCTCAGCCGCTTTTGTAACGCAACGGCCTGAGCCGGGGTTAAATCCCACTGGTGTGCGATCTTTTGTTTGATTGTGCTATTCATCGTTGATAAACAGGTCAGCGCATGTACCGAGCCTCTTTTACCTGTTCATAGGCCAGCTTGATCTCCTTAGTCTTTTGCTCGGCCACCTTCATCATCTCTTCCGGCAGGCCCTTGGCGACCAACTTGTCTGGGTGGTGCTGGTTCATCAGACGTCGATAGGCCTTTTTGACCTCCTCGTCGCGGGTCTCACTGGTGACACCCAGGACATCGTAAGCATCGGCGAGAGTCGGACCGGCCTTTGGCGCAGCCCTTGCTCCGCCGAAATGTCGCTCGGCCTTGATCATGCGTTCGATTTGACGAAAGGCTGATTCGGAAAAACCAAGATGGCGGCAGATATGCTGCAGAAGCCTTTCCTCTGCGGCATCCATCTCCCCGTCGGCATAGGCCGCTTGAAGCTGCAACTCGATGAATATCTGCATCAGGCTATGACGGCGTTGACATTCAGCCCTGAACTGGCTGATCACTTCATCTAAAGGAAAGCTGGAGTCCTTGCCCTCGTTGAACAGGCGGATGGCGGTCTTTCGCATCTCTGCCGAAAGCGCCATCTCCTCCATAACTGACTTGGCCAAATCGATTTCGTTTGGCGAGACTCGACCATCCGCCTTGGCGACAGCGCCCATAACTGAGAAGGTGGCAGTGAAGAAGGCCATTTGCACCCGCTCCCGGTCGTCCGGTTGGAGCCCTTCATCCCTGGGCAGGGAAGCAACTCCCTTGTCAAAGTTATGCCCCAGGGCCGCACCCAGCACCACCCCCAGGGGCCCACCGAGAAGGAACCCAAAGGCGCCACCTATGATCTTTCCCCACCAAGCCATTTCAACTCCTTCTTCGCGATGATGTGGTTGTGTTGAATTAATCTTGCATATTCTACCCTCCCAGAACCGGGAGGCGGCCTTTCGCCCGCACACAAAGTGCTTTCCAGGTAGAATCTGCCAATGCACGCACTTATCAAGCCTCCCAAGTCCCTCTTGCGCAAGGTCGGTCGAGCCATTGCCGATTACAACATGATCCGTGAGGGGGATCGGGTCCTGCTCGGAGTCTCCGGTGGCAAGGACTCCCTCTCACTGTTGCAAATCCTGAAACACCTGCACTCCTACGCCCCGATACGTTTCGATCTGGGGGTACTGACAGTGGACCCAGAAGTCGAGGGCTTCGATCCCGGGCCATTGAAGGGCTATTACGACCGGATCGGCGTCCCCTGGTTCTACGAGCAGCAACCGATCCTGGAACAGGCACAAGAACACATGGATGGAGACTCCTTCTGTGCCTACTGCTCCCGCATGAAGCGAGGGATCATGTACCGCCTCTGCCGCCAACAGGGCTATAACGTCCTGGCCCTTGGCCAGCACCTGGACGATTTGGCGGAAAGTCTGCTCATGTCCCTCTTTCACGGCGGCCAGCTTCGCACCATGAAAGCACATTACTTTAATAAGGTGGGTGACATACGCATCATCCGGCCCCTGGTCTATGTACGCGAGAATCAAACAGCCGCCTTTGCCAAGCAGGCGGGTTTACCCTTAATCCCAGATTCCTGTCCCGCCTGCTTCAGGATGCCAACCCAGCGAGAACACATGAAGCAGCTCCTGGCACAGGAAGAGCGGCTCAACGATCAGCTCTTTGCCAGTCTGCTGCATGCCATGAGGCCGCTCCTGACCGCGCCAGGGCAGGAGCCCCTGATTGAGGCCCCGGTTGATAAATAATCTTGAAAGTCCCATGGCAGACGCCAATATTTGCAGACTCTAATATTCCGGGCCGTTGTTGGCCTAATTACGGGGAACAAGATGAACAGAGGTTTCATTATCGGCATTGTGCTATGCCTGCAGGCGCCAATTTCGGTACATGCACAATCGGGACAGATGATCGAGACTGCCGCTGCGGCATACCTCGTTATTCCACGGGAAGTCCTGCTCGACGGAACCCTTGAAGCGGTCAACCAGGCCACCATATCGGCCCAGACCGGCGGACAGGTCAGGGAGATCCTGTTCGACGTGGATGATTATGTCGAACAAGGCAAGGTCATTGTTTCGTTGCGCGACACTGAGCAGAAGTCCCAGGTTGATCAGGCCCAGGGCACTCTGCGTGGGGCCGATGCCCGCATGAAGGAGGCCCGCGACGACCATGCCCGCATCAAGGATGTGTTCGCCAAGCAACTGGTCTCTCAGGCCGACATGGATCGTGCAGCGGCAGCACTGAAGGCCGCAGAAGCTCGCCAGGCCACCGCTCAGGCCAGCCTGCAGCAGGCCCAAGAGCAATTGGAATACACTAAGGTTCGCGCCCCTTACAGCGGTATCGTGACAAGGCGACACGTGGAGGTGGGAGAGGTCGCCCAACCGGGTAAGCCCTTGATGACCGGTATTTCCCTCGACAAATTGCGTGCCCTGGTCAATGTCCCCCAGAGCTTGATAGGCCCTGTGCGCGCACAGGGCAGGGTCAGGGTAATACTGCCTGACGGCCAGTCGGTGGATGCCGTCCAGTTGACCATCTTTCCCTTCGCCGATCAGATCAGTAACACCTTTAAGGTTCGCGTCGACTTGCCACGCGGAACGGAGGGGCTCTTCCCCGGCATGTTCGTGAAGGCTGCCTTTGCCCTCGGCGACAAGCGGGCGCTGGTAATTCCGGAAAGGGCAGTGGCCTACCGGGGCGAGGTAACCGGCATCTATGTGGTTTCCCAGGAGGGCCGTATCGGATTTCGCCACATTCGGCCTGGGAAGCATCTTGCCGGGGAACATCTCGCTGTTTTGGCGGGGCTCGATGAAGGGGAAAGGGTGGTCCTCGATCCGATCAAGGCCGGTGTACTGCTGAAACAGCAAGCAGCGGAGGAAAAACATGGAGACTGATGAAAAGCTCGGAATTTCCGGTGCTGTCGCCAAACGCTTTCTCAATACGGAAATAACGCCCCTCCTTGCCCTGGTTGGGTTATTGCTCGGCCTGTTCGCAGTCTTGGTGACGCCCCGCGAGGAGGAGCCTCAAATCAACGTCACCTTCGCCAATATCTTCATCCCCTTCCCTGGAGCCACCGCCTCGGAGATCGAGCAATTATTGGCAACCCCGGCTGAGCAGGTTCTATCGGAGATAGAGGGCATCAAGCACGTCTACTCCGCCTCTATGCCTGGAATGGCTGTGTTGACCGTGCGTTTCAAGGTGGGCGAGGACCGCACCGCCGCCATTGTGCGCCTCTATAACAAGGTTTTTTCCAATCAGGACTGGCTCCCCCGCAATCTCGGCGTTGGTCAGCCCATCATCAAGCCCAAGGGAATCGACGATGTCCCCATTCTGACCGCTACCCTTTGGTCGGAGCAGGAGCGATACGGGGCCTATGAGCTTGGTCAGGTGGCCCACGCCATTGAATCCGAGCTGAAAAGGGTGCCGGGGACCCGCGACATCTACACCATCGGCAACCCCGACCGGGCTGTGCTTGTACTATTGGATCCCCAGGCACTCGCCGGATACAACATTGACTTGGGTAATCTCGCCCGGGCCTTACAGGCTGGCAACCTGACCCAGGACAATCTGGCGGCCACGAGAGACAACAAAGAGGTATTGATTCAGGCGGGTACCCTGCTGACCTCTCCGGAAGAGGTCGGTGAGCTGGTCGTGGGCGTGTTCGAACAGAAACCTGTATTCCTGCGTGACGTGGCGACTATTCAGGAATCCGCCGACACCCCAGCCTCCTATGTCTGGATGGGGGCGGGACCGGCAGGCCTGCAAAAGGACCGCATGAGCGTAGGATTCCATCCTGCCGTTACCATTGCCGTTGCCAAGAAACCGGGCACCAACGCCGTTGCTATCGCAGAAAAGGTGATAGAGCGCCTTGAGCAACTCAAGGGGATCTTCATCCCGGACGATGTGCGATTCACGATTACCCGCAACTATGGTGAAACCGCCGATCACAAGGCGAAGAAGCTGATCAAGAAGCTCGTCTTCGCCACCCTCTCTGTCGTCCTGCTGGTGCTGTTCGCCTTGGGCTGGCGAGAGTCTCTGATCGTCGGCGGGGCTGTGGTCATCACGCTGGCCATTACCCTCTTCGCCTCCTGGGCCTGGGGTTTCACCCTGAATCGCGTCTCCCTGTTCGCACTGATCTTTTCCATCGGCATCCTGGTCGATGACGCCATCGTGGTGGTGGAGAATATCCACCGCCATATCGCCCTGGGAGCCAAGGATCTCCTGCAAGCGATCCCCAAGGCCGTGGACGAGGTCGGTGGACCGACCATCCTGGCAACCTTCACGGTCATAGCCGCCCTGTTGCCGATGGCCTTCGTAACGGGACTGATGGGCCCCTACATGAGCCCGATCCCGATCAATGCCTCCATGGGGATGCTGATCTCGCTGGTGGTGGCTTTCGTAGTGACGCCCTGGATGACTTACAAGGGATTAAAGGGTGTCCGTACCCATGCGGGCCGCGGCGTTGAGATGGAGATCAGTCCGCTGGAGCGGTTCTTCAGCCGGGTCATCAACCCCTTCCTGGTCGGGCGCAAAGGACATCGTAATCGCTGGAAGCTGCTGGGCGGCATCATGCTGTTGATCCTTATCTCCATCGGATTGGCTATCGGTAAGATGGTGGTACTGAAGATGCTTCCCTTCGACAACAAGTCAGAGTTCCAGGTAGTGGTCGATATGGATGAGGGGACCAGCCTGGAGCAAACTGCTCGGGTGGTTGCCGAATTGGGCGCTTACCTGCGCACAGTTGAGGAGGTGACCAACTATCAGGCCTATGTGGGCAGCGCCTCTCCGATTGGTTTCAACGGCCTGGTGCGCCAATACTACCTACGCGCAGGTGCTGCGGTGGCCGATATCCAGGTCAATCTCGTGGACAAGGCGGAGCGGCAGCGCAAGAGCCATGAAATCGCCTTCGCAGTGCGGACACCCTTGCAGGAAATAGCGGCCCGCCACGGAGCCAACGTCAAGGTGATCGAGGTCCCTCCGGGACCTCCGGTACAGGCACCCCTGGTGGCGGAGATCTACGGACTAGATTACGACGGCCAGATCGCGGTGGCCAAGCGCGTCAGGGAAGCCTTTTCCACCACTGCTGATATCGTGGACGTGGACGACAGCGTCGAATATCCGGCCGGTAAATTACTGTTGCGCGTTGACAGGGGAAAGGCCGCGCTTCTGGGCGTCTCCCAGGCGGTCGTGACTCAGGCCCTGGCAACCGCTCTGAAGGGTGAGGATGTCAGTTTCCTGCATGGGAAAAATATCAAATACGCCGTGCCGATCCGGCTGGAATACGCCGAGGAAGACAAGGCCGATCTCGACCAGGTACTCTCTCTGCGAGTTCGCGGCGCCCAGGATCAGCTCGTCCCCCTGTCCGAAGTGGTTGAGGTGGTGCCTTCCCGGCGCGAACATAGCATCTACCACAAGGACCTTATGCCGGTGGTCTATGTCACCGGTGACATGGCGGGCAAGACCGACAGCCCCCTGTACGGCATGTTCGCCATCTCCGACGCCCTCCGGCAGAATGAGCCTGGCTTGCAGCAGAATCTGATCAAGGTCCCCGAGAATCCCTATACTTACAGCCTGAAATGGGACGGGGAGTGGCAAATCACCTATGAGACCTTCCGCGACATGGGCATTGCCTATTCGGTCGGCCTCATCCTGATCTATCTCCTGGTGGTCGCCCAGTTCCGCTCCTATCTGGTTCCGCTGGTCATCATGGCACCCATTCCACTGACCATCATCGGCATCATGCCTGGACACGCCCTGGCGCAGGCGCAGTTTACCGCCACCTCCATGATCGGCATGATCGCCCTGGCCGGCATTATTGTGCGCAACTCCATCCTCCTGGTCGATTTCATCAACGACGAGGTCAGACGAGGCGTGCCCTTCGAGCGGGCTGTGGTTCGCTCGGCCGCCGTTCGGGCAAAACCCATCGTGCTGACCGGCTTGGCCGCCATGGCCGGTGCCTTCTTTATCCTTGACGACCCTATCTTCAGCGGCCTGGCGGTATCCCTGATCAGCGGTATCTTCATCTCCACCATCCTGACCCTGGTCGTGATCCCGGTGGTTTATTACGCCGCCATGGTCAACAGGCTGGGCTCCCCCTAAACCGAAAGCTCCCTCCGGACCCAAATCCGGCGGAGGTTGGTGACTTCCTGTTCGCCCTCTATACTCGGGAGCCGGGCCTTGCTACCTGGCGGCCATGGCCTTGTCCAGGCGTTTTCCGCGATTCACCTTGCGCGAAGACGGCGGGCTTCCGGTTATGGAAATACGGCCACCCTCGGCTTGCACTATTCGAAAGAGTTTTTCGGCGTGACCCGGAGCGAGCCGGACACAGCCGTGGGATGCCGGCCGGCCCAGCCGGCTGGTTTCGTTGGTGCCGTGAATGGCGAAGTTGCCCCGGAAGAAGATCGAATGGGGCATGGGCGAATTATGGTATAGGGTCGAATAGTGCATCTTCTTCATGGCCACAGGCGAATAACTTCCCCGTGGAGTGGTATAGCCGGCGCGGGCTGTCGATACCTTCCAGGTGTATTCGCCGCTGGATGATTTCACATGCATCCGTTGGCTGCTCAGGTCGATATGGATTTGCGCGGTTGCGAAAGCCGTATGGGTCGTCCCGAGAAGAAGAAAGAGACTGACGAAAATAGTTTTTGTGAAACGCATGGCTACCCCCTCATTATTCCATTCAAGCAGGGATGCACGGTATCACAAAGCGAAAAGAACCGACAAAGCCGATGGCTGCTTTGTTCGGTGAACAACTGCTCAGCGATCCAGGCTCACAGAGCCCCCCGGCACCGCAAGGCCCAGCGATTCACCCCTTGACCGGCTGAGGGTGGAAGAGTGAATGGCGATGACTCGCAGTCCTTGGACGGTTTGCATCAGCAGGGGCGATCCGGAATCGCCGCTCACCGCATCGCAATCGTGGCTGATCAGGTTTCGGCCTTTGAAAATCCCCTTGATCTGGCAACTGCGATCAACGGTGAGCATGTAGGGGCGGTCCTGACTAAAGCCCGCTTGAGTAATGAAGGTCCCTCGACCGCGTCGGGCCAACTCTGGTGCTGAATAGGTTGCCAAGGGAATGGGTGGAACGGCGGTAATGGGTGCGTCGAGTTGAAGCACCGCCCAATCCCGCTCGACCTCCGCCAGGCCAAAATCCGTCCTCAAAATGAAGCCTGTCCCATGGCGAATCTCCTTGACCTTCCTGTTCGCGAGATACTTTTCCTTATGGTACCCCGCGGCGAAATTTAGGTAATGGCCGGGGATGGGGCGCCCTGTGTTGCTGTTCCAAATACAGTGGGCGGCAGTCAGGACAAGATCGGGCGAGATCAGGACGCCGGTGCAGAAACCCTCCCCCGCCTTGTTGATGCGCCCGATGGCCTGCCAGGGCGCGACCGCCCCATTCTCCCAGATACGATTGTCCACGCCCTTGATCCCCGCCAACCTGCTGTCGTCGGCAAAGGGGCTGGTCGAAAGCAGCAAGACGGCAAAGAGGGCCGCGATCCCGGAGTGCCTCATAGGGGATCACATCCCGTTTTTGAATTCGCCGTCGAATAGCCCGCCCGCGCTTCTCATCTGTTGCAGGGCCGAGGCATAGCGGACCAACAGCCCCAGGGCGTAATCCGCACGCCTGCGGTAATAGGGATCGGACTCCGGATCGTTGTCGGCACCCTCGTTGAGGACCCTTGCCACATTACGGATTATCAGCTGCTCAGGGATGTAGCAGATGCGGTTGTTTTTATAGCTGCTCATGCGCAGCTCGGCCACGGGGTAGGCCCCGCCCGTGCCGGCGGAAACCGACGTGATCAAAGCTGGCTTGTGCGCCAGCTCCTGGTTACTCCACAAAAGAAAGAAATTCTTTAGGCCGGAGGGAACCATGCCATGCCATTCGGGGGTGACAATGACAAAGCCGTCGCTTGCGGCCAACTCCTCCGATATGGGTTGCAAGCGTTCTTCCCAGGCCTGGTCTCCCTGCCAGACCCCCTCATCCCAAAAGGGCAGTGGATTGTCGGTGAGATCGTAGCGGTAGACCTGATCGGCCAGCCCCTTCGACAGGGCCAGATCAGCCAAATAGGCAGCCACCTTGGCGCTCTGGGCATTAGGGCGGTGGCTGCCGTTGATGATGGCGATCTTCATGGCTGACATCCTTCAGTGGCGAAAACTAATTCTTAGGAATCCGGACCCCGGCTCCAATGCCCTGACTTGCCGCCTGCCTTTTCAAGCAGACGTACCTGTTCAATGGTCATGGCGCGATCAACGGCCTTGCACATGTCGTAGATGGTCAATAGTGAAACCTGAGCCGCGTTAAGCGCCTCCATCTCCACGCCCGTCTGACCCTGGGTTTCCACCCGAGCAGTACAATGGACACCGGGAAGGGATGGCTCAAGGGCAAAATCGATGGCGACCCGCGTCAATGCCAGGGGATGGCACAGGGGGACCAAGTCACTAGTCTTCTTGGCCGCCATGATGCCGGCGATACGCGCGATGCCCAGGACATCGCCCTTTTTGTGCCCACCCTGCTCAATCAATTCCAGGGTCCCAGGCTCCATGCGGATGCGACCCTCGGCAACGGCAATACGGTGCGTAACGGACTTGGCGCTCACATCAACCATGTGAGCCTGGCCATCGGCATCGAAATGGGTCAGTTCGTTCATCATCCCGCCAACTCGCTGTAGCCCTGTTCCAGTAATTTGGAGACCTCACGGATCTCAAAGGTCATGCCTTCCAGATCGGCGAGGATATAAGTGGCAGGTGTCCTGCCTACCCCGCCGATGGTTCCGGGGTTGACCAGCATGGTGACTCCGTCGTTGACATTGGTGATCTGTTCGATGCTTGTCTTATGGGTGTGGCCGAAACAGACCAGATCCCAATCGCCCGTCGCCGCCATGGCACGCGCGTAATGGGGATAATGCACAAGGAAGATGCGCTTACCGTTTAGTGTAATACCAGCGTCCATGCCGTGGTATTGGATGATGCTCTCTGGCCGGTTCGCCATGGTAGCGAGGGTGAAGAGATCGCCGCTGTTATTGCCGTGAATGACATGCACAGGAAGACCATATTTCTCCAGGCAACGCAGGGTACTAGGCGCTACCAGGTCACCGCAATGGAGCACCACTTCAGCCCCTGCCTCCTTTGCGGCAGCGACAGCTGCATCCAGAAGCGGGATATGATCATGACTGTCAGAGAGGATGCAGGCCTTCATGATCAGAAATGCGGGAGTTCGGGCGCATTGTTCTGTGACAGTACAACGTCCATGACGTTGATCTCGTCGGGAAAATCACAATTGGTGCTGACTCTTTCCAGATCCATTCGGCTGTCTCCAAGGGGGGGTTGGATTTTTAGAGCTAATGAACGACAATAGGCCGGTGAAACCGGCCTAACGGCAAGATACCCGCATGCCGCATCGGTTACAAGGCGGAATTAGCACTGACCGGCAAGGAATGTATCGACCGGGGTTTGCGCCAGATCCGGCGGCATGGACATTTCAGAAAATGTAGGTCGGACGATGGAAATCTCTCCAGGACCCAACTCCAGCCTGCTCTGTTCGAGGGGAGGATGGTCCGCAAGGGGTTCATTACGCCCTATCTCGGCGATATCGCCGGTCGTCATGTTAATTATGGTCTTCATCACAACCTCCTTCATGGGGTTCATCCAGATTTTGGCCATTCCCGAAAATCTCTGGGTTCGGCTACGGCTCCCTGGAACCCAGTGTCAACAAGGGACAACTGTCACCGAAAACGCGCCCTCCATGGCATTCCTAACAACTAGAGGTTCTTGCAAAACTGCAAGAACCACTTGCGGTTCAGGGATGAACCGCCATTTTCAATGACCTAAGCCATTGAAAATGAAGAAAACGAAAAATCGCATTTTTCGTTTTCGCCTTGCAAAATGGCCAGGATGGCCATTTTGCAAGTTCCTCACTATAGAGATAGGTTTGTTGGTAAATTGTTCAAGGGAGCGCTTTGGGAATTGCCAACTTCATCACAACTTATTCTCAACGGAATTGGTTTGTGATGAAAATAGCCCCGACAGCCGATTGGGGTCGAAATCCTCTGGAGGCGGCATCAGTCCGGTAATTCGTTGCTGCCCTTCGAGCAAAGCTCTGTGTTCACTTGCTAGGGAATCCCATACTCTTTCAAAGGCCCGTCTCAGCGCCTCGCTGCCCTTTGGGATCCCAGCCTTCAGGCCGCGTCGAACGATGGAGACCGGTGAGGGTTTCAGGTGCCGATGCAGAAACCAGGGTATTGCCCAGGCCAGTGTGATCAACAGGATGCTGTGAACGGCAAAATCTATACCCAGAAAGGAAGCCTTGGACTGTAGCGCGTCGGAATAGACTCGGACCAGATGCTGTGCAGCCCAGCCCGCCGCGGACAGGGGCATAAGCCACTCCAAAAACCCGCACAGCCAATGAAGGCTGCGTTGCAGCCACGAGCCTGGATGCGCCAGGGAGTTGTCGAGGGAGGACCTCAGAACCTGTCGATACAGATCGTCGCTGGCCACAGCATTTCCCTGGAGAAGGCGTTGCATAGGCTTGACCGGCAATGAGCGGGAGCGAAGCCCCTCAAGGAGCAGACTGTTCCATTGCTCCAGCAAGACCGATTCCGTTTCCGTCCATAAGGCGTCAGCAAGCCCTGGCAGGCGATCCGGTAGTGATTCCTCGTCTATCCGGCTGGTGCGGAGGCTCTCCGTCAATCTAAGCGCGCGGTCCCCAAGCCGCCTTTCCAGTCGCCTCAGCCGAGGAACAATAACTTCTCCCCAGTTCCCCCTGGCCTGGTCCCAGAGAACCGTCGCACCGGTCCGAGCAATGAGGCGTTCAGCTTCCTTGGCCAATTCATCCTGGCGTACCCGGAGACCGAGCCGCTGCAATAGTTCCAGGCCATAATTCTGGATGGCCCGTTTGAGGATGTCCTCAAGTTGCAGGAAATCGTCCTCGATCCCCTCACCGAAACAGGAAGTGCGCAGGATACGGGGTGCCTTAAAACCCTCGGCCTCCAGCCTGAGGCGGAAATCGTTCAGTTGCTCGCTACGGCCCCGGTCCCATTGGTTCATGACGAACAACCAGGCGTGCCGGCGGCCGCGTTGCTGGAGAAAACGCCAACCGAGATCGTCCTGATAGCGCTCCGGGCTGACCACGTAGACTATCCAGTCCAGGTAGGGAAGCCAGGCCACGACCAGATCGCGGTTGCGGGCCTCCGTGCTATCCATGTCCGGCATGTCGAGCCAGGCCAGGAGGCCGCGTTCGGGGATGTCGTGGTAGGCAAGCCGGGTTTGATCCACGGGCAACTCGGGCGGCAGCAGACTCAGCCTGAAATCTCTGTGCAAGTAGAGGGTAACCTCGTGGGAGGTGGGGCGTTCGATCCCGACGCGGGCGATGGATTTCCCGGCCAAGCGGTTGAGCAGGCTGCTCTTGCCAACCCCGGTGCCGCCGAACAGCCCGACGAGCAGGGGGCGATGGTGCTTGTTTTCAAACAAGGCAGCGGCCTGCTGGTGTTCGATCCTCTCGATTCCCCTCAGGTCATCACCCTCAAGCCAGCCTGCGCTTTGCGCCTCGCGGGCCCACGCCAGGATCGCTTGATGAAGGGTCGCAAGGTCCATCAGGGAGACAATTCCTCTAGAGCAGACTCGGCCCGCGCCAGCTCTTCAGATGTTATGCTGAATAGACCCGCTCTCGGCATCTCTCTTGGCGCGTCGGCAAGCAGTTGCGCCAGGGGTTGCAGCAGATGGGTCTTTACCGATGCGGCCTGGGCCCGTTTCAGCTCTCTCTCAACGCCATGCATGTATTGCCCTACCGCCCCCTCGGTCAACATGGCGGTGAAGGAGAGCATGGCTGGGGTGAGAAGGAGGTCGTTCAGGCCGATCCCTCCGGTTTTCAAGGCCAGGATCACCGCTGCGGCATCGGCGGTTACCCGTGCTACGCGGAGGGAATTGAGTAGGGCCGGATGATCTTCGAGGTGGCGATAGAGGCTTCTTGCGGCAGCTTCAATCTCCGGCAGGAAGGCGGCCCTGTGTCCGGCAATCAGTTCAGCGCCAGCCGCCCGCAAGACCGCCTCACGGTCGTGAAGGTGGCGCCAGAGGTGATGCCACCAAAGCCGATCCTCTGGCGCCCCTTCCCCGGCGCGCTCTCCGGCGATACGCTGGAGCCTGAGGAGGAGCTGGTCGATAGCCTCACCCAGTACCAGCACCTCCGAGGAGCTTTCCTCTGTGTCGTCACGCGGGACCGTCCTCAGCCATCGCCCGAGCCGGCGTGCGGGCCAAGTCAAGAGGTGACGCGCCCGTGCCATCGGCACGGCCAGCCCAGGCACCTCAAGCAGCCCGAGGAGTTGGACGACCGCGCGGTCGAGGGTCTCCCGGTAGTCGGGATTGCGAAGGTAGCTTCGCTCGAAATACTCACCCGCTGCGGCCAGCATCTTTTCCACCGCATCTTCCCAATGGCAGGCGGATTCCTGCTCCCGGCGAACAGGGGCGGTCCAGAGTGGCCAGTGGAGATCGAGCAAGGGCTTCAATAATGGCGGTGAATTGGACGGGCTGCGAGTCAACTCCCCCAGGAAACCAGACCGTAGTTGCACCACAGCCTCGCTGGCGCCCATTGAACCCCAGTCGGCCTCGGTCACATAAGGGATGGGCTGAATCACTGGGCAGGCCATGCCTTCCTGTTCGAATTTGAGTTGCAGCGCTGCTACCAGGTGCGGCCTGGACTCCTCGTCAATCTTGTTGAGCACTACCAGCAATTGGATTCCAGCGGGGGAGAGCAGCCGTAGCAGCTCCCATACGGTTCGGTCGGCGTATTTCTCCTTGCTTACCACTAGAACCAAGAGATCGGCCAGGGCACAGAACAAAGGAACAGTGAAGCGGTAGTCGCGAGAGCTTACCGAATCGAAATCGGGTGTATCCCAGAGAATCAGCGGCTGTTCGATGCCTAAGGCCCCAGCTGCACCAGCTTCGGTGAGGGAGTAACGGTCAAACCGATCCGGGGTGAGCCGCTCGGGGGCAGCGCGCTCCATGTGGGGCAGCAGCTTGGCGGTTGTCCTTGCCATCGCTTCCGCCAGGGATGGCAGGCAAAACCCCTGGGCATGGCGGGTATAGCCTGCAAGGGCGCTGACCCCCGCGTAATCACCATCGAGCAAGAGGTTCACGAGGGTGCTTTTGCCGACTTGGGTGGGGCCGATGATAACGACCTGGAGCGGCGTTTCGTCAGTTTCCCCGCGCAAAAGCCCCTTACGCAGCAATCCCTCGGCAAGGAGCAGGGATTGCCGCTCCAGGCCCTGCCCCTTTTGCTCCCTAAAGCCGGCTTGGAGGTGGACGATGAAAGTCAGTAGGGTTTCCATCGCTATGCTGTTCATCTGTAAACTTTACCCTGACTGCATCCTCATCTGAAGTGAATTGATCTGAAGTAAACTGCATCGGAGTCTCCTTGAACGACAAAGCCACCCCCTGTTGGATCTACCGCAGCCCGAGGCAGTCGGAGATGTATCTCTATCTGTCCGAGAAGGACGACTTCGATCGGCTGCCCGAGGCGCTGATGGTCCGCTTCGGAAGGCCCGAACCGGTCATGGAGCTCTTGCTGCACACCGGCAGGAAGCTGGCCAGGGCCGATGCGGGGCTTGTGCTGCAGGAGCTTGCCGTGCGTGGCTTCTATCTCCAGATGCCGCCTGAGATTCAGGCAGACCTCTACGACGCCGAGGCCTGATCCTGCAGGCCCCCATAATTTCGTATCCTCTCCTGAATTCGTCGCCAAGGATAATAAAGGACCACTCATGAAAAAATTTTTGATCATAACGGCCGGAATCGGCCTGCTATTGGCTGCCACCTGGATCCTGGCACCCAGGCCGGAACAGCCGACGCGACTGACCGAGATGCCCTGGCAGATCGAAATCTTCGAGGATGGCACTTCCAGGGTGATGGGCATCCATATCGGCAAGGCGACTCTTTCAGATGTGGTAGAACGCTATGGAAGGCCGCAAGGAATAGCCCTCTTTATGAACCAGGGAGGGAGCATGTCACTGGAGGCCTACTTCGATAGCATCAAGAACGGTCCCTTTTCAGCCAAGTTGATTGTGACCCTGGTGGCCGAGCACCCTGAGATGCAGGCATTGGCCGAGCGCGCCATAGGCCGGGAGGGTGGCCCGAGCGGAGATCAACGCCTGTTATTGGCGGAGCAGGACAAGCCCCTCCAGACCCATCGCCTGATCTCTGGCCTGACCTATATCCCTGCCTATGGTCAACTCGATGCGGACTTTTTTCGTAGCCGTTTTGGAGAACCCAAGGCCTGGCGGCGTAACAACGAGAACAGTGTGAGCTGGTTTTACCCGGAGAGGGGGTTGAGCATTCTCCTCGATTCCAAGGGGAAGGAAGTGCTGCAATACGAGGCGCCCAGGGACTATCCTGGACCTGAGGAACTCCCTTCGGATGATGAGAACAAAGGGACGGGCCATGCTCAATAATGGGGGGGTGGCGGCTCCAATTCGACGGGAGAGAGGTTGAGTTCACGGATCAGGGTACTCATCCTGCTGACTTCCCCAGCCATTTTGATCATGGCCTTCTGATGCTCCACAAAGGATTCGCTCAGTGCATCTATGGCCACTTCCAGGAAGGCTATCCGGCTCTCGATGTCTATTAATCTCTCATCCACAAAATGGGTTTCTCCACTATCAGGTTTGGCTTTCCACTTCCCACACAGAATGCCACGATGTTTCCCTGAAACCTATCGGTCAGTTTCCGAACCTTCCCTGAACCACAGCCTGACCGCAGGTAAGTAGCGGCGACTGACCTCCAGGCATTCGTCCGTACCGCGAATTTCCACGCAGGGATTGGCCCCGCCCTCCCGCTTGAGCCCCCCCAGGTAGTCCCGGTTGATCAGTGCATTACGGTGAATGCGCATGAAGCGACCGGCAAAGCGTTGTTCCAATGAACGCAGACTTTCATCGAGCAATGCCCCGCCGTCCCGGTGGCGCACCACCACATATTTGCTCTCTGCCCGGAAATAAAGGATTTGATCCATCTCGATTCGATGCAGGTCGCCACGAAGACGCACACAGACGGATTGTCCAGACAACTCCTTGTCACGGCGCTCCTCGATCGCTTGCAACTGCACCCTGCTGAGGCTTCTGGCCTTGGCAAGGGCCTGTTGCAGGCGCTCCGATCGGACCGGCTTCAGCAAATAGTCGACGGCATGGTGATCGAAGGCATCCAGTGCGCGCTCAGGATAGGCGGTGGTGAAGATCACGGCAGGGGGCCGATCCAGCTCCAGCAGCTTCCGCGCCGCCGCCATGCCATCCATGCCAGGCATACGGATATCCAGCAGTACCAGATCGACCCCACCTTTTCGGCAGAATTCAACGGCTTCCCTTCCGTCCGAGGCCTCGGCCACGATGGAATCGCCCATGCCCAGATCGCCCAATAGGGAGCGGAGTCGCGTCCGCGCCAGGGGCTCATCGTCTGCGATCAGAATCTTCATCGGCCAACAAGGGGAATTCCAGTTGGATTTGATATCGGGCGGAGTCCTTGACTTCAGTCAATCTGGCGCATTCTCCGAATACCCCATGCAGCCTTTGACGCACATTTTCCAGCGCCATGCCCTGTCCCTTTTTTTGTTGCTCTGCATCCAGAGATGAAATGGGATTACTCAAGCTGATGACAATCCAATCCCCTTGCCGGTCCCCGATCACCCTGATGATCCCCCCCTCTGGCAACTTCTCGATACCGTGATAGACAGCATTCTCCAGCAGGGGCTGGAGGGTCAATCGTGGCAAGGCTGCCTCCTCCGGCAACCCATCCACCGACCATTCCACACGGAGCCTCTTCCCCAGCCGAAGTCCCTCGATATCCAGGTAGTGCCTGACCAATCTCAACTCCTCCCCCAGGGTGCTGAGCTTATCGATTTCCAAGAGGCTTGCACGGAATAGATCCGCCAAATCCACGACAACTGTCTCGGCTAATTTAGGGTTGATACGCGTCAGGGTGGCAATGGTGTTCATGCTATTGAACAAAAAATGGGGCCGGATACGCGATTGCAATGCCTGGAGCCGGGCGCGCGCCTCTGCCGCAGCCTGGATGTGATGCAGGTACTGCACATAGAGATAGCGCAGCAACAGGCCAGTGAAAATCATGACCACAGCGAGGTTTCTGCCAAGGAACAGGAGATACTCCTCGGGTGGCATCATCAGGCGGTGGCTGATGTCACTCAGGGCCAGGCTCACCATGGCCACAGCCATGAGCGTCGCAAGACTTTGCCCCTGAGGCCCGAAGCGACCGATGAGCCAAGGCCGTGTCGCACAGAGTATGGCCGCCGCCGTCAGCGCCAGCCATTGTGAGTAAAGAGAGCGCAAGCCAAGCCGCAGCCAGAAGTATTGATTTCCCGCATCAGCGATCAGCCCCATGGCTAATACCACCAACTCCGTGGCAAGGACCAGGAAAAACAGGATTCGAACGGAACATAGGTCCGGTAGCAACGGCTGTTCGCCTCTGATCGCTTTTCTCTCCATACCTTTGGGTATAATCCGGGATTGGCCTCTGAGTATTGCAGAGCCCCATGAACTTGAACAGGTACCAAGAACAATGAACGATGCCGACAAACTCTGGGCCGGTCGTTTCAACGAACCCACCGACGCCTTTGTTGAGGCCTTTACCGCCTCGGTGGAGTTTGACAAGCGCCTCTACCGTTATGACATTCAGGGTTCGATGGCCCACGCCACCATGCTGGCCCGTCAAGGGATACTCAGCGAACAGGAGCGCCAGGCCATATGCGAGGGCCTGACGGCCATAGGCGAGTGTATCGAACGGGGCGCGTTCCAATGGTCCATCGCCCGCGAGGATGTCCACATGAACATCGAGGCGGCGCTGACCGAGGCCATCGGTGACGCCGGCAAGAAGCTGCATACCGGCCGCTCCCGCAACGACCAGGTCGCCACCGATGTGCGCCTCTGGCTGCGCGATGAGATCGATCAGGTCAACCGTGGAATAGCCCGGCTGCAAAGGGTCCTGCTGGACTTGGCCGAGCGGGAGGCCGATACGATCATGCCCGGCTTCACCCACTTGCAGACCGCCCAGCCGATCAGCTTCGGCCACCACCTGATGGCCTGGTTCGAGATGCTGGACCGGGATCATGACCGTTTCAGCGACTGTCTCAAGCGCACCAACGTTATGCCGCTCGGGGCCGCAGCCCTGGCCGGGACCAGCTATCCCATCGATCGCCACTACACGGCGGAGCTGCTCGGCTTTGAACGGCCTGCCGCCAATTCCCTGGATGCCGTCTCCGACCGGGACTTCGCCATCGAATTCGCCGCCGCCGCCAGCATCCTGATGATGCACCTCTCCCGCATGTCGGAGGAGCTGATCATCTGGTCCTCGGCCCAGTTCGGCTTCATCGAGCTTTCGGACGCCTTCTGCACCGGCTCCTCCATCATGCCGCAGAAGAAGAATCCCGACGTGCCTGAGCTGGTGCGCGGCAAGACCGGGCGGATCTACGGCCACCTCATGGCCCTCCTGACCTTGATGAAGTCCCAGCCCCTGGCCTACAACAAGGACAACCAGGAAGACAAGGAACCCCTGTTTGACACGGTCGATAACCTCAAGGGTTGCCTCAAGGTCTTCGCCGACATGGTACCGGCCATTCGCCCCAAACGGGACGCTATGCGGGCCGCCGCCCTGAAGGGTTACGCCACGGCCACCGATCTGGCCGATTATCTGGCGCGCCGGGGGCTCCCTTTCCGCGATGCCCACGAGGCGGTGGGCAAAGCCGTCGCCCTATGCGTGGAAAAGGGTTGCGACCTGGCACAACTCTCCCTTGATGAGCTGCGCGGCTTTTCCGATCGGGTCGGGGATGATGTCTACGAGGTCCTGACCCTGGAAGGCTCCCTGGCCGCCCGCGACCATATCGGCGGCACCGCCCCGGCCCAGGTCCGCAAGGCCATCGAGCTGGCGCGCTGGCGCATCGACCAGAATTGATCCCGATGGAGGGCATCGTGCCTCAAGACAATATCGACACGCTCAAGCAACGCCTGTTGCAGTTCGCCCGCGAACGTGACTGGGAACAGTTCCATTCGCCCAAGAACCTGGCCATGGCCCTGATCGCCGAGTGCGCCGAGCTGGTGGAGCATTTCCAATGGCTGAGCGAGGAGCAGAGCTATCTGACCGGTAGGCCCGACAAGCGGGAAGAGGTGGCCATGGAGCTGGCCGACATCTTCATCTTCCTGATCCGCTGCTCACAACGCCTTGACATAGACCTCATCGGCGCCGCCTGGCGCAAGATCGCGATCAACGAACAACGCTATCCCGCCGCACGGGTGCGCGGAGATGCGCGCCGGGCCGATGAATACGAGTGACAGGTTTTTCATCCCGGATCGGCATCAGAGTATACTCGACGGACATTCCGACCCTGAGGCATCGTCATGAAGATTCGCCCCCTCCTCTTGCTTTGGATTTTGATCGCCACCACGGCCAGCAGCACCCTCTTGACCGCCTGCGGGCAAAAGGGAGATCTGTTCCAACCCGACGATCCCAGGGCATCCCGGTACAAAAAATAACCCATGGATCACTTCAACTATCGGGGAGATGACCTCTTTGCCGAGGATGTCCCTTTGCAAGAGATCGCCGACCATTTCGGCACCCCCTGCTTCGTCTACTCCAGGGCCACGCTCGAACGCCACTGGCACGCCTTCGACAAGGCCTTCGGCGATCATCCCCACCTGGTCTGTTACGCTGTCAAGGCTAACGCCAATATCGCAGTGCTCAATGTCTTGGCGCAGCTCGGATCGGGGTTCGACATCGTATCGGTAGGCGAGTTGGAGCGTGTCCTGGTTGCCGGCGGTGATCCAGGGAAGATCGTCTTTTCTGGTGTGGGCAAGCGGGCCGATGAAATGCGCCGCGCCTTGGAAGTCGGCATCCGCTGCTTCAATGTCGAATCCGAGGCGGAACTCGAACGGCTCAACCAAGCCGCCGCCGAGCTGGGTCAGAAGGCCCCCGTCTCTCTGCGGGTGAATCCCGATGTGGACGCCCAGACCCACGCCTATATCTCGACGGGGCTGAAGGAAAACAAATTCGGCATCGATATCCATCGTTCGCTGCATGTCTATCGGCACGCCCTGCAACTCCCTAACATAGAGGTCAAAGGGGTCGACTGCCATATCGGCTCTCAATTGACCGGCCTGACCCCTTTCGCCGACGCCCTTGAACGGGTCTTGAATCTGGTCGAGCTGTTGCGTCAGGAAGGCATCGCCATTCAGCATCTTGACCTGGGCGGAGGCTTGGGCGTTCGCTACATCGATGAAGCCCCGCCCGAGCCCTTCGACTACGCGGCCCGGCTGATCGACCGGCTTATGCATCTGCCCTACGAAATCCTGGTGGAACCCGGCCGTGCCATCGCAGGCAATGCCGGCATCCTCCTGACCCGTGTCGAATATCTGAAATCCACGGAACACAAACACTTTGCCATCGCCGATGCCGCCATGAACGATCTGCTTCGCCCATCGCTCTATCAGGCCATCCAGGGCATAGTCCCTGTGCATCGGCACAATGCCGGCGTAGAGGCCGTCTACGACGTGGTCGGCCCGGTCTGCGAAACGGGGGATTTCCTCGGCAAGGGGCGCCGGCTCAATCTCAGACAGGGCGATCTCCTGGCCGTCCGCACCAGCGGCGCCTATGGATTCGCCATGAGCTCCAACTACAACTCCCGCCCCCGCGCCGCCGAGGTGATGGTGAGCGGCAACCAATGCCACCTTGTCCGCCGCCGCGAAACGGTTCAGGAATTGTTCGCCCTGGAAGCACCCTTGCCATGAGGCTCGCCTTCACCAAGATGCAGGGGCTGGGAAACGATTTCATTGTCCTGGACGCCACCCGCGCCCCTATTGCCTTGACGCAGGAACAGATCCGTTTCCTGGCCGATCGCCGTTTTGGCATTGGTTGCGACCAGTTGTTGATGGTGGAGCCCCCCCGCAATACATTGACCGATTTCCACTACCGCATCTTTAACGCAGATGGCGGTGAGGTGGAACAATGCGGTAACGGTGCCCGTTGCTTCGCCCGTTTTGTGCGCGACCTTGGGCTGACGAAAAAGGATGTCATCGATGTTGGCACCGCCTCCGGCAATATCCGCCTTTATGTGGGGCAGGATGGCCAGGTGAGGGTCAACATGGGCAGCCCTGTGTTCTCTCCGGAAAAGATCCCTTTTCTGGCCGATAGCGAAGCCGAGTCCTACCCTCTGGAGATCAATGGGGCGACCTTCCGTATCGGAGCCGTCTCCATGGGCAATCCCCATGCCATTCTGCTGGTCGATGACTGTGCCACCGCTCCGGTCGAAACCCTTGGCCCTTTGATCGAGTCCCACCCCCATTTCCCGCAAAGGGTCAATGTCGGCTTTATGGCCGTGCGTTTTCGTGACCATATTGACCTACGGGTATTTGAGCGAGGGTCGGGGGAAACCCTTGCCTGCGGCACCGGCGCTTGTGCCGCCATGGTCATTGGCCATCATTGGGGACTGCTCGACGAACAGGCACGGGTCTCCCTGCCGGGCGGGGATCTTATGCTTGGCTGGTCCGGACCCGGAGAGCCCGTCTGGATGAAGGGGGCTGCGGAGAGGGTCTTTGATGGCATCATCGAGCTATGAGCATTAAATCCAAACCCAAGCAGCCAATGGAAATGAGCAAGGCCGTTGCCGATTACTTGCTTGAAAACCCTGATTTCTTCGTACGCAACGAAGATCTGCTGAGCAGGCTTCGCATCCCGCACCCCAGCGGCCAGGCGGTCTCCCTTCTCGAACGACAGGTCCATGTCCTGCGAGAACAACTGGAAGGATGCAACCTGCGTCTCCACCAGATGATAGAGATTGCCCGTGAAAATGAAATTCTCGCCGATCGCATACAGCATCTGACCCTTGCCCTGATCCCCTGCCAAGGCTTAGAAGAGATGCTGTCCGCTCTGAATGACGAGCTATTCGACCACTTCCAGGCGGATGCCGTCGAACTCCGCCTTTTTTCACGGGGTGAATTGGACCCGCCGGCCTCCATGCCTTCGGACAAACAGGCCGTGATCGCCAAGTTGAAGGCATTCCTCGATGATGGACGGCCACTTTGCGGCAATCTCGATCCCAGCCAGCTCGCCTTTATCTTCGGCCCCATCGCCGATAACGTCCGTTCAACCGCCTTGGTCCCTCTTCGCTGCAACGACGCATACGGCATTCTGGCCATCGGCAGCCGTTCCGATGAACGTTTCAATACAGGCAAGGGCACGCTTTTCCTGAGCCGGCTGTCGGAGCTCGTCAGCCGTTTTTTGCAAAAGGTTTCCTTGCCCGGTGTTTGAGGAGCTGCAAGGCTTTCTCGATTATCTCCGCCATGAACGGCGCCTCTCCCCTCGCAGCCTTGAGGCTTACGAACGCGATCTCCTGGGAGTGAAGGACTGGGCCTCAGGACGCGGATTGCGGAGATGGCCGGAGCTCACTTCGCATCTAGTCCGCGCATACATTGCCGAGCGCCATCGCCAAGGGCTTTCAGGTTCCACCTTGCGACGAGCGCTTTCTTCCCTGCGCGCCCTGTTTCGTTTTCTTCATCGGGAAGGCGTTGTTGGGCACAACCCCGCCGACAGCATTCGAGCACCAAAATCCGATCACAGGCTCCCCTCCCACCTCGATCCAGAGACCTTAGGTCTATTGCTGGACGGTATCCCCTCGGATTCCCCCCTGGGCACCCGTGATAGCGCCATCATGGAGTTGTTCTACTCATCGGGCCTCCGTCTGGCGGAACTGGTATCCCTTGATCTCAACGACATTGTGTCTTCTGGTGAATTGTTGCGCGTGACCGGAAAGGGGGCAAAGATGCGCCAAGTCCCCATTGGAGCTGTAGCCCGACAGGCCGTTGATCGGTGGCTTTCGATCCGCTCGCGCCTGGCGAAGCCAGGCGAAACGGCCCTCTTCGTCAGCCAGCGCGGCAACCGGATATCTCCCCGCGCTGTACAGCAGCGTGTCGACCTACAAGCCCGCCGAGGAATGGCCCCCTGCCATGTCCATCCCCATATGCTGCGCCACTCCTTCGCCGGCCATCTGCTGGAGGGCTCGGGCGACCTGCGCGCCGTGCAGGAGTTGCTCGGTCACGCCGATATCGGGACCACGCAGATCTATACCCACCTTGATTTCCGCCACCTGGCAGAGGTCTATGACAATACCCATCCCAGGGCCAGGAAGAAGAAAGACCCCGGACAATAGTCCGTTTCTTGGATAGAATCACCCGTTTCCCACGTCTAGAGAGCCCGGCATGGAGACTTTTCACGGCACTACCATTCTATCCATTCGCCGCAACGGAAAGGTTGCTGTCGGCGGCGATGGGCAGGTCTCCCTCGGCAATACGGTGATGAAAGGCAACGCCCGCAAGGTTCGCCGTCTTTATAAAGAACAGGTGCTGGCGGGATTTGCCGGCGCCACCGCCGACGCCTTTACCCTCTTTGAGCGGTTCGAGGGGAAGCTGGAAAAGCATCATGGCAACCTGACCCGTGCCGCTGTTGAACTGGCCAAGGATTGGCGCACCGACCGGATGCTTCGGCGCCTGGAGGCCATGCTCTGCGTGGCCGATACCAAGGCATCCCTCATCATCTCCGGCACTGGCGACGTGCTCGAACCGGAGAACGGGCTGATGGCCATCGGCTCTGGTGGTGCCTTCGCCCAGGCCGCCGCTCGCGCCCTGATGGAGAACACGAACCTGGATGCCGTTCAGATCGTCGAAAAGGGACTCGCCATTGCCGCCGATATATGTATCTACACCAATCACAATCGCACCATTGAAGAGCTGGATTCCGAAGCCTGATGTCCGATATCACCCCACAAGAAATCGTCCTTGAGCTGGACAAGCACATCGTCGGCCAGCAGCAGGCCAAGCGTTCCGTGGCCATCGCCCTCCGCAACCGCCGCCGCCGCATGCTGATCGATGAGCCCCTGCGGAGCGAGATCACGCCCAAGAATATCCTCATGATCGGGCCTACCGGTGTCGGCAAAACAGAAATTGCCAGGCGCCTTGCCCGGCTGGCCAACGCCCCTTTTATCAAGGTCGAGGCGACCAAGTTTACCGAGGTCGGCTATGTGGGCAAGGAGGTCGATTCCATCATCCGAGACCTGGCCGACGTTGCCGTAAAGATGTTGCGCGAGCAGGAGCTGGACAAGGTCAAGCATGTAGCGGAGGAGATGGCGGAGGAGCGTGTGCTCGATACCCTATTACCGTCCCCCGCCCCCCGCAGCTTCGAGGAGGAGGGCCGGTCCGGAGCCGCTCCGGGGACGGCCACACGCGAAAAGTTTCGCGCCAAGCTGCGCAACGGCGAACTGGACGACAAGGAGATCGAGATCGAGGTCAGCTCCCCCCAGCTTGGGGTCGAGATTATGGCCCCGCCTGGTATGGAGGAAATGACCGGCCAACTGCAAAGCCTCTTTCAGAACCTGGGCAGCGGGCGCACCCGTCGTCGAAAACTGCGTGTCCGCGATGCCCTCGGCCTGATCGCAGATGAAGAAGCGGCCAAGCGCATCAATGAAGAGGACCTGAAGTATCGTGCCCTTGAAAATGTCGAACAAAACGGCATTGTCTTTATCGACGAACTGGACAAGGTCACCAGCCGTTCAAGCCAGGGCGGCCCCGATGTCTCACGGGAGGGGGTTCAGCGGGATCTGCTGCCGTTGGTGGAGGGCTGCACCGTTTCAACCAAGCATGGCATGGTCAAAACCGACCACATCCTCTTCATCGCATCTGGCGCCTTCCATCTCTCCAAACCCTCCGATCTGATCCCCGAGCTTCAGGGTCGTCTGCCGATCCGGGTAGAGCTGAGTGCCCTCACATCGGAGGACTTTACCCGTATCCTCACTGAACCCGATGCATCTCTGACCGACCAGTACCGAGCGCTGATGGCAACCGAAGGGCTGGATCTAGCGTTCACCCAGAATGGTATTCGTCGCATTGCAGAAATCGCCTGGCAGGTCAATGAACGTACCGAGAATATCGGTGCACGGCGCCTGCATACTGTCCTTGAACGGCTGTTGGAGGAGGTCTCGTTCGCTGCTTCTCAAATGCAGGGAGAGACCATAACCATTGATGCGCACTATGTCGACAGCCACCTCGGAGAGTTGGCCCAGAACGAGGATTTGAGCCGTTTCATTCTGTGAATTTCATCGCCGATCTCTCCGTTCCGAACCCGTGCGGCACATACCCCAGGGTTTGAGCGGAGAGCACAAGGGGCTTCAAGGGATTAGAATCACCCCTTTCTCCAATTCGAGGTAACAAGTCATGAGCCATCCGATGCCTACCGAACTCAACCTGCATCGACTCTCCAAGGTATTGGAAATCGCCTTCGAAGACGGCAGCCGTTTCAGCCTGCCCTGCGAATATCTCCGTGTCCATTCCCCTTCCGCCGAGGTCCAGGGTCACAGCCCGGAGCAGCGTCAACTCCAAATCGGCAAGGAGGATGTGAACATCGAGCGCATCGAGCCCACCGGCAATTACGGCGTCACCCTTCACTTCGACGACGGCCACAACACCGGCATTTACTCCTGGGAGACCCTGTATACTCTGGGTCAAAATCATGACCGGCTGTGGCGGCAATATCTGCATGAATTGGAACAGGCGGGTCACAAACACAGGGAGCCGTCTTGATTCCTTGCCCTAATACTGCTCAAGCCCCCTGTGCCCCTAGTCAGGTGATCCATGGCCATAGATCCCAACTCAACCCATTTCGGCTTTGAACAAGTACCTCTCGGCGAGAAGGCAAACCGTGTCCGCGCCGTATTCGACTCGGTTGCTGACCGCTATGATCTCATGAACGATCTGATGTCTCTCGGCGTCCATCGTCTATGGAAGCGCATGGCGGTGGATTTGGCTGGGATCAGGGCGGGACACTGCATTCTTGATCTAGCCTCTGGCACGGGTGACCTAGCCGACCGCTTCGCAGGCCTGGCAGGCCCCGCAGGACGCGTGGTGATGACTGATATCAACAGCGCCATGCTGCAAAACGGTCGGGATCGCATGCTGAATGCCGGACATGCCGGCAATATCGAATTTGTTCTCGTCAACGCCGAGACCATACCCTTCGCCGACAACAGCTTCGACTCTGTCACCATTGCCTTCGGTCTGCGCAACGTAACGGACAAACAGAGCGCCCTGGTTGAAATGCATAGGGTATTGCGCCCCGGTGGCCGCGCCCTGGTGCTGGAGTTTTCCCATCCTACCGACAAGACCTTCAGCAAGATTTATGACCTTTACTCCTTTAAATTGCTCCCCCTCATTGGCAAGGTGATTGCGAAGGATGAGGCCAGCTATCGCTATTTGGCCGAGTCGATTCGCATGCATCCCGATCAGGAAACACTCCGGGGGATGATGGAGCAGGCTGGCTTCGAGCGTTGCGACTATCACAATTTGAGCCTCGGCATCGTAGCTGTTCATCGCGGATTCAAGCTGTGAGGCCCCCGCATGCCACTGATTGACGCGGTATTCGCCCTTAGCGAGGAGGCGATACATCAATATTTGGCCCTTGATCCGCATGTCCTGGGACAGCTTCGGCCCCTCCACGGCAAGGCGATTGCTTTCGAGATTGCCGGTTTTGAGCGACGGCTATTTTTTGTCCCCGCACCCAACAGACTCATGCTCTTTGCCCGCCATGAGGGCAAACCCGACTGCGTCATCCGGGGATCGCTCCTTGCTTTGGCAAAACTTGGGCATGCCGTGGAGAAGAGTGGGGTGCTGTTTGGCGGCGATGTACAAATCAGCGGTGACGCTGCAATTGCCCAGCGTTTCGGACAGATTCTTGCCAAAGTGGATATCGATTGGGAAGAGCACCTGAGCCGTCTCATTGGAGATATCCCAGCCCATCAATTCGCCCGGTCCGGTCGTGAGTTGCGCCACTGGACCAGCCAGACACATCAGGCACTGGAGCAAGACCTTGGGGAATATCTTCAAGAAGAGGCGCTTCTCAGCCCGCATCCGGAGGAAGTTCGCTTATTCAATGCCGATGTCGACCGAATTCGTGATGATGTGGAGAGGCTGGAGGTCCGCGTCCATCGTCTTCTGCAAGCGTTAAACGGGGCAGCACCGTGAGGTCGCTGTTTCAGGCCTGGCGCCTGTTGCACATCGCCTGGGTCCTGCTGCGCAACGGACTCGACGAGGTTCTGCTTGCCACTCACCTCTTCCGCTCCTTGCGTTTTCTGACCGTTTTCGCCCCCTGGTATTGGCTGCCACGCAACAAAGAGCCCTTCGGTGTCCGCATCCGTCAGTCCTTGGAGCAACTCGGGCCGATTTTCGTTAAATTCGGTCAGGCAGTTTCCACCCGACGCGACCTGCTGCCCGAGGATATCGCCGATGAGTTGGCCAAGCTTCAAGACCGCGTCCCGCCCTTTCCCGCCAAGGATGCCATTGCCGTCATTGAGCGTGCATTTGGCCGCCCTCTTCGGGACATTTTCGCCAGCTTTTCCGAGGAGCCTCTGGCTTCTGCATCCATTGCCCAGGTGCATGTGGTTCGTTTGCAGGACAATCGAGAAGCCGTCGTAAAGGTTCTGCGTCCCGGCGTCGACCGTATCATTCGTCGTGATGTGGACCTTCTGTTCACCCTTGCCCGCTTCGGCGAACGCTTCTGGTCGGAAGGAAAGCGTCTTCGCCTCATCGAGGTGGTTCAGGAATACGAAAAGACGATTTTTGACGAGCTTGACCTACTGCGAGAGGCGGCCAATGCAGCCCTGGTCAGGCGTAATTTTCAGAACAGCAAACAGCTCTATGTCCCCGAGATTTACTGGGACTACTGTCGTACCCCTGTGATGGTTATGGAGCGTGTTTTCGGGACACCGGTTTGTGATACTGCCGCGCTTCGCGCCCAGAACGTCGATATGAAACTGCTGGGCGAGCGTGGCGTCGAAATCTTTTTCACACAGGTATTCCGAGACAATTTCTTTCATGCGGACATGCATCCGGGCAATATCTTTGTCTCTCCCGAGGGCCAGTATATCGCCGTCGATTTCGGCATCATCGGTTCACTGACAAAGGATGATCAGCGTTATCTGGCCGAGAATCTGCTGGCCTTCTTCAATCGGGACTACAAAAGGGTTGCCGAGCTGCATGTGGAATCTGGCTGGGTGCCGAAAGAGACGCGCATCGACGAGTTTGAGGCCGCCATTCGCACCGTCAGTGAGCCCATCTTCGAGAAGCCGATCAGTGAGATTTCCTTCGGCCATTTCCTGCTGCGGCTGTTCCAGACCGCCCGGCGCTTCAACATGGAAGTTCAGCCTCAACTGGTCTTGCTGCAAAAGACCCTATTGAACGTAGAGGGCCTGGGCCGGCAGCTCTATCCCCAGTTGGACCTCTGGACCACCGCCAAACCCTTTCTGGAACGATGGGCCGACGAGCAGGTCGGTTTCCGTGCCTTTTTGCGCCGTACCCGGCAGAACCTGCCCTTGCTCTCGGAAACCTTGCCGGACTTGCCGATCAAGGCCAATAAGCTGCTTGAGGATGCTTTGCAGGGTCGGCTGACGATTCAGTGGCAATCGGAGGAGCTGCAACGGCTGCACGAATCGCTGCAAATACACAACCGTCGCGTTATCCAGGCCATCGGCGGAGGCTCCATGTTGATAGCCGGAGCCCTGTTACTGACCTTGACCCCCGCAATCCTGAGCGTATCTGCTGCCTTCGCTTTTGGTGGGGCGCTGGGGTTCTCGGGTCTGATCCTCCTTGCTAATTCCGGCCGGTCTTGAGTCTCATCCCCAGGGTTCAGGGTCGAACCAAGGGCTCCTCAACCTGCTTGCGCTTCTCCGGGCCGACAAGCCTTTCGATCAGTTCGAGGGCGAAATCCATCGCTGTGCCTGGGCCTCGGGAGGTAATCACCTTGCCGTCACTGACGACCGGAAGCGGCATCAGGTCAACGCGCGGAAGATCCATGCTGTCGAGGACCCCCGGATAGGCCGTGGCCCGCTTTCCATCCAGCACCCCGGCATTGGCCAGGACCTTGGGGGCCGCACATATGGCAGCGACAAAGCCCCCGCTGGCCGCCAGCCTCTTGATCAAGGCGTGGATACGCGGATCATTGTCGAGATGGTCCGAACCCGGAAGGCCACCCGGCAGCACCAGCATGTCAAAGGATTCATTCGCTATCGCATCAAGCGTTGTGTCGGGTAGGAGCACAACGCCTCGGCTGGCCCTGACTGGCCTATCATCCAAACCGGCCGTGACCACATCGATCTCGGCTCGCCGCAGCAGGTCGATGATCGTCACTGCCTCCATCTCTTCGCAACCTTGGGCCAAGGGAACTAGAACGCGGGTCATGGTAATGTCTCCTAACCTGTTGAATAAACATTTGTTTAGAGGTTCTTGCAAAACTGCAAGAACCTCTTGCGGTTCAGGGATGAACCGCCACTTTCAATGGCCTAAGCCATTGAAAATGATGAAAACGAAAAATCGCATTTTTGGCTTTCGCCTTGCAAAATGGCCAGGATGGCCATTTTGCTCCTCTTTAGACTGGTGGTTTATCCTCGTCCCCTAATTCTTTACTCCGTCCCCATCCTTCACTGGAACCGCTTTTTTTTGCAAGATATGCAAACCCTTCAATAGATTGACAGCCTCGTTGAGGGCATAGTCCTGCACGGCCAATGTTGTCCCAGGCGCTCCATCCTTTTCCTTATCTCCTGCCTTTTTCTCTTTCGCCCCCTTATCCTCAGCCTTTTTTTGTTCCAGATGCCTGGCCAGATCCGATTCCTTGACCCGATGCATTCCATTGTTTTCGCTGGGTGTCACCTTGACTTCCTCTATGCTGATGTCGGGTGCGATGCCCTGGGCCTGAATGGACCGTCCAGAAGGTGTGTAGTAGCGTGCCGTTGTCAGTTTCAGCGCCCCGTGCTCTCCCACAGGAATTACAGTCTGCACTGATCCCTTGCCGAAGGTTTGTTCACCCATGATGATGGCACGCTTTCTGTCCTGGAGGGCGCCGGCGACTATCTCCGATGCGGAAGCAGAACCGTCATTCACCAGCACGACCAGCGGGGCTCCTTGTAGGACATCACCGGGATTGGCTGAAAACTTGAGTTGAGAGTCTGGCAATCTTCCTTCGGTGTAAACGATCATTCCATCCTCGAGAAAGGCATCGCTTACATCGACGGCTCCATTGAGCACTCCGCCTGGATTATTTCGCAAGTCCAGGACCATTCCTTTCAAGTCGTTATTCGACTCTTTAAGTTGTTGCTCAATGGCCTTAACCATTTCATCCGCCGTATTCGCCTGGAAAGTCGTCAGGCGGACATAGGCGTATCCTGGCTCTAGGATGCGCGTCTTGACGCTCTTGACCTTGATGACGGCCCTTTCGATGGTGAATTCCAAGGGCTTATCCTTTCCTTTTCGCAACACCGTCAACCCGATCGACGTCCCCGGTTTTCCCCGCATATTCTTGACGGCGTCGTCCAGGCTCATGCCTTTCACCGGTTTATCGTTCAGGCGGATGACCAGGTCTCCCGCCTCCAGCCCAGCCCGTTGCGCTGGGGTGTCATCTATAGGGGAAATGACCTTGACGAAGCCATCCTCCATCCCAACCTCAATCCCTAACCCACCAAACTCACCGCTGGTTCCCACCTGAAGCTCCTTATACTCCTCCTTGTTCAGGTAGCTGGAATGGGGATCAAGCCCCTCTACCATGCCGCGGATGGCGTGCTCGATCAGCTTTCGATCAGTCACCTTCTCCACATAGTCGCTTTTGATCCGATCGAAGATCTCGGCGAAGGCCCGCAATTCCTCTATGGGCAATTTCTCTTCCTTGCTCGATTCCGTTGCTGTTTCTGCCGATATCAATGAAGGCAATACCATCAATGAAAGGCTGAAGGTAAGTGTGACAAAACGTTTTGAATTCATCTGTCGGTCCATTTCCAAAGGGCGGATCCCGTAAATCGGGGTGGCGATGGTATTGCGGCTACTCTACACCCTGGCCGCGTTTGGTGGCAGTAATCGGATAATTACACAATCTTGTTGCCCTTCATTGGCTTGCACCAGGATGTGGGATTGAGGGGCTTTCCCTTATAGCGGACACCAAAATATACCCCGCTCTTACTCTGGCCTCCACTGCTGCCCGCCAGGGCAATGGCCTCCCCTGCCGCCACCCAGTCGCCGACCTCCTTCAGCAGGCCTTGGTTGTGTCCGTAGAGGCTCATATAGCCATTGCCGTGATCAATGATGAGCAGCAGCCCGAAGCCCCTTAACCATTCGGCGTAGGCTACGCGACCACTGTGGATTGCTTTTACCTCGCGCCCTTCCGCTACCGAGATGAATACCCCATCCCATTCCAGGCCGGCCTCCCTGGGTGTGCCGAAATTCGCCACCATCTCGCCGGATGCCGGCCAAGGCATTCGCCCCCTCGAGGCGTCGAAGGGTTTATTTTGTTCGGATTGTGCAGGAATGTCCGCCAAGGCGTCTTGCAGACTGGCGATCAATTTCGTCAGTTCTTTTACATCGGTTTGCAACTGGGTGAGCTCCTTACCTTTATCTGAGATCTGTTTACGCAGCTCCTCCAGTAACCCTTCGCGCTCAGCCTTATCCTTCTCCAGCTCCATTTTCCTAGCCAATGCCTGGTCCCTCAGCTCATTCAGGCGGCTTTCCTCCTGGACGATCGCCTCCCTTGTCCCTTGCAATCGCTTCAATATTTCACGTATCCGCCCTATACGTCTGGCCCGCTCGTTACTCAGGTAGGTGTGATATTCCAGCATTCTGCCCAGTAGCGCCGGTTCCTCCTGATTCAAGAGCACCTTGATCCTTTCCTGTCTCCCCATGGCATATGTTGCCAGCATTTGCTTTGATAAAAGCTGGCGATGCCGCTCCAATTCAGTCGCTTGGCGCTGCTCCTGCGTCCGGAGCTCGCCGATCAAAACCTGTTGTCGCTGCAATTGGCCATCGATGGACCGGAGACGGGATATGGCCCCCCCCATTCTGCTTTCGACATCACGCAACTCCCGACTGAACCGCCCCATCTTCCCCCGGTCATTGTCAAGCATCGTAGTGACATCCTTGATGCGGGCGCGCAACTCCTTTAGTTCGGCCTCATGACGGCCGACATCGCTTGCGGAACCTTCGTAGGAGAATATCAGCGCGAAGACTGCTGCAATGGCTGGAAGAACGATTTTAATAGCCTGCCTAGGGGTGTTCATCAGTTTCTGGCCCAGGTTTTTGGATCTTGGTCCATATGCCCATTTCGGCATCAGTGTCCAAACCTGCACGGCAACCTTGTGGTTCTGCCATTTTTCAGATAAAACCGCATCACTTTATTACCATTCAGTTATGGAGGATGTTGGATGATATCCGGCATTGATAATCTCAGCCGTTCCGTCTTGAGCCGTGATGACCTGGATGAACTACTTGAAGGCGACGAGGATATCGAGCGCGCTTCACGCTCCCTTAAGGCTATGTCTCATCCCCTGCGCCTCAAGATCCTCTGCGTCCTTGGTGATCGCGAGGTGAGTGTTCAGGATATTGTCGACAATGTCGGTACATCTCAGAGTAATATCTCGCAACACTTGGCCATACTCCGAGACAAGGGCATCCTCTCTTCCAGAAAGGATGCCAACAGGGTCTACTACCGAGTGGGGGATGCAAGGACATTGCAACTAATCAGTATGATGAAACAGGTTTTTTGTTCACATGGCGGTTAAATTCATGGCTCAACTTATCGAATTTGCGGGAAATCATCTCTTGCTGGTGGGCGGGTTTGTCGCCGTCTCATTCCTTTTGATTCAAGATCTTCTCACGGGTGGTTTCGGCAAGGGCGCAGTCGACCCTAAGGGCGCCACCGAGCTGATTAACCAGCAAAATGCGGTGGTCTTGGATGTGCGGCCAAGCGCTGATTTCAGTAAAGGACACATCATTAATGCGGTCAACATCCCAATGAGCGGTTTCAGTGGTCAAATCGACAAGCTCCGCAAGCATCAGGATCAGCCGATTATCGTCAGTTGCCGTTCCGGAGGTCAATCTAGCACGGCTTGCCGGATGTTGCGCAAGGAAGGCTTTGCCCAAGTCTTCAATCTCCAGGGAGGAATGCTGGCCTGGCAAAATGCCAATTTCCCCGTCAGCCGCAAAAGGAAATAGTCGGTATACTGCGCCAGCCTGACCCCATTGCTTTTTTCGGGATTGAGTCATGGGGCATGCAATCCTTTCCATTCAATAAATCCGACCCGTAACGGAACCCATCATGAGCGACGAAAATCAGTCTGAGGACAAGAGGAACTTTGAACTTAAACGGATTTATCTCAAGGACGTTTCATTCGAGACCCCGAACTCACCTCGTATCTTCCTGGAAGACTGGACACCCAAGATTGAATTTCAACTCGGGACTGAAACCCAGGCACTTGAGAACAACCACTTCGAGGTAGTGCTGAAGGTGACCGTAACCTGCACCATGGACGAGCGCACAGCCTTTCTAGTGGAGATACATCAAGGCGGTATTTTCGTCCTGCAGGGATTCAGTGACCAGGAAATGACCTACCAGATTGGCAGTCATTGCCCTCAAATCCTCTTCCCCTATGCGCGTGAAGCTGTATCTGATCTCGTCAGCAAGGGGGGCTTCCCCCAGTTTCTTCTAACTCCCGTCAATTTCGATCATCTGTTGGCCCAGCATATGCGAAACATGCAAGCCCAACGAGACAATGGAAATTAAGGCTGCCATATGAGCCGTATTGCTGTCCTAGGCGCCGGCTCTTGGGGGTCGGCGCTAGCTATACTCTTGGCCCGTAACGGACATGCTGTGGCTTTGTGGGACCATTTCCCCGACCACATCGGAAACCTGATTGCGGATGGGGAAAACCGTCGTTTTCTTCCAGGCATTGCTTTCCCTGCGGGCATCGAACCTAGTGCCGAACTGGCATATGCCCTGAAAGCGGTCGAAATTGTCCTGATTGTCGTTCCAAGTCATGCCTTCCGTTCCATCCTCCTTCAGGCAGCCCCGCATCTGCCAGGACAGGCGATTATCAGTTGGGCCGCCAAGGGGCTTGAACCAGGTTGTGGCCGCCTCCTCAGCCAGGTAGCAATCGATGTGCTCGGCCCCAGGGATGTCGCCGTGGTTTCCGGCCCCACTTTCGCGGCGGAAGTCGCACGGGGCCTGCCAACCGCCATTACTGTTGCATCGACTGATGCGGGGCATGCCTCGCGAGTCGCCGGTTGTTTGCATGGTGAATCCTTTCGGGCCTATACCAGTACCGATGTCATTGGAGTTCAAATCGGGGGGGCGGTAAAGAATGTGATGGCCATAGCCGCAGGGATCGCTGATGGTCTCGGATTTGGCGCCAATGCCCGCGCGGCACTGATTACCCGCGGCCTGGCCGAGATATTGCGACTTGGCTTGGCCCTTGGGGGTCATGCGGATACCTTCATGGGGCTTGCGGGGCTGGGCGATCTTGTCCTTACCTGCACGGATAACCAGTCACGCAATCGACGGATGGGCCTAGCCCTGGCGGCAGGGAAAGGCATTGATCAGGCAAGGATGGAGATTGGCCAGGAGGTGGAGGGCGTCGGCACGACCCGTGAGGTGTATCGGCTGGCTAATTCGATGATTGTGGACATGCCGATTACAACCCAGGTCTATCGTGTTCTCTACCAGGGACTCTCACCAGACCAAGCCGTGCATAACCTGCTCGGCCGGAAACAAAAGGCCGAATCAGATCGAGAATCTTCTCGGGGTTAGGCCTTACCAGGAAAGCCCTGCTGACGCCAGGCCTCGTAAACCACCACTGCGACCGCGTTGGAGAGATTCAGGCTACGATTGTTTGGCAGCATGGGTATTCGAAGCCAAGTCTCCCTTGGGATTTTCTCCAGTACGGCTTCAGGCAGGCCGCGCGTTTCCGGTCCGAACAAGAGGCAATCCCCCCGCCGGAAGGCGATATCGGCGTAATTGGTACTGCCCTTTGTCGTGCAGGGGAATATTCTCTGCTCGGGGTATTGCGCCAGAAATTCATCCAGATTCCCATGTACCGACATCTCGGCAAATTCCCGGTAATCCAGTCCGGCCCTGCGCATACGCCGGTCATCGAGCTCGAACCCCAATGGCGCAACCAGATGGAGCCGGGCTCCCGTATTGGCGCATAGGCGTATAATGTTGCCCGTATTCGGCGGTATCTCCGGCTCAACTAGCACCACATGACACACAGGTTCCGATATGACTGAATCCTCTCCCCTCGCCCTGGAATTCTGCGGCATGCGGTTCAATACCCCTCTGGTGCTCTTGTCCGGTTGCGTTGGATTCGGCGATGAGTATACGCGGGTGAAGGGCTTTTCCAACCGGGAGGTCGGAGCAGTTTGCCTCAAGGGGACAACACTCGAACCCCGCCTCGGTAATGCCCCCCATCGCGTTTACGAAACCGCCGCCGGGATGCTCAACGCCATAGGTCTGCAAAATCCTGGCGTAGATCGTGTCGTACGGGAAATCCTCCCCACACTCGACCCTAGTGAGACCCGCTTCATCGCCAATGTCTCTGGTTCCTCCGTGGAGGAATACCAGGAGGTCACTCGCCGCTTCGACGACTCACCCGTAGATGCCATCGAGATCAATATCTCTTGTCCTAATGTCAAGGAGGGGGGGGTCGCCTTTGGCAATGACCCCGGCATGTCCGCGCGCGTGGTGGAGGCCTGTCGCAAGGCGACTCGAAAGCCACTGATTACGAAGCTCTCACCCAATCAAACCGATATTTCCCAAAATGCCAAGCGTTGCATCGACGCGGGAACCGATGCCTTCTCCGTCATTAATACGTTGATGGGTATGGCGATTGACATCCAAAGCCGAAAGCCCTTTCTGGGCAACAATCAGGGCGGACTCTCCGGCCCCGCCATCAAGCCAGTTGCATTGCTGAAGGTCCATCAGGTCTATCAGGTGGCGAAGGGACACAGCATTCCCATCATTGGGCAGGGCGGTGTTCGCTCTGCTGAAGATGCCATAGAGTTCTTGATTGCCGGCGCCAGCGCAGTAGGAGTGGGTACCGCCCTGTTTTACGATCCCTTGGTCTGCAACCGAATCAATCTTGGCATCAGGGATTACCTCGAACGACAGGGGATCCCCTGTGTCAAAGAACTCACTGGAACCCTCCGCCTCCATCAGCCGGGTCCCATTCAATGCGGTTGCTGAGCCTTCATACCTCTTTTGAGATATGAAAAAGGGGTGTCATGGCAAGGAGGCTGCTGATATATTAGCCAACCTTCAAGTAGCGGAATATTAAGACATCCGGCATGATCGGATGGAAACCGAATTCGTTTAACCGCCGAGCCACTGGGGTATAGATACATGAGCGATAGAGCAGCACTCATCAGGGAAAAGCAAGATTTGATCAGCCAGATGCTGGATATGCAGAAGCAATTCATCGAGTATGAACATCAGCACGGCGTCTCAGGTAAGGACTATTGGGCTTCCAGCGATGGTCTACTGGCTGATTACCGCCAGAAGTATCTGGATATGGCAGATCGTGTCGTAGATCTGGCCCATCAGATCGTAGGTTCCAGGCGCGTCGACTGAAAAATATCGCTCCCGCTAGCACAAAAACCCCGGCCTTGAGCCGGGGTTTTTGTTTCATCAGCCATGCTGACTTTACCGTGAAAGTCGCGAAACGCGCGTTTGCCCCCTCCCCCATTTGGGGGGAGGGTTGGGGAGGGGGAGCGATCAGGACAGGCCTGATCGTTAGTCTCCCAGCACTAAAACAAGCCGTGCCCATCATTCGTCTGTTATTGCCCGGCGTGACTCGATCATGGACTGGAAACCTGACTCGAAGAAGAATCGATCTTGCCCAAAGGCCGGCTCAAGCTGGTGAAGCCAAGTGGCCTTTTCATCGAATTTAGCGAAAAAAGGGCGATGAACCCAATCGGGGTCCCGCCCCTGAATGAAGTGCAATACGAAGACCTTTTCGCCGCGAATTCTGCTGACACCTTGGATCTCGATCTTTCCCGGGTCACTGCTCATGCCGGGACCACGGGCCGTCCTTCCAAGCCCCGAAACCCGTTTCTTGGCGTCTCGGCATATCTGCCAGGCCTGATATAACGGCACATCGAAATAGTTGCGTGCCCCCGTGTCCCGCTCGATAAACATATAGTAGGGAACAATGCCCAACTGTACCTGGGTGTTCCACATTTTTGCCCATACATCCGGATCATCATTGATGTTTCTAAGCAATGGACCCTGGCTCCGAATTTGCGCCCCGGTCTCACGAACTCTTTTAATGGCAATCCTCGCGATGTCTGTTTCGAGTTCTTTCCAATGGTTGTAGTGGGCCATGATTGCCACATGCTTCCCACCAGACACCAGCCGACGCATGAGGGCCATCAACTCTTGTGAATCCTCATCCGTTACAAAGCGTTGAGGCCAGAAAGACAATGCCTTTGTTCCAATGCGTATTGTCTGGATATGCTCGAATTCGGGCTTCAGCAGGGGCTCCAAATATCGGGCCAGGTATTTTGTCTTCATTACCATGGGGTCCCCGCCGGTAACCAGCAGGTCGGTGACCTCTTCATGCCCTTTGAGGTATTTATGCAGTACGCTGGCCTCTGCCGAGGCCATGCGCAACTCCTTATCCCCTATGAATTGCGCCCAACGGAAACAAAAGCTGCAATAGCTGTGACAGGTCTGTCCCTGGCTTGGAAAGAACAGGACGGTCTCGCGGTATTTGTGCTGAATTCCTTGCAGCCGATTGCCATCCGCATTGATTGGGACATTCAACGCCAACTGACCTGCCGGGTGAGGATTGAGCTTGGTGCGCAATGCCCCGGCAAGGGACTTGATCTCTTGCCTATCAGCCCCTTTTCGATGCAATGAAGCCATCCGGTCATACATCTCATCCTGTAGCATCGCCTTATGGGGAAAGGTCATCTGGAAAATGGGATCCTGCGGCACCCGTCGCCAGTCAATCAATTCATTGATGACGTATTCATTCACCCGGAAGGGCAAAACACTGGCAACCACCTGCATCTCAAAGAGCTGTTCATCGGAGAGCCGCCGCAACGGCTCGATCCGATGCAGGTCGCGATCAGTGAATACCCTGAATATCGGGCTGCCGATTTGTTCATAATCGACATCTTTTGTCATGGATCTTAGAATTGCACTTTTATCCATTAGACTTTGCTCCATTGTGATACTGATCGCATCACCATAGCATAAATAAAATAATGACGGCGATAAGCCACGCTTGTCGATGCCTGAATGGTTGTTTGACCTGACATCCACCTTTAATCTACCTTCTCACTCCCATATTGGTGCCAGGTGCCCTCATCGGGCGGATTGACCGTGCAAGCGGTACCACCGGGAATGCGTTTCAATGGCCATTCGCGGGCCCGACTGGCATGCCGCCCAGCAAAGGCGTACGGGTGGTGCGCTGAGGAAAAATCAAATGAAGACCCTGATCCTGGGTGGTGTGAAGTCCGGCAAGAGCCACCTCGCAGAAAGGTTGGCGGCTCAAGCCGGTCTGGAGGTTGTCTATATTGCCACGGCCACCGTCTGCGACGAGGAGATGGGGGCGCGCATCGCAGGCCATCGAGCCCGCCGCCCCGAACACTGGCGTCTGGTCGAGGAGTCGCTCGATCTGGCTAGGGTGCTGAAACGGGAGGCCACAGAAAACCGCTGCCTGCTGGTCGATTGTCTGACCCTGTGGCTGACGAATCTTCTCTGCGCTGAAGATGAGGTACGGATGACCGTCGCCCTGGAGGAGCTTCCGTTGCTGCTGCCGGAGCTTCCCGGCCATCTGATCTTTGTGAGCAACGAGACGGGCCTGGGCGTGGTGCCCGACAATCGCCTCTCGCGCCGATTTCTCGACCTGGCAGGGCATCTCCATCAAGGCATGGCTGCGCAATGTGATCGGGTGGTGCTAACCCTGGCCGGCCTTCCCTATCTGCTAAAAGGAGGTCTCTGATGAAAGACCATTGGATACACAATCCTTGCCCTGCGACTGACAGCGTCGTGAGGGAAGCGGCGTTACGGCGGCAGGCTCAGTTAACCAAACCGGCCGGCTCCCTGGGCCGGCTGGAGGATCTGGCCGTTAGCCTCGCTGCCATGCAGGGGACGCAGCAACCTTCCCTTGATCGAGTACGTATTGCCGTCTTTGTCGCCGACCACGGAGTGGCGGCCAGGGGCGTATCTGCCTTTCCCCAGGCAGTGACGGGCGAGATGGTCAAAAACTTCGCTGCTGGTGGCGCGGCCATTAGTGTTCTGGCAGGCAGTCTTGGGGCCGAATTGGAGGTGATCAACCTGGGAACGATTAATGACCCTGGCCCGCTGGCTGGTGTCGTTTACTCGCCGATCGCCCCCTCAACGGTAGACTTTACGCAAGTTGCCGCGATGTCTACCGAGCAGATGGAGCAGGCGCTTCTAGCGGGGGCGGCTGCAGTGGAGCGGGGCTTGGCCGCAGGGGCGCAACTCCTTATCGGCGGCGACATGGGTATCGGCAACACCACCGCAGCAACTGCCCTGGGATGCGCCCTTCTAAGGCAGGAGCCAATGGCTTTGGCCGGAGCGGGCACTGGCCTGGACGAGGTGGGAATATCACGCAAGGTTGCGGTCATCGCCGAGGGGCTTGTGTTGCATCGGCCCTATCTGGCAAATCCGCTTGAGGCATTACGTCGGCTGGGTGGCTTTGAGATTGCCGCCCTGGCCGGCTTTTACATCCGCTCCGCCCAAGCAGGGTTGCCCGTATTGGTGGACGGCTTCATCGCCACGTCCGCTGCCTTGGCAGCGGTAAGCATTAATCCAGGTTGCCGCGACCGGCTCTTGTTTGCCCATGCCTCTGCGGAACCGGGTCATAGATTCATGGTAGACGCCCTGGACGCACGGCCGCTGCTGGATTTGGGAATGCGCCTGGGCGAGGGCAGTGGCGCCGCCATTGCCTTGCCCTTGTTGCGCCTTGCCTGCAAGCTGCACAATGAGATGGCTACCTTCGCCGAGGCTGCCGTGTCGGGGAAGGAGCGATGAGCCTGCTGATCGATCTCCTGCGCCACGGCGAGGTCGCGCGACCCGGGCGCTTTTACGGCACTACCGATGTCGCGCTTAGCGATAGGGGTTCCTGGCAGATGGAGTCTGCGACTCGTGGCGGCGCCTGGGATGCTGTTTATTGTTCACCGCTGCGCCGCTGCGCTGACTTTGCCCGGCGTCTGGCGGAGAGAAAGGACCTTCCGCTCATCTTTGATGCGCGTCTGGCCGAGATCGAATTCGGCAAGTGGGAGGGGCGCAATGCCGAGGAGATCATATCGGCGTACCCCGGCGTACTGGAAGGCTACTGGGCCGATCCCACTTCTCATACCCCGGAGGGCGCTGAATCCATCGGCGACCTGTTTGGGCGGGTGGTGGAGGCCGCCAGTGAAATCGCTGCATCCTGCCGGGGAAAGCATCTGCTGTTGATTACCCACGGCGGTGTCATCCGCACGCTGCTGGCCTGGACCCTGGACATGCCGCTTTCCGCCGTCCTCCGGATCGAGGTTGTGGAGGCCGGAATGAGCCGAATCCGCATCCCATCATCCGGGAAGCCCTCCCTGGTCTTTCATGATGGCGGGGCCATGTGTTGAGGCCCCTCTGGTTAGCGTTCGGGCTATTGACGCGCTTGCCCGTTCCTGACATCGGCGAGCCTGGGCCGGGGGAGCAAGGCCGTTCATTGCTCTGGTATCCCTTGGTCGGCCTCATCATCGGTCTCCTCTTGATGTTCATCGCATTATTGTTCAGGGCGATGGATCATCTGGTTGTCTCTGCCTTGTTGATCACGGTCTGGGTTGCGATTACCGGCGCTCTCCACCTGGACGGACTGGCCGACAGTGCCGATGCCTGGCTTGGCAGCCACGGCGACAGGGAGCGGGCACTGAGAATCATGAAAGACCCCGCATGCGGTCCAGCCGGGGTTGTCGCCATTTCGCTGATCCTGTTAACGAAATTTGCTGCTGTACAAGCCCTGCTGGGGCTGGGTGAGCTGCTTCCTCTGATTCTTGCGCCCCTGCTGGCGCGTACCATGCTGCCATTGCTCTTCACCACGACCGACTATGTCCGACAGGACGGGATGGCTGCATCGATGGCGGCAGAACTGCCGAAACAACCCCTTATATTGGTCCTGATTTTGCCGGTTATCGCAGTCCTAACGCTTGGGAGGGGGCAGGGTCTTGTTGCTCTTCTGGTGGCCCTTGCGGCCGGATGCTGGGTGCGACGGCTAATGATTCGCCATCTGGGCGGGACCACCGGGGATACGGCTGGGGCCATGGCGGAGATCATTGAGACAGCCGTGCTGCTCGGGCTTGTTTTCACCCCTGTATGACGATTTTTTTCAACCTTGCCGGACCTTTTTGGCCGAAGTGACACCAAGCTCAGTCACCACAAAATCCATCGGGATGTCCCAGGGCCGGGTTTCCAGGGCGTGGACCCGCTGGCATTCATGGGCAATGCCGATCAGGCGTGGCCTGCGCCAGCGACTCCAGGCATGCGATGCGAGGGTCCTGTCGTAAAACCCACCCCCCATGCCGAGGCGGTTCAAGCTGGCATCGAAGCCGACCAGAGGCATCAGGATGACATCAATGGCCCTCAGCCTTAGGGGAGGCTGTCTTCTCGTGTCGGGTTCCGGGATGCCGAAACGATTCAGATGGAGGGGTTTATCCGGCGCAAAGGGGGCGAACCAGAGCCGGTTGACCCTGCCAGGACGCAGCACCGGCAGACAGGGCCTTTTGCCGCTCTTCAAGAGGTGGCGCTGAAACAGGGTCAGATCCACCTCCCCGTCATCACTTTGGTAAAGCGCCACCCAGCGGCTTCGTTGGATGATGGGGAGTCGGGCCAGGCTTTCGGCTATACGAATCTCATTGCTAAGACGTGTCCTTGGCGCAAGGGCCCTGCGCGCTTCTCGCAGGTGTTTTCTTAGAGAGAGTGAGGGAGAAATGGGGGGCATATAGGGAAAAAGGCGCCCCGCCAGTGCCGTTATCGACCTCGTTCCTGAACCGAATGGTTCAAGTGGAAACAACAGCGATGCTTCAGGCTTTCCGTCGTTAGACGAACATGCTCAACGGCGTCGGCGTTTTGCTCCCAAGGCACACTTTAAGGCTCAAGAAATACCCAGTCGAAACACGATCACGGCAGGAGCGCCTGAGAGTTACCATACCGCTAATGCTCTCAGACTTCCAGTTGAGAATTTTGGTGCAGGGCGAGTTCGATTTTTTCCTGGAGGCTACGCAGGCGTGACTCGATTACCTTGCGCCTGACGGAGCCTTCGCTGTCCTGCTGGAGATATTCATGGGAGATGTTCAACGCAGCCATGACTGCGATCCGTTCACCACCAAGGACTTTGCCCATGCGGCGGATATCACGCATGCGCTCATCCAGGTGGCGAGCCGCGCGCAGTAGATTCTCCTGCTCGCCTTTTTCGCAGGCTACCCGGTATTCTTTGTCGAGGATTTTGACGGTGAAGAGATCGGCGTCGTTCACGAACCGGATTCCAACGCCTTAAGTCGGGTGATCATGGCCTCCACCCGGCCTCTCGCCAGTTCGGTTTTCTCGATCAGAGCCGCCCGCTCGGAAACCAGTTTTTCCTGCTGGGTCCGTAGGGATCGATTCTCCTCTCCCAATTTGGAACACTGCTCAATCAATTCCGCCACGCGCGACTCAAGCATGCGCAGATCGAGTTCTGTCACTTCATTGTGGGCTGTCTTAATCATGTGATGAATATAGAGTTTGCACTTTCCATGGTCAATGATCCGGTGCGCACATGGTAGCATTAAACTTTTCCGAATCTACTGTAAAAGAAATGGCTACAACCTCAACTACCGATTTCGACCAATTAGGTGAACAACTTTCAGTAGTAGGCGTCGGGCCAGCCGAGGCCCAGGGCCTGCTTTGTGGTCTGCTGTGCGCTGGCACTGATGATGCCCTCGCCCTCTGGCTGCAGGAGCTTAACCCCGAGCAGACAGGAATGGACGATCCCTGCCGAAACGCCCTGAACCGGCTTTTCCAGGAGACCCTGGAGGCATTCGAGGGGCCTGGCGTCGGTTTCGAGCTGCTGTTGCCCGATGAGGACCAGCCCCTTAAACAACGCGCCTCTGCCTTGATCGATTGGTGCCAGGGGTTTCTCTACGGCCTCGGTCTGACCAAGGCCCCCTTGGATGGCCTCAGCCAGGAGACTCAGGAGGGACTCAAGGATATCACTGAGGTCACCAAACTCGACCTGGACGCCCTCAGCGATAGCGAGGAGGAGGAGATTGATCTGACCGAGATTACGGAATTCATCTGGGTCGCCGCCATGCTGGTACGTGAGGAGCTGGTGCATCACCCGAGGGGTGAATAAGGGCCATGCGCATGACCGAGTTCAAGAGGCGCCGCCGCCGGTTGATGCGCCTGATGGGCAAGGACAGCATTGCCATTCTGCCCACCGCGCCAGCCATGACCCGCAGCCGTGACGTGGAACACCCCTATCGCCCGGACAGCGACTTCTACTACTTGACCGGTTTTACTGAACCCGAGTCGGTCGCGGTGTTACGCCCAAGCCATAAAGAGGGCGAGTATCTCCTCTTCTGCCGCGAGCGCGACCCCAAGAAGGAACTCTGGAACGGCCTGCGTGCCGGCCTGGAGGGGGCAAAAAAACATTACGGCGCCGACGAGGCCCTGACCATCGGCAAGCTGAACGAAGCACTCCCCCAGATGCTGGAGTCCTGCGAACGGGTCTACTACCCCATTGGCCACCACCCCGAGCTGGACCGGCTCATGCCGGAATGGATCGCCGCCATCCGCGCCAAGTCGCGCTCCGGCATCAAAGGTCCGCGAGAGATCCATGCCCTCGACCTCATCCTCCACGAGATGCGCCTCTTCAAGGGCGCGGCCGAGATCGAGGCCATGAGGATCGCCGCCGTCATCGCCGCCGAGGGACACAAGCGGATGATGCGGGCCTGCAAACCGGGGATGCCCGAATATCGGCTGGAATCGGAATTTCTCCATGAATGCGCCACCCGCGGGGCGCGTCAGGCCGCCTATCCCGCCATCGTCGGCGGCGGGGCGAACGCCTGCATCCTCCACTACACGGAGAACAACGAGGTACTCAGGGACGGCGACCTGGTGCTGATCGACGCCGGCTGTGAATACGGCTGCTACGCCTCGGACATTACCCGCACCTTTCCCGTCAATGGTGTCTTCAGCCCGGTCCAGAGAGAACTCTATCAACTGGTCCTGGATGCCCAGCACGCGGCCATCGCCGAGGTGCGTCCCGGCAATCCCTGCAACGCCCCCCACGAGGCGGCGGTGCGCGTCCTCGCCAAGGGCATGATCAAGCTGGAGCTGCTGAAAGGCCTGCTCTCGCGGCTACTCAAAAAGGAAGGCTACAAGAAATTCTTCATGCACCGGACCAGCCACTGGTTGGGCATGGACGTTCACGACGTGGGGGCTTACCTCAAGGACGAGAAGCCGCGAGTCCTGCAACCCGGCATGGTCCTGACCATAGAGCCGGGCCTCTATATCCCCAGGGAGTGCAAGGAGGTGGCAAAGAAATGGCGGGGTATCGGTATCCGCATCGAGGACGATGTCCTGGTAACGGAAGAGGGGCATGAGATCCTGAGCACCGCCGCACCCAAGGAGATTCATGAAATCGAGGCATTGATGGCGTCATGACCCGGCAGGAGTTCGATATCGCCATCGTCGGCGGCGGCATGAATGGCGCCGCGCTGGCCCTGGCCCTGAGCGGCAGCGGCCTGAGCGTCGCCATGATCGAGACCCTGGCGCTGGACGCCGGATATCGCCCCAGCTACGACGACCGGGGCATCGCCCTGGCCCATGGCACGGCGCGAATCCTCAAGAATATCGGCGTATGGGATCACCTGAGGCCGAATGCCGAACCGATCCGGCGCATCCATGTCTCCGACCGGGGCCATTTCGGCTTTACCCACCTGGACGCGGCAGAGGAGGGCGTCGCTGCCCTGGGTTATGTCGCCACCGCGCACGCCATCGGCGCCGCACTGGCCACTGGGTTAAAGTCGACCGAAGGCCTGCGTCTCTTCTGCCCCGCCACCCTGGAGCGCTTTACCATCGGCGCGGACAGGGTCGAGCTGAGCCTACGCCAGCAGGGACAATCCCTCCCGATGGGGGCACGGCTCCTGGTCGCCGCCGATGGCGCCGAATCGCCCATCCGCTCGCAACTGGCCATTCCGGTAAGGGAATGGAATTATGGCCATCACGCCCTGATCGCCAACCTCACCCCCGCCCTTCCGCACCGGGGCGTTGCCTACGAGCGTTTCACCGACAGCGGCCCCCTTGCCGCCCTGCCCCTGCCGGGTAACCGTTGCGCCATCGTCTGGACCGCGCTCGACCAGCAAGTCGACGAGATCATGGGCTTGGACGACGAAGCCTTCTTGGCCCGGTTAGAGCAGCGCTTCGGTCAGCGTCTTGGCCGGTTTGGCAAGTTGGGCGCGCGGGCGGCCTACCCCCTGAAGATGCGTCAGGTCCGTGAACACTACCGCCCACGGGCACTCATCATCGGCAACGCCGCCCATACGGTCCACCCCATCGCCGGCCAGGGATTCAACCTGGGCATCCGCGACGTGGCCCTCCTGGCCGAACTCCTGATCGACGCGGCCCGTGCCGGGAGCGATCCTGGCGCCGAGGCCCTCTTGCAGGCCTACGCGGCAGGCCGTGACAGGGACCAGCAGGCCGTCACCCTGGCCACCGATCTGCTAGCACGGCTTTTCAGCAATCCCTTGCCGCCCCTGCGGATCGCCCGCGACCTGGGCATGCTCGCCATCGATCTCTTGCCCGGTGCCACGCACCTGCTGGCACGGAGAGCAATGGGCCTGGGCGGGCGCCTACCGCGGCTGGCGCGAACATGACCCAAGACTCACCTTTGAATTTTGATCTCATCATCGTAGGAGGCGGCATGGTGGGTGCGGCCCTGGCCTGCGCCCTGGGCAGGGAGGGCTTTCGCATCGCCCTGATAGAGGGCAGGGAACCCCAACGGCAATGGCCCTCCGGCGAGATCGACCAGCGCGTATCGGCCCTGACGCGCGCCTCGCAAAACATCCTGACCAATCTCGGCGCCTGGCCCCGCATGGCCGGGATGCGCCTCAGCCCTTACCAGCGCATGGAGGTCTGGGATGCCGGCAGCAACGGCTGCATCCATTTCGACTGCGCCGAGATCGGTGAACCGAACCTGGGCCATATCGTGGAAAACCGCGTCACCCAGTTGGCGCTCTGGCAGGAGATGGCTGGTATGGCTGCCATCGAACGCTTCTGTCCCGCACACGCCGAATCGATCGATCTGGCTGCGCGGACCCTGACCTTGGCCGATGGCCGGATACTCCATGCCGGCCTGATCATCGCCGCCGATGGCCGGGATTCGCACATCCGGCACATGGCCGGGATCGCGGTGCGCGGCTGGGCCTATGACCAGCACGCCTTGGTCGCCACCCTTACGCCCGCCGGCGATCACCGGCAAACGGCCTGGCAACGCTTCCTGCCCACGGGCCCGCTGGCCCTCCTTCCCCTCGATGACGGTCGCTGTTCCATCGTCTGGTCCAGCTCGCCAGAGGAATCGGCGCGATTGATGGAATTGGAGGAAAAAGAGTTTCTGCGTCTCTTGACAAAGGCTAGCGAGGGGCGCCTGGGTGAGATGCTGGCCACGGGGCCAAGGGCCGTCTTTCCGTTGCGGCTGCAACACGCGCTGTCCTATGTGCGACCAGGCCTGGCTCTGGTGGGTGACGCCGCCCACGCCATTCACCCCCTGGCCGGCCAGGGGGTCAATCTCGGTCTGCTTGATGCCGCCACCCTGGCCCAGTGCCTGATCAAGGGCCGTAGCGCCGGACGCCAGCCCGGCGTTATCCGGGACCTGCGCCGCTACGAGCGCAGTCGCAAGGGCGATAACATGGCCATGCTGGCCGCCATGGACGCCTTCAAGCGACTCTTCAGCAACCGCGACAGGCTGCTGGGGCTGATGCGCGGCCTGGGCCTGAACTTGGCCGACCGAGTCCCCTTCCTCAATCGTTTCTTCATGCGACAGGCGCTCGGGCTGGAGGGTGAGCTTCCACCACTTGCCAAACGCCTCCAGGGCCTGGACCTATGAGCCTTGCTGATCAGGCGGGCCTTCCACCAAACGCAGCAACCGGCAGGCATTACGGGTTGTGGCCGCGGCGATGCACCGGGGTTCCTCGTCCCGAACCTCCACCAGGGCCGCCAGGCAAAAGGGGAGATATTCAGGACTGTTACGCTCCCCGCGATGCTGGCGGGGGCTCATGTCGGGGGCATCGGTCTCCAGCACCAATGCATCCAAGGGCAGGGACTGGGCCAAGGCCCGCAGCTTGCGCGAATGCGCGTAGGTCAGCATGCCGCCGAAACCCAGCAGAAAGCCCTGTTCCCTATATTGCCGAGCCTGCTCCAGGCTGCCATTGAAGGCATGGGCGATGCCGTTGCGGATACCCATCCGCCGCAGGGTCGCCAACACCTGGTCGTGGGCCTTTCTCACATGGAGGATGACCGGCAGGCGGGCCTCACGGGCGATGATCAATTGCCGTTCGAAGAGCTGCTGCTGCCGCTCCCGGTCCGGTTCGGGGATGAAGAAGTCGAGGCCGATCTCACCGATGGCCGCCGGCCGTTCCCGCTCCACCAGTTCGACGAGGCGATCCAGGTCCCCATCGGCATGCCGGTCCAGATAGATCGGGTGCAGCCCCAGTGCGGGGAAGAGATCATCCTCGGCCGAGCAGAGGTCCAGCAGTCCCCGCCATCCCGCCGCATCCACGGCGGGGACCAGCATGCCCTGGACCCCGCAACGGCGCGCGCCAGCCAGGACCTCGAAGCGATCGGCGTCGAACTCCTCCACATCCAGGTGGCAATGGGTATCAAAGATCGGCGGCAGGGGATTGCTGTTCATTGCCCAGAGATTCGAGAGGGGTGGCTGCCAACGGAGGCCACCTCATCCGGGGTCAAGGGACGATAGGCACCGGGGGCCAGGGCCGGATCGAGGCTGATGGCGCCTATGCGTTCCCGCTCAAGGGAAATCACGCGGTTGCCCACCGCCGCCAGCATCCGCTTCACTTGGTGGTACTTGCCTTCCTGAAGGGTCAGGCGAATCTCCCGCGCGCCAAGGACCTCCACCTCGGCAGGCAGAGTCGGCCGCCGCTCGCCGCGCAATTCAACCCCCTGCTCCAAGGCCCTCCGCGCCGATTCGGGCAGGGGCTCCGCCAGCCCCACCCGGTAGACCTTGGCGCATTCCCCGCGCGGGGAGGTGACGCGGTGTGACCAGGCCCCGTCATCGGTCAGGAGGACCAGACCGGTGGTGTCCTTGTCGAGCCGGCCCGCCGGATGCAACCCGCCACGCTCCCCGCCGGGGATCAGGTCCAGCACGGTCCGGTGCTCCCCATCACGGGTAGCGCAGACCAAGCCAGCCGGTTTGTTCAGCATGAGGTAGCATAACCGGCGCCTTCCCAATTCGGCGCCCTCGAAGCGTACCGAGGACTCCTCGCCGACCCTCCAGGCGGGATCGGTCACTGTCGCTTCATCCACCGACACCCGTCCTGTCCGAATGGCACGTTGCGCCTCGGACCGGGTCAAAGAGGCGTTGTTGGAGATAAAGCGATCAAGCCGGATGCTCATGGGGGACCTAACTGGTTTCCCTGGATCAGCGGGTCCCTTTATGATGGCCAATCCGTTAATCCTGTCCAGGGTTATGACAAGGATTCTGGACGACATGCATGGCCAAGACAAACCCATGAAATTTCACCTGCTCCCCATCGGCACCCATTTTGACTGGAAAGGCGAGGCCTACGCCAAACACAGCCCCATTGCCGCCCAGCGCATCAGTGACGGCAAGCAAGTCATTGTGCCGCGCTCGGCGGAGGTCGGCACGTCCGCCGCCTCACAGACCACCGGACCGGAGCCCGCCGACAGCCGCGGCCTGATTGATGCGGTAATCCGCGACTATTGCCACCGCTGCGACCAAGGCATGCAGCGGATTGCCGATCTCCTTCCACCCGAGGTCCTGGCCCCCCTTCTCGCGGAGCTTGAACAGGCCAGGACGGCACTGTTCGAGGCCCTGGCAAAAGAGCAGGCCTAATCCCGATGGAGCTGCAACTGACCCTGGTGCGCCAGAAATACACCCCCTTCGGCGGGGCCGAGCGCTTCGTCAGCCGCGCCCTGGAGGCGCTGGCCGCCAAGGGGGTGGATATCCGCGTCGTCGCCCGGAGCTGGAGCGGCGAAAGCCGTTTCACCCTGGAACGCTGCGCCCCCTTCCATATCGGCCGCCTCTGGCGCGATGCCAGCTTCGGCCGGGCCGCGTGCCGGCGGCTTTCGCGGCAGACAAGTGGCTTGGTCCAATCCCACGAGCGCATCCCCTGCTGCGACATCTACCGGGCCGGCGACGGGGTCCACCGCGAATGGCTGCGGCAACGCGCCCGCCTGCGGGGCGACTGGTCGGACAGGCTGACCCGGCTCAGCCCCTATCACCGCTTCCTTCTCAGGGCCGAGGAGAGGCTCTTTGCCAGCCCCCGGCTGAAGGCGGTGATCTGCAACTCCCGCATGGTCCGCGCCGAGATCCAGGAGTGGTTCGGGCTGGCGGAGGAGCGGTTGCCGGTCATCCACAACGGGGTCGATACCGGCCGATACCATCCGAGGCTGAAGGAGGAGTACCGGGTGCCACTGCGCCGGCAATGGGGAATCGCCGAGGACGCCCCCCTCTTCCTCTTCGTCGGCTCGGGCTTCGAGCGCAAGGGCCTAGACGCGGCCCTGCGGGCCATGACCTGCCTGGATGAACCCCTCAGTCGGTTGCTGGTGGTAGGCAAGGACAGCCGGACCCGCCATTACCGAAATTTCAGTATCCGCCTCGGATTGGAAGGGCGCGTCATCTTCGCCGGACCCCAAAAGGACGTTCGCCCTTTCTATGGCGCCGCCGATGCCTTTCTGCTGCCAACCCTTTACGACCCCTTCCCCAACGTGGTGCTGGAGGCCATGGCCTCGGGCCTGCCGGTGATCACCAGTTACAAAAGCGGTTCCCGCGACATCATCAACGAAGGCATCAACGGCTATTGTTGCGATGCGCTCAATGTCGATGCCCTGGCGGGTCGCATGACCGCCCTGCTCGATCCCGGCACCCGTGACCGCCTGGGCCGGGAGGCACGGAAGACCGTGGAACCCCTGACCCTCGACCGCATGGCCGATGAATATCTGGCGCTCTATCACAGGCTGTTGGGCCTGAACGATCAGACCTCCTTGTAGATCTCGGCCCCCTGGCGCCGGAACTCCTCGGACTTCTGCCGCATGCCCTCTTCCACCGATTTGGCGTAATCCCTCACGTCCTAAATCCGTATTTCTGGTTGAAGTTTGTCTCGGACGCTGATGTCATGGCGCCGTAACCTCATGATTCTTAGATGAATACCCCGCCACAAGAGGGGCTGTGGTTACATTTTAGATGGTTCATGGATCGTGAACAAACGTACAATGTAAAGTGCCACATATGAAAGTATTGTATTGTGCGCTTAGTTCCTTCTTTTCAAATCTCATACAGAGAATAATCGCATGAAACTAATAAACAGCGCGCTAATTCGTGTATCCAGAAAAATCCACTCCAATGGAGTATTGGGATACCCAGAGAAGATACTATTTGAACCAACTAACGCCTGCAACCTAAAATGTCCATTATGCCCAACAGGAATAAACGCTTTAGGCCGTCCAACGGGTCAAATGCGCATCGATCAGTTCAGTCCCATCATTGACGAAATACAATCACGCACAAAGCATGTTGAATTTGCTGGTTATGGCGAGCCGTTTATTGCCAAGGATATTTTCAGGATGATCCGTTACGCTGCCGAAAAAGGCTTGCATACGCATGTGTACTCAAATCTGCTCATGTTAAATACAGAGGAGAAAATGGACGAATTGATTTCCTCCGGCTTGAATAGGCTGACCGTTTCTATAGATGGAGCAACACAAGAAACGTACGAAAAATACCGTATTGGAGGAAACATCGACGTATTATTTGACGTTCTTGGCAAAATTATTGAGAGGAAGAAAGTCCATAACATAAATAGTATGGAGATTGTAGGACAAATGCTCGTTACCAAGCAAAATGAGCACGAAGTACATCTGATGAAGAAACGAACTCAGGCCTTGGGCCTTGATCGAATAATCACAAAAACAGCTAATTTAGCGTTAACAAAACCGATGGAAAATTCGTCTATTGATCCCCTTCTCACTAGCAACTTTTATCCTACACGCAATGAGTTTCAGCGTTATCGAGCCAACTCGGCAATTCTCCGGAATGGTTGCTCATGGCTATATAAAGAATGTGTAATTTTTTGGAACGGAGATGTTACCACGTGCTGCCATGATCCGTCTGGCATTAACATACTCGGCAATGTCTTCTCCTCCGGGTCGGTGTGGTCGGTATGGAATGGCGATAACTATAAGAAACTCAGAAAACAGGTCAATCACGACATCAGTTCCGCCCACCCATTATGTTCGCAGTGTCCAGATAGATCACAAAATATCAATTCCTGAATTGAACACAACTCATCAGGCAGCATTAATGAACAAGCAACATAGGACTGTGATTACCCCCCTACTGCTAAACCCAAGATCAGGATGGTTGGGCATATGGCCTGGCTGGAGGGCAATTTTGGATCCAGAAAACGGCCGCATCCGCCGTTTTCTGGAGGAACAGGCGGCCCAACTAGACTCCGGCGCCCGGATGCTTGATGCCAGCGCCGGCAATCGGCCCTACCAACCGATCTTCGGCAAGCAGCTCTATGAATCCTGTGACATGCCCAACGGCTTCTATCACTGCAAGCACGATTTCGAGTGCTTCCTTGATGAGATACTCCGGCCCGATGGGTATTACGACGCAGTAGTGATGACCCAGGTACTGGAACACGTACCCAATCCGGAACAAGTGCTTCGGGAACTGGCGCGGGTGACCCGGCCGAGGGGGAAGCTGCTGTTGTCGGTCCCCCTGAATGGGCCGCTGCACGGTGAGCCCTGGCACTTCTACCAATACACCCACCACGGCCTCGGCCACCTCGCCCAGGCGAGCGGATGGCGCATGACCGAGGGGGAGAAGATCGGCGGCGCCTTCTGGCTGCTGGGCAAACGTCTTGCCTACCTGCCGCGCGGTCTCATGAAGGCTGTCGACCCGTTCCGCGCCCGCAAGCGAGGCCTGTCACCGGCAGTTTGCCTCGGATTGAGCCTGGCCTTCCTTCCATTCTGGCTACTGGCGATCCCACTGCTCGGTTTCCTGGTCCGACCCGCCTGCTACTGGCTAGATCGGCTGGATCTGGATAAATCCTTTACCTCAGGCTACACCGCTGTATTCGAACGGGTCGCCTAATCTGGCTTGCGTAGCAGCACCCAAACTGTCTGGCTGTAGCGGTTCAGGTACTTCTCGCCGGGATAGCGCAACTTGCGTAGGAAACGTTTCAAGGCCGGGCGTTGCTGTTCGGTGGCGAAGATTTCCACCACTTCCAGACCTAGACGGCTGGCATTCTCCAGAAGGAAGTCACGCGCCTGAGTGTGGCTGAAGAACCAGCGGTGGCGGTCCTGGGGCTTTTCAACCGGCAGTCCGTAGTGGGCGAAATGGCCGCGCCCTCGATCAATGGGCTGGCGCGCATCGCGCCAGCAGTTGGGCAGGGAGACAATGACGTGGCGGCGGCTGACGCGGACCAGCTCATGGAACATGTGGTGCAGGTTTTCCAGATGCTCCAGCACCTCGATGCACAACACGCAATCTTGGGAACCATCGGGAAAGGGCAGCGCGTCCACGGAATCCAGGTTCAACACCCGGTCCGGATTGCCGGCGATGTCGACGCCGCAATACTCGCAATCCTGAAGGATTTCCCGCAGCGGAGCTTCATAGCAACCAACGTCCAGCACCTTGCCCCGTAATACCGGCGCAAACCGTCGGGCGACAAATTCGCTACGGGCCCGACGTGATGAAAAGCTGGCTTCCTCAAGTTTCATAAAGCAGAATTCCTATGTCAGTTCAATGATTAACGGGGCGCACGTCACTATTGGACAGGCTATTGGTTCCATTTATCGATCATTAGTCAATCCCAGCTTCTTTACGCAAGAAATATACGAAAGGCGTTGGACGTGGCTATGGCCGGCATGGCAATACAATATCGTTTGAGGCCGCTACCAGCCGAGCACAAGCACACAACATCATGAATTTTCTGCCACCGACCAAATGCACTCGGCCTTGAAGCGTTTTCCGCTCAAACTGTGGCTATTCTGGCGGCAAATATTTGAGGCTGCTACAGCCAAACGTTTCACAACCCCCCCAGCGATCAAACCTCCTTGTAGATCTCGGCCCCCTGGCGCCGGAACTCCTCGGACTTCTGCCGCATGCCCTCTTCCACCGATTTGGCGTAATCCCTCACATCCTGGGTGATCTTCATGGAACAGAAGTGGGGGCCGCACATGGAGCAGAAGTGGGCCACCTTGTGGGAGTCGTGGGGCATGGTTTCGTCGTGGAAGGCCATCGCCTTCTCCGGGTCGAGGCCGAGGGCGAACTGGTCCTGCCAGCGGAACTCGAAGCGCGCCTTGGACATGGCGTTGTCGCGCACCTGGGCGCCGGGGAAGCCCTTGGCCAGATCGGCGGCGTGCGCGGCGATCTTGTAGGTGATGATGCCCTCGCGCACGTCCTCCTTGTTGGGCAGGCCCAGGTGTTCCTTGGGCGTCACGTAGCAAAGCATGGCGGTGCCGTACCAGCCGATCTGGGCGGCGCCGATGCCGGAGGCGAAGTGGTCGTAGCCGGCGGCGATGTCGGTGACCAGGGGACCCAGGGTATAGAAGGGGGCCTCGAAGCAGTCGGCCAGCTCCTTGTCCATGTTCTCCTGGATCATCTGCATGGGGACATGGCCGGGGCCTTCGATCATCACCTGGACATCCTGTTCCCAGGCAATCCGGGTCAGCTCGCCAAGGGTCTCCAGCTCGCCGAACTGGGCTGCGTCGTTGGCATCGGCGAGGCAGCCGGGACGCAGGCCATCGCCCAGAGAGAAGGCCACGTCGTATGCCTTCATGATCTCGCAGATTTCCTCGAAATGGGTGTAGAGAAAGTTTTCCTGGTGGTGGGCCAGGCACCACTTGGCCAGGATCGAGCCGCCACGGGAGACGATGCCGGTGACCCGATCAGCCGTGAGCGGCACATAGCGCAGCAGCACCCCGGCATGGATGGTGAAGTAGTCCACGCCCTGCTCCGCCTGCTCGATCAGGGTGTCGCGCATGATCTCCCAGGTCAGTTCCTCGGCCTTGCCGCCCACCTTCTCCAGGGCCTGGTAGATGGGCACGGTGCCGATGGGGACGGGCGAGTTGCGCAGTATCCACTCGCGGGTCTCGTGGATGTTCTTGCCGGTGGAGAGGTCCATCAGGGTGTCGCCGCCCCAGCGGCAGGACCAGACCAGCTTCTCCACCTCCTCGGCGATGGAGGAGGTAACGGCGGAGTTGCCGATGTTGGTGTTGATCTTGACCCGGAAGTTGCGACCGATGATGGCCGGTTCCAGCTCGGGGTGGTTGATGTTGGCGGGGATGATGGCACGCCCCGCCGCGATCTCGGCGCGCACGAACTCGGGGGTGATCTCGTCGGGGATGCGGGCGCCGAAGGGTTGGCCGGGCTGCTGGCGCAAAAGCTTGGCATAGCGCGGATCGGCCCGCATCTCTTGCAAGCGGCAGTTCTCGCGGATGGCAACGAATTCCATCTCCGGGGTGATGAGGCCCCGGCGGGCATAGTGCATCTGGGTGACATTCCGCCCCGCCAGGGCGCGGCGCGGCGGGCGGCGGTGCTCGAAACGCAGGCCCGCCAGGGAGACATCGTCCAGTCGCTCCTGGCCGTAGACCGAACTGGGACCAGCCAGTATTTCGCTGTCGCCGCGTTCCTTGACCCAGGCGCCGCGCAGATCGGGAAGACCCCGCATCAGGTCGATGGCCGCTGCGGGATCGGTATAGGGGCCCGAGGTGTCATACACCGTGATCGGCGGGTTCTCTTCAAGGCCCAAACGGGCAGTGGTCGCATCCTGCTCGATCCGGCGCATGGGGACGCGGATGTCCGGCCGTGAGCCCTCCACGTAGACCTTGTTCGATTTAGGAAAGGGCCGGGTAACCGCTTGGGAAAGCTCTGCGGTCTTGGTGAGAAATTCCTTGGGGATAGCGCTCATGCTCAGTAATGCCTCCGGAAGCCGTTAGACCCGAATCATGGATCTCGATGAAAAGGCGCCGGGAAGCCATCCGGTTTATCCGGATGCGAGAGGAGGTTGAGCCAGCTTCCCTTCGCCGGCATAACCCGGATCAGGTTCAAAGAGTCAATCTCAGCCCAAGGCCATTAAGAAGGCCAGGGCGCCCCCAGCTGATGGAATCACGTTATAAGATGGGCAACCTGATTGCAACAATACCTCAGCGATCGGGTGCGTTTGAAAGTGTTGGTCGTGCCCCGGTCACCGTTCGCCCTGAGCTTGTCGAAGGGCAGCAGTGGCAAGGAAAAGCGGTTCGACAGGGCTCTCCTGAGCGAAGACGAAGGGCTCACCGCGAACGGGGAAACTCCCAACACTTTCAAACGCACCCCCAGCGATCATGGAGATTTCCCCTCGGCGCCCCGGTACCCAAGGCTTGTCATCAAACCACAAAGTTCGTAGTCTCTCCACCATCGGCCCGGCACTTATCGAGAACCCTGAACATGCACGAAAACAGCGAAAATCTGGCACGTTTCAACATGATCCATCAGCAGATCCGGCCTTGGAACGTCAGCGACAGCCGGGTATTGGATATCCTCGGGGAGATACCGCGCGAGGCATTCGTTCCCGCGGCCTATCGTGGGGTGGCCTTCGCCGACATAGAGATTCCCTTGCCCAGCGGGCATTCCATGATGGCGCCGAAACTGGTTGCAAGGCTACTGCAAGGGCTCGCCATCCGCCCCAAGGACAATATCCTGGAGATCGGCACCGGAAGCGGCTATCTCACCGCCTGCCTGGCCAGGCTGGGCGGCTATGTGACCAGCATCGACCTGGATGCGGATTCCATCGAAGCAGCAAGCAAACGCCTGATCGAGCTGGGTATCCGTAATGTCTCCCTCAAGGTCAGCGATGCCATGGAGTCCATTCCCGGCGGCTCCTACGACGTGATCCTGGTCACCGGTTCCCTTCCCCAGCGCATCGATCGTTTCGAAACGGCATTAAGCATCGGGGGGAGGCTGTTTGCCGTGATCGGGCAATCGCCCCTCATGGAGGCCTGTTTCATCACCCGGCTCGGCGAGAGGGATTGGAGCTGCGAGCCCCGTTTCGAGACGGATCTTGCGCCCCTGGAACACCGCCTGCCGGCCCAGTCCTTCGTTTTCTGAAAACCCAGGGGAACCCATGACGCAAGGCACGCAGGAATTTCGGCTCGAACTCTGCCAGGCACCAAAGTCACAGTTGCTGGTGATCGATGTGCAGGACCGCTTGTGCGCCGCCATGCCCCATGATTGCCTTGAATTGGCCTTTTCCAATATCCACCGCCTCATCCTTTCGGCGCGGGAGCTGGAGATACCCCTCATCGGCACCGAGCAGTATCCCAAGGGACTCGGCCCGACGCGGGAGACGATAACCACCAGCCTGCCCGAGGGATTCAGCTTCTGTAACAAGACCAGCTTTTCGAGCTGCGGGGCATCGGGTTTCGAAGGCCGGCTGCAAGGCAAGGAGTCACGCCCGCAAATCATTCTGGCTGGGCTGGAGGCCCATATCTGCGTGCTGCAAACCGCCGCCGGCCTGCAACACTGGGGCTACCATGTATTCGTGGTCTCGGACGCCATCTGCTCGCGCAGTCCGCAAAACCGGGAAAACGCCATCAGCCGCATGCGTCAGTGCGGCATCACGGTGACCAACACGGAATCGGTGGTTTTCGAGTGGCTGGGTAACTCGGAACACCCCAAATTCAGGGAGATCTCCAGGTTATTTCGCTGATCCGGCCGCGCCTGCATCAGCGGAGCATCCGGGTCATCAAGGCCAACAGCTTCTCCCTGGCCCCCCGGTTCCTTGCAACCAATTCCCGCCCCCTCTCCCCTACCCGGCTCCGCTCCCCGGCATTATTGAGCCAACGCATCATCACGCTGGCCAATGCCTCGGGGCTATCGGCCTCCACTGCCGCCCCTTTCTCCAGAAACATGCGGCTGATGGCGGAGAAGTTGAACATATGGGGCCCGAAGCTGACCGGCACCCCCATGGCGGCGGCCTCAAGAAAATTGTGCCCGCCGAGTTTCACCAGACTACCGCCGAAAAACGCGGCGTCCGAGGCCGCCAGAAAGAGGGACAACTCCCCCATGCTGTCGCCCAGATAGATTTCGGTTCGTGGGGCGCATAACTCCCCTTCCGACCGCCGCACCGTGGAGAACCCCTGACGCTTGCACAACTGGGCCACGCTGTTGAATCGCTCAGGATGTCTCGGCACAAGGAGCAGGAGCGCGCCGGGAACGACCCGGAGTATCCGCCGATGCGCCTTCAGGATCAGGTCCTCCTCCCCATCCCTGGTGCTGGCTGCGATCCAGACCGGGCGGTGGCCAAAGCCGCGCCGAACCACTTCTGCCTGCTCGAAAAGGCTGGCGGGGAGACGCACATCGAATTTCAGGCTGCCCGTGACTTCCAACCTCTCGGCAGGCACCCCCAAGGCCAGAAAACGTTTGGCGTCCTCCTCCGACTGGGCCGCGACCTGATCGATAGTGCCAAAGACCTCTCTCGTGAATGCGCCGAGGCGGGCATAGCCCTTGGCCGATTTTGCCGAGAGCCGGGCATTCGCCAGCAACGTGGGAATTCCCCGCGAGGCACATTCGGCCAGGAGGTTGGGCCATATTTCCGTCTCCATCATCAGCATCAGGCGGGGCCTGACCTGATCAAGGAAGCGACAGATCGCAAAAGGCACGTCCAGAGGAAAGTAGCGGTGACTGACCGCGGCGGCGTAAAGCTTACCCACATGGTCGGCACCGGTCGGCGTGGTCGTGGTCATCAGGATGGGCAGATCGGGAAACGCCAGTTGCAACTGCCTGATCAGGGGCTCGGCCGCCTGAGATTCGCCCACGGAAACCGCATGGATCCAGATGGCGCCGGAAGGCACTCCATCGCAATAGCCCAGACGCTCGCGCCAACGGCTGCGATAGGCGGGATTCCGCCGGCTACGCCAGAGCAGACGCATGAATATGAACGGCAAGGCCAGGTGAACGAGGATGTTATAGAGGCGGCGGGTCATGATGCGAGGACGCTCAACAGTGCCCTGACATTGCTACGGAGATGATCGGGATTGATGGTACCTACGATCATCCCCGTCACGCCCGGCTGGGAAAAGACAAAGCGCATAGACTCGATCACCCCCGCCTCGCCAGGGATATGGCCGCTCTGCAACCCCTTTTTGATCAAGACACCCTTGCTCAACCGCTCGGCCGCCTGCATGACCGGCAACTCATCGTTGTAGGAGAGATTGCAGGTCACCATGACCACATCCATGTGTTCGGCCGCCATCAAACCGCCGTCAAGGGTCTTGCCGGACAAGCCATGGGCGCGGATCAGGCCGCGCTCCTTCAAGCTTTCAAGGGCATCCCCGGCCCCTTCCTGTTGCAGGATACGGAGATCGTCTCCATCGGAATGGATCAGGACCACATCCAGGTAATCGGTCTTCAGGGCACGCAGACTCTCTTCGACCGTCCGGACCGTGGTTTGATAGCTGAAGTCAAAGCGTGATTCGCCGCTCTCGAAGAACTCACCCACCTTCGAGACGATCACCCAGTCCCCGCGCGGCCCAGGCAATAACTTGCCCAAACGCTCCTGGCTGCTGCCATAGGCCGGCGCCGAATCCAACATATTGATCCCCAGGTCATGTGTCAGGCTCAGCAGATCACGGACGGCCTTGTCATCGGGAATGGTGAATGGCCTCGGGTATTTCACCTGCTGGTTCCGGCCGAATTTCACCGTCCCCAGACCGAGCGGGCTGACTTGAATCCCCGTATTGCCGAGGGGCCTCAGATCCATTGCAGCGTCCTTTCCCAGGGAGGGGAGGTAAGCCCAGCCGCCGGCAGGGGGATATGCGCCAATTCACAGCCCGATGGGGCGATACCCTGGTCCCGTAGCGCATCAAGGAGCCGATCCGCCAGCAGCGGGGCAAAGGCCAGCTTGGTCGGCCAGAGGGTGATGATGCCCTCCCTGGCATCGATGAAACTATTTTCAGGGCGCTTACCGCCTGGTTGCTCCGGCTCTGCGCGGTCCACCCGGAAACTCGCCCACTCCACGTCTGATAAATCCAGCCATGGCAACACCGCCGCCAACTCCTGCCGCCCGGCTGCAACCTGTTCCGCGCCCCCCCTTGTCACACCCGCCTCTGCCTGCTGCCCACCCAGGTACCAAATCATGCGGCCCTGTCGGTCCAGATGGCTGGTAATGGTGAGACGGGGGTTGGCACTGGCACCCAGGCAATGTCCATGAAGAGGGGGCAAGGGACCTCTGGCCATCAGCATGTGCAATGGCCTTCGCTGCATGGCGGGGGTTGTCCGGCCGAACCGCAGCAACAGCGATTGATTGCCCGCGCCGGCCGTCAGTACCAGTGCCCTGCCCAACACTTCGCCCCCATCCCGCAAGCGAATCCCCCACCCTTGATCAAGCAGCTCCCAGTCCTCTGCCCCCAGTCGATAACAATGGCCTGCGGATTTTTCGGACAAGACCCCGATGAGCGACGGGATGTCCAATACCGGCTCGTCCAGCCGATAGAGCCTCCCTTTGAAGGCCGATGTTTGAAATATCTCCGGACCTTCTTCGACCCCCAAGGCTTGCATCCGGCTCTGCATCAACTTACCCGCGAAGAACCCCGCCAATTTTGAGGCGAGACCCTCCGTGGACCAGAGATACTGGTGTTCGGCACTGACCCGGACCCCACGCAAATCGATATCGCCTTGCCCCGTCAGACAGGCCCGCCAACGACCCGGCATGGCGCCGATCGCCTGTGCCGAATCGCTGAGGTTACCGCTCAGGGCATATTTGGTCCCCCCATGGATGATGCCTTGGGAGGCAATGGTCTGGACACCGCCAAGGCCCTCCGACTCCAACAGTACGGCCGAATAACCGGTCTGAAGCAGGCGATTCAGTGCCCAGAGGCCCGCGATGCCGCCGCCGAAGAGAATGATGTCGGTCTGAATTCGTGCCACTGGCCCTCTGCGGTCTTGGACGGGAAGTGGCGCCAATATTAGCACGCATGGGTTTGTGCCCGAACGGCTCGATGCGTCAATGGAAGATGGGGATCGGGAAGAAAGGGTGAGGCGCACATCCCTGTGCAAGTATTCCTATTTCTTCGGTGCGGCCACCTTGGAATCGGTCAGGAGGATGTCGTCCCGATTCTTCTTCAGAATCGCGGGGCCGATACCTTTGACCTTGAGCAGGTCATCCACAGTTTTGAAGGGACCGTTGGCCTGCCGATAATCGACAATCGCCTGTGCCTTCGCTGGTCCAACGCCCAGGAGGGCTTGGGAAATGGCCTCGGCATCGGCGCTGTTGACATTGATTGGCGCGGCGACGGCTATGGAGAAAAATAATGAAGAGAGCACAAAAAAGAGAACGGAAAGCCCCTTTTTCATGGATGACCTCCTTAAATCTAGTAAGGTTAAAAGGAGACTGAAATATATCCGAGGCAGGGCAGTATGGCTATCAGGAACTTCTGAAAATGTTGTAAGAATTTTCTGAAATTAGCATCCCAGGCAGTACAGATCGCCGAAGGTTATTTTTCGCGAATTGAGCGAACGATTTGGGTAGTAGACACGCCATTGACGTAAGTCAGCGCAAGCACCTGTCCGCCGGCCTCGCGCACGCAGGCCGCGCCGGGAATCATTTCCGGATCGTTATCGCCGCCCTTGACCAGGAAATCGGGCTTGAGTCGGCAGATCAACCGTTCCGGGGTCTCTTCCGCGAAGGGAACAACCCAATCGACACAGCCCAGGGCCGCCAGCACCCGCATGCGTTGCGAGACTGAATTGACGGGGCGATCCTTACCCTTCAACGCACGCACGGTCTCATCCACATTGACAGCCACCACGAGGCGCTCGCCCAATTTGCCGGCCTCTTCCAGGTAGGTCACATGGCCTGCATGCAGGATATCGAAGCAACCGTTGGTGAGGACAATGGTTTCACCCCGTGCCTTGGCCGCGACCAAGGCCTTGACCAAATGCTCTTCATCCACCACGCCCCGGTGGACGGCTTCTTCATCATGCAGCGCCTTATAGAGCTCGTCGCTACTAACCGTGGCTGTGCCCAGCTTGCCCACCACTACCCCGGCAGCGGCATTGGCCATGTGGGTCGCGGCCTCTAACGGCATGCCGGTGGCAAGTCCGGCAGCAAGGGTTGCAATGACAGTGTCGCCAGCACCTGTTACATCGAAGACCTCGCGTGCGCGGGTCGGCATATGACGTGCCAGCCGCCCCTTTTCCAGCAGGGTCATGCCCTGCTCGCCACGGGTGATCAAGAGGCCATCAAGCCCGTACTCAGCAACCATGCGCTCACCCCGTTCCTCCAACTCCTTCTCAGTCTCGCAAGCACCGGCAACGGTCTCGAACTCATGCAGGTTAGGGGTAATAAGGGTTGCACCCGCGTATTTACCAAAGTCTTTTCCCTTTGGATCGACCAGCACCGGCTTGCCTGCTTCGCGGGCAGCCTGGATGAATGCCTGGGGATTGTGCAGAGTCCCTTTGCCGTAGTCGGACAGGATTACCACATCAAAGGCAGGCAGCAGCCGTAAAAAATTTTCCAACAATGAAGCGGCATCGTATCCGGGAAAGCCATCCTCGAAATCCAGCCGGATCAATTGCTGGTGACGGCTGAGGATCCGCAACTTGGTGATGGTCGAAAAAGCCGCGAGACGCTCGAACCGACAATCCACACCGTATTCCTGAAGACGACTGTCGAGGGCCCGGGCCATCTCGTCATCCCCGGTCAGGCCCATCAACAGACACAGCCCCCCCAGGGCCGTAATATTGAGCGCCACGTTGCCCGCGCCCCCCGGCCGAAACTCCTCCTGCTCGACGCGCACCACGGGCACAGGCGCCTCCGGTGAGATCCTGGAGGCCGGACCGTGCCAATAGCGGTCCATCATGACATCGCCGAGCACCAGGACCCGACCGGTAGAGAAATCAGGGAGTTCTTTCATCAAAGTGTGCTTCGCGGGTACGGGAATAACATACATATTACCGATAGGGCAGGGAGGTGTTTTCTTGGTATGACTAATGCCCGCTGAAAACGGGGCTTATCACAGCACCCAGACAGGCCTCTCTCCGAAGGCGTTATGCCCGAACAACCCCTTGACATCAATGACGCCAGCGCTTGATGCCAGTTTGGTGAGGATCTGACCGGCCCCTAGCTGCCGGTAGGCACTATGGGCCACGGCGATCACGATAGCGTCCGCTATCGGCAGCTCGTTCCAGGGCCTGAGGGCAATGCCGTATTCGTGTTGCGCCTCGGTAACATCGCCCAGTGGATCATGCACCGACACCTGGATGCCGTAACTTTCCAACTCACGAATGATATCCGGCACCTTGGAGTTGCGCAGATCAGGGCAATCCTCTTTGAAGGTGAGTCCCAACACATTGACCCTTGCGCCCTTGATCGGCTGGCCCGCCAGAGCCATCAGCTTAACAGTCTTCTCGGCGATAAACTTGCCCATGCCATCGTTGATACGGCGGCCTGCAAGGATGACTTGGGGATGGTAGCCAAGCATCTCGGCCTTGTATGTGAGGTAATAGGGATCCACGCCAATGCAATGCCCGCCCACCAGTCCAGGGCGGAACGGGAGAAAATTCCATTTGGTGCCGGCCGCTTCCAGTACCTCATGGGTGTCAATATCCATGCGGTCAAAGATCACGGCGAGTTCGTTCATCAGCGCGATGTTTAGATCGCGCTGGGTGTTTTCAATGACCTTGGCCGCTTCGGCCACCTTGATGCTGGAGGCCCGATGGACACCCGCCTCAATCACAGTTTCATAGAGTGCGGCAACCCTTTCCAGTGTTTCGCCATCATCGCCGGATACCACTTTGACGATGGTCTCCAGCCGATGGACCCTGTCGCCCGGATTGATGCGTTCAGGGGAATAGCCAGCGTGAAAATCATGCCTCCACTTCAGTCCGGAATGCGTCTCTAGCTCCGGAATACAGACCTCTTCGGTGGCGCCGGGGTAGACCGTTGATTCAAAAACCACGATGGCGCCCCTTTTCATGTATCGCCCGGCGATCCGGCTGGCCCCAATAAGTGGGCGCAGATCAGGACGATGCGCTTGATCTATAGGGGTTGGCACGGCGACAATCAGATAGTCAGCTTCTGCCAGTGCCGCCGGGTCATTGGTCACGAACAACTTGGTGGAGGCCTTCAGTTCTGCTTCGGAAACCTCGCCTGTGGGGTCGCAATGATGGCGATAATTCTGGATCTTGGCCTCATCCAGATCGAATCCAATGGTTTTGAAATGCTTACCGAAGGCAACAGCCAGCGGCAAGCCGACGTATCCCAGGCCGATAACTGCAACGGTCGTCATAAAGCAATACCTCTAAAAATTTATCGCAAAAAAACCAAAGCCAAGGCGGACTCAAGTTGTAACTGTACCAGGGCGCGAAAGACAATGGCGTAAAGGGGCAGCTGGTAGGCTACCCACTTTCACTTTCCGGTCAGGGGATAAAAGTCCCGGTTCATCACGGAAGCGGTGTGATGGTTGCCGGCAGGACGATACATCCGCCAGGCTCGGCGTTCAAATCAAGAACGCCACCATAGTGGCCGTCTCAGCGAATCAGTTTGACGATACCGGCCGATGCCTAGACAATTCCATCGAAACCAGGGATACCTGGATCATCTGGCCCGCAACAAGAGGAATTTCAATGGAAGACAGGACTGCTGTGGCATCAGAGGTCAGGACCGCCCACAGAATTCTCGCTGGAATGTCCCCTGCAGCCCTGCTGATCGCCGCTCTTGCACTCTCGATGCCTTTTTCACGCGCAGCCATCAGCTTGCTGACGGCCATGATTCTCATTCTCTGGATTGCAAAGTCCAAACCCTGGAAAGGCTGTTCCTTATCAAATACGCCGAAGCTGATTCTCGCGATGGCTGCTTACGTTGCATTTGGTTTGATTTCGCTGCTCTGGTCGGAGGACATTCCTTGGGGACTGGACATACTCGGCATGTATCTCTACTGGTTAGTGATCCCCGCCATTGCATTCTTGCTCAGGAAAGAAGATATCAATCCTGTAATTTCCGCCTTCCTCATTGGAATGGCAATCAGCCAGATACTGTTCTGGGGCAGGCATTTTGGACTCTGGGAGCTGAAACATGGCCTAACACCCTTCATGAACACCATTGAATATGGTGTCTACCTTTGTGTAACCATTCTTGTGCTTATCACTCGAGCCATGAGCAGCAAGTATAGGCTGCGTACAAGATTTTTATATGGTGCTTATCTCACTATTACAACTGTAGCGCTTTTTACCTCTCCAGGACTGACGGGTCAAGTCGCCTTCGTCGCCGCGGTACCCTTTGCCTTCATTCTTTACACTAAGGCTACCTCAAAGAAGCCAGTATTTTCTTCCTTTGCGGTCGTGCTCCTGGTCGCCAGCGTTTTTGCGGCAACCTGGAAACTCAGCCCGGTCTTTCAGACGAATATTGACGAGTTTGAACAGGTAAGATCTGTACTTGCCGGCGAAAACATTTCAGAATCCTTAACGCAAAGCAGTGTTGGTCAACGCACGGCCATGATTATCATAGGCTGCGAAATCTTTGTAAAGCAACCGCTGTTAGGCACCGGCTTCGGCGATACAATGCATGATTTTCAGCGCATCCTCAAGGAACGCCATCAGGAGATGGCGTCTCTTGATGGCTTCAGCAATACCCATTTGCATACCATGTATATCGAGGTAGCGACCAGAATAGGAATCGTCGGTCTCATCCTGTTTGGCATCGTTTTCTATTACTATTTTACCTTGGCTGTTAGTGACAAAGAAACAAACAAGTTGCGCACCCTGTTCGCGATTGCCTTTTTGGCCGCATTTATCGGTGAGCCCCTATGGCATAAGCAATTTTCCATGGCGCTTTTTTCCCTGTTTACGGCCCTCTTCGTTCTTGCATCTAAACAAGACGAGAATGCCGAGATGGCTTCACCAGACTGACTATTTTGTCTTATTTACCTATGCAATCCATTCCTCCTGACAACAAGGGGCTTTATCTGCGGCTGCTCGATCTCGTGCGCCCCTATTCAAGATTTTTTGCCCTAGCCGTATTCTTTCTTATTATCTTCTCTTCCACGCAAGCCGCCATCCCCGCCTTGCTTCAGCCACTATTGGATGGGACATTTGTTCATCGGGACGAAAGGTTCTTGTTATGGGCACCTCTCGGGATCATCATTCTCTCGCTGGTGCGAGGGACATCCAATTTTATAAGCCAGTATCTATTTTCATGGATATCAACCAAAGTTGTGCATGATATACGCGATCAGATATTTAATCGTTATCTTACGCTTCCCACGCACTTTTACGATACCCATACTGCGGGTAGCTTGATTTCAAAAATCACTTATGATGCTACAAGGGTCTCGGATTCTGGCACTACTGTCCTCATATCTTTGATCAAGGATTCATTTACCGCAGCAGGACTTATTGCGTATATTGTCTATCTCAACTGGAAGCTCAGCTTTCTGATTTTTATTCTTGCTCTCATCGTCGCCTACCTGATTAAGGTGCTGGGAAAACGTCTGCGTCAATTGCACAGAAAGCTGCAAAAGGACTACAGCGATATGACCCATGTATTGGAAGAGGCAATCAAGGGGAATAAGGTAATCAAGATATTTGGGGGGCAAGCAAAGGAAAATAAACGCTTCACGCAATCGTCAAACTGGGTGCGGCGTATGCAGATGAAGACCCAGGTTGCCTCCTCAATTGGCTCACCCATCATTGAGATTATTGGCGCAATTATCATGGCGTTTATCATTTATATCAGCGCCAAGCCAGGAGATGATGCCCTCACCGTTGGTGGTTTCATGGCGTTTCTAACCGCCCTGGTGCTTTTGATCTCTCCGATCAAGAATCTCACCAAGATCAATGACCAAATCCAAAAGGGTATTGCAGCCGCAGAAAGCCTCTTTTCCATCATAGATGAACAAGCCGAACCGGATCTTGGCACTATTTCATCCGGCAAACTTACCGGCAAAATTCAGTTCCATAATGTCACCTTCTACTACCCTGGTACTCAGCAAAGGATCTTTGATAACCTAAGCCTTGAAATACCAGCCGGCTCATCCCTTGCACTTGTAGGTGCATCCGGCAGCGGTAAAAGTACCATCGCCAATCTTATTCCTCGGTTCTATACCCTCACCTCCGGTTTTATTACAGTAGATGGCATTGACATAACCTCTATTCATCTTGCTGAATATCGGGACAACATTTCCTATGTTAGCCAGGACATAACATTATTTAATGACAGCATAGCCAACAATATTGCCTATGGATTGCCAGAGCGCCCAGAGGATTCCGCAATTATTGCTGCTGCGCGAGCGGCTTATGCCATTGACTTTATTGAACAGTTACCCAGTGGCTTTGAAACCCTAATTGGGGACAATGGGTTGCGTTTATCAGGAGGTCAGCGCCAACGGATTGCCATCGCGCGCGCTCTACTGAAGGATGCCCCAATTCTTATCCTTGATGAGGCCACATCTGCGCTCGATACAGAATCTGAGCGTTTTGTACAGGCTGCGCTTGAGAATTTACGTAGGAACCGTACAACCATTATCATTGCCCATAGGCTTTCCACAGTAGAGAGCGCCGATCGAATCCTCGTTCTTGACAGGGGAAAGATCATAGAGTCTGGGTCACATGCGGATTTATTGCACCAAAATGGCTGCTACGCTTCCCTGTATAAGACCCAAGATGTTCAGGGCTAATTTCCGGTATTCCGCTGCCATCCATTCCTGTTCCCCGTGACTGTGGCTACGGGTACATGGACATAGGGCTCAGGATGAATACCACCAGACGTTATCCATCACCAAAACGGCCATAGTAAAACAATGCGTTAACGCGCCGCGAGTTACGACACTGGCGAACAAGTGAGGTGAAGTGTACACAGGGTATGTCATAGGCAGGCTGGTGTCGCTTCGAAAAGCCGTTCCGGATTGGTCAGCGTTGTAACCTGCGTGAAACCTAAACGAGCCAGGCGTTATGGTAAGCCTGGTTAGCGCCGGCGGAGTTCTCAAGCTACGGCATGTGACAAGAGATGCGTCTTGAACGCGGGAGACCCCTTGGGTTCCTTGTCGGAACCGGCGGGAGGGACGAGGTATACAGGTATTGAGACACAGATAGGAAACCTGGTGACTGTCCCATTTTCACGAACAGCTTGAACCCGAGCCCCCCGACCCTTATCTTCTGCACTCATATGGATACCCTGATTCAAGCCACCAATCTATTTCGCCGCTTTGGCCGCCGTCCTGCCGTGGACGGGCTCGACATCGAACTCGCGCGGGGCGATATCCTCGGCTTTCTCGGCCCCAACGGCGCCGGCAAGTCCACCACCATGCGCATGCTCACCGGCAATCTGGCCCCGCAGGGCGGGACGATTAAAGTCAATGGCGTGGACTTGTTGGAGCATCCCCTTGAAGCGAAGCGCAGTCTTGGCTATCTGCCCGAGGCCCCGCCGCTCTACCGCGACATGACGGTGGATGAATACCTGAGCTTCGCCGCCCGCCTGAACGCCGTTCCCAAGGGTCAGCAGCTTGATGCCGTGCTGCGTGCCAAGGAGCGTTGCGGCCTGTCCGATGTGGGACATCGCTTGATCGGGAATCTCTCCAGGGGTTTTCAGCAACGGGTGGGTATTGCCCAGGCCATTGTCCACAACCCCACCCTGGTGGTGCTGGATGAGCCGACGGTGGGGCTCGACCCCAACCAGATCCGCGAGATCCGCCAGTTGATCCGCGAGCTGGGGGAGCAGCACGCCGTCATCCTCTCTACCCATATCCTGCCCGAGGTGCAGACTGTCTGTAACCGGGTCCAGATCATCCACAAGGGCAGGACGGTTTATTCCGCCAAGGTGGCCGATGAAGAGGCTGCTGCCGAGATCCTCCTGGTTGCCTTCGACCGGGAACCCTCCCTTGACGACCTGGTGTCGCTGGAAGCTGTGCAGGAGGCGGATCGGCTGGATAACGGGCGTTTCCAGTTGCGGCCATACCCTGATACGCCAATCAGTGCCCTGGCCGAGCGCTTGGTGGCCAGCGGCTGGGGGTTGCGGGAGCTGACGCCGCAACGCCGTACCCTGGAACAGATCTTCGTCGAACTCACCACCAGAGAGCCCGTAGCATGATCGGCGTGATTGCTTCCCGCGAATGGAAGAGCCTCTTTCTGTCGCCCCTTGCCTGGAGCGTGCTGGGGGTAATACAGTTGATCCTGGCCTGGATCTTTCTGGCCCAGACCGATACCTTTTTGCAGGTGCAGCCGCGTCTCGCCGGCATGGCAGGTGCGCCTGGCCTGACCGACCTGATCGCCACGCCCCTGTTCGGCGCAGCAGCTACCTTTCTCATGCTGCTGACCCCGTTGCTGAGCATGCGTCTGATCAGCGACGAGCTGCGCAACGGCACTTTCAGCCTGCTGCTGACGGCGCCGGTCTCCATGACCCAGATCGTGCTCGGCAAATACCTGGGGTTCATGGGTTTCATCGCTGTCTCCCTCGGTCTGACCCTGCTGATGCCGCTGTCGCTGCTGCTCGGCGGCAGCCTCGATTTCGGCAAGCTGGCGGCGTGCCTCATGGGGCTGTTTCTGACGACGGCGACCTTCGCCGCCATAGGCATCTTCATCTCCAGCCTGACCGCACAGCCCGCCATTGCCGCCATCGGTACCTACGGTGTACTGCTCTTCTTATGGATCATCAACCTGGCGGCAGAAACCGGCGAGCAGAGCGGCCGGCTTTTCAACTGGCTCTCCCTCCAGTCCCATTACGAGTTCATGATGCAGGGACTGATGCGCTCCAGCGACCTGATCTACTACCTTCTACTGATCGCGGTCTTTCTCCTGCTGACCATCCGTCGGCTGGATAACCGGCGCAGGGAGGACTGAACCATGTCTCAAACGCAGGGCCTCTTCGTTCGCCGGATCAACAACCTCGCCTTCTATCTCCTCTTCGTGGCCGCCGTCGGATTGATCGGCTGGCTCAGCACCCGTTACGAGGCTCAGTGGGACTGGACCGCCGGCGGACGCAACAGCCTCTCCGAACCCTCCATCAGCCTGCTGCAAAGATTGGAGGGGCCGCTCAGCATCAAATGCTTCGCCCCGGAAAACGCCCTGCTGCGGGATCCCATCCGTGAGCTTATCGGCCGCTACCGGCGCTATAGCGACAAGGTCGAACTCGCCTTTATCAACCCCGATCTAGAGCCTGATCTGGCACGTAAGCTCGGCATCACCGTCGCCGGTGAGCTGATGCTGGAATACCAGGGCCGTAGCGAGACCCTCACCGACCTGAACGAGGAATCCATCACCAACGCCATCCAGCGCCTGGCCCTGGGCGGCGAACGCTGGGTCGGCTTTCTCGCCGGTCACGGGGAGCGTGCCGTCGAAGGACAGGCCAATTTCGACCTGGGCGATTTCGGCCGGGAACTGGAGCGCAAGGGTTATCATGTGCGCCCCCTGAATCTGGCCGAGACCCCCGATATCCCGGCCAACATCAACCTGCTGGTCATCCCCGGCCCCCGTGCCGAACTCATGGCGGGCGAGGTTGCAATCCTCAATAGATACCTGGAGCAGGGCGGAAACCTGCTCTGGCTGCTCGACCCTGGCCCCCTGTACGGACTGGAACCTCTGGCAGACGCCCTTGGGCTGAAGGTCCTGCCGGGGACCGTCGTCGATGTGAATGCCTACGCCCTCGGCATCAAGGACCCGGCGGTAGCCCTGATCACCGCCTATCCTGAACATCCCGCCGTCGGCTCCCTGAGCCAGGTCAGCCTCTTTCCCCATGCCGCCGGACTGGAGGCAAAGGCCCCTGAAGGCTGGGAAAGCACAGCGCTGCTTGAGACCCTGGATCGCACCTGGAACGAGACCGGCCCCCTCAGCGGCCAGATCCAGCACGACGAAGGCACGGGCGAGAAGGCCGGCCCCCTGGCCATCGCCTATCTCTTCGACCGCCACGTCAAGGAGAAGGGCCAAAGGGTCCTGGCGATTGGTGACGGGGACTTCCTCTCCAATGCCTTTCTCGGCAACGGCGGCAATCTCAATCTGGGTGTAAACCTTATCCGCTGGCTGACCGGCGACGAGCGTCTGCTCAATATACCGGCCAAGACCGCGCCCGACCTCAGCCTGGAGATATCCCAGATCGCCGGCGCGATCCTCGCCTTCGGTTTTCTCATGGTCATGCCGCTGGCCCTGTTCGGCACCGGTTTCCTGATCTGGTGGCGACGCCGTAACCGCTGAGCCCGCCCGTGAACCGCAAGCTCCTCATCAATCTCCTGTTGCTGCTTCTGGTCTCCGTCATGGGGGTATTCGTCTGGCTGGAACACGGCAGGGAACCCGAGCGGCTGGACCGGCTGACTGCTCAGTCTCCCGATGAGGCGCAAACCCTTCACATCGAGCACCCCGACGGTAAGCTGATCGCATTCGAAAAACGAGGCGGCGACTGGCACATGCTCCGCCCCTACGACATGCCGGCCAACCGCATCCGGCTTATCGCCTTGGCAAGGGTTGTGCAGGCCCCCATCATCAGCAGCTTTCCCCTGCCGAAGGAGGGCCTGGGGCAATTCGGACTCGACAGGCCGATCCGGCTCCAGGTGGATAAGGAGCGCTTCCTCTTCGGCGCCAGCAATCCCGTCAACAATCAGCGCTACGTAGAGCATGGTGGGCGCTTGCACCTGATTGTCGACCGCTTTTACCACCACCTTGGCGCCTTGCCGGAGCAGCTCCTAAGCCCCAATCTCCTACCCGAGGGCATCCGGCTCAAGGAGATCAAGACCACCCAATACCGCCTCTTCAAGACTGACATGGGCTGGGCCATGGAGCCCGCGAATCCCAACCTCAGCTCGGACGATCTGAATCGGCGAGTGCAGGACTGGCTACGTGCCCAGTCGCTGCAAATCGTCGCCCTGGACAGGATCGAGGCTGGGGAAGAGGTCGTGCTGAGGCGGGAAGATGACCGGGCCGACCATTTTCTGATTCAGCAGCGGGATGGACAGGTCTGGCTGATCCGATCCGATCTCAAAATCGGTTACCTCCTGCCCGGCGGCTCCGGTCTGCTGACCCCGCCAGGGAGCGGCAAACCACAGTCTCCGGCAGATTCCAGCCCCTTACCCGAAACGCCTGTCAACTGATGCCTGAACTGCCTGAGGTCGAGACCACCCGGCGCGGTATCGCTCCCCATCTCGTCGGGCGGGTCATAGACCAGGCGGTCATCCGCGATTCACGGCTTCGCTGGCCCATACCCACCGATTTGCCCGATCACGTCCAGGGCCGCTGCATCAGGGCGGTGGAGCGCCGTGCCAAATATCTGCTGCTTCGAACCGATGGCGGGACCCTGATCATCCACCTGGGCATGTCCGGCAGCCTGCGCATTCTTCCCGCGCAAACCCCGCCTGGCAAACATGACCCTGTGGACATCTGTGTTGGCGGAGATTGCCTGCGGCTGCGTGACCCGAGGCGATTCGGTGCCCTGCTCTGGACCGAGGGCGATCCCCTGGCCCACCCCCTGCTCAAGGGGTTGGGCCCCGAGCCATTGGACGACTCCTTCGACGGAGATTACTTGCACGGCTGTGCCAAGGGGCGCCGCTCGGCCGTCAAGGTGTTTCTGATGGACGGTCGTATCCTGGCGGGTGTCGGCAACATCTACGCTAACGAGGCTCTATTCATGGCCGGTATCCACCCGGCGCGCAAGGCAGGCAAGGTTGGCTGGGAGCGCTACCAACGCCTGGCCGCGGCCATCAAGGAAGTCCTGCTCCGCTCCATCGAACAGGGGGGCACCAGTCTGCGTGACTTCATCCGCGAAGATGGCCGCCCCGGCTATTTTGCGCAAGAACTCAGGGTCTACGGCCGCACCGACCTGCCTTGTCTCCGATGCGGCGAGCCCATCCGCGAGACCCGCCTTGGGCAGCGCTCCACCTTCCATTGCGCACGCTGTCAACGCTGAATCGACCCCTCGGCCTGATGTCCAGTGCCCAGTCACGCAGAGGGTAAGCCACGGGCGCAAAGCCTGAACAGGAGACGCAGGGTGCGATCCTGGTGCGTGAAGAGGTTCGTCACGGCAATGGTGGCGTAGAGGCTGGACCTTGGCACCTTGACGTCCCTGCCGCTGGCATAGTGGGGGTTGCTGTGAATGCGTCGCAGGGTCAGCACTGCAAGGCCGATGGCCCATAGGCAGAATCTACGGATGCCGGTTTCCTGCCCCGGAATCAGCAGGCTGTAATTCAGGGCATTGCGCAAATGGCCGTGCCCAATGGCGATGAGCTTCCTCAGCCCCGAATTGAAGAGGTCGCGGTTCTCCACCGGGTCTAGCGCGACGAGATCGTACCCAACTTTCCGGAAAAGGTCCTGAGGAAGCCAGCAACTCCCCCCGGCACGGTCCTCCCAGATATCCTTCAGGATATTCGTCATCTGAAGCCCTTGACCGAATGAAACCGCAAGGGGCTCCAGCTCACAGCGGCGCAAGGCAATTTCCGGCGAATAGTCGCAGAACATGCGGGTCAGCATTTCTCCGACGACGCCAGCAACGTAATAGCAATAGCGATCAAGCTCCCCGAGGTTACGCAAACCAAAGGATTTGTCGGATTTTTGAAATTCGGCCATGCCCTGGCACATCTTGGTAACACAAATCCTGATGGCCTCCGCCTGCACAGCAGTAAACGTCCCGGTTAGGGCGGTGACTTGGTGGGCTGCTGCAACAAGCCCCCTTTCGTCGGAGGGGACTGCCAGGCTGAGGGCGGAATGGGCTGCCCGGCTGAAGGTCTTGCCGTCGATTCTCCCCTCCAGGACGGCGATTAGCAGTTCATGTAGGGAGCGCTTCTTCTCGCAGTCGAGGCCGGGATCATCCTCGATGGTATCGGCGATGCGGCAAAGCAGGTAGGCGTTGGTGACGGCCAGGTCCAAGGGCGCTGGCAACAGGGGGATGGTCAGGGCAAAGGTGCGGGATACCTTTGGCAGCCAATGGCGCTGGAAGTCTGAACCCTCATCGATATCGTTAGCGGGATTATTCATTTGATCCAAGAGATGATCCCATAAATCAGGAATTTCTAATTCAGGGGATGATACTGCAAAATCCCCTGTTATCCTGATCCATCGAATGCATGCCAAGGGGCCACTTTCAAGTGATGTTCGCCCGACTGACGACCCTAATCCTCGATCATGCCAGGACCGCAGCGGTCTTGTTGGCCACACTGGTGATCCTGGTTGCGGCAGGGGGCCGGCTCCTTGAATTCGACTTCAACGTGGCGCGGTTCTTTGCCGCAAACGACCCCGCGACAGGCCATCTGCAAGAGCACCTGGCCCGCTGGAATGAGGAGAACCTGCTGGTCCTGGTGGTCGATGGCGGGGATGGGACGCTCCTTACCCGGGAAAGGCTGCAACGGCTGGATGAGATCAGGGATGCCTTGGACGAATTGAGTATTGTAGCCGAGGTAACGGCCCCCTCCTCGGTATACGCCGACGTCACTCCTTCCCCATTCGGCTTTCAATTCCGGCCTCTGCTAGATACGGTCCCCCCGGATGAGGAGGCCTTACCCAAATGGCGTGAATCCATTCTGGCCGATGATCGCTTCACACCTACGTTTTTCTCCTCCGATGGCAAGCGGGGGGCAATCCTGGTGCGGCTCAATGTCGATGCTGATGATCTCTTTGCCATGCGGGGGGCCATGGAAGAGATCCGGGGCCTCCTCGGCCGCTTCAACGGGAAGGAGGGTTTGTCATACGCCCCGGCTGGCATGCCTGCCATTCGGGGCGGCCTGCTCAATGCAATGTTCGCTGACCAGTTCCTGCTCGCGCCACTCGCTATCCTGTTGGTAACACTCTTGCTTCTGGTTCTGTTCGGTAGTTTGCACGGGCTGGTTATTCCGGGAATCGCGGCTACTGTGCCCATGGGGATGTTGCTCGGTGGAATGGGGTATGCGGGGGAGTCCATCGGATTGCTCAATCAGATCTATCTGGTGCTGATTCCCGTGATCGCATCGGCCGACGCCATCCACCTCATCGCCCGTTTCCATGAGGAGAATGGTGATCGGGTTGAGGAAGATTCGCCGAATACAGGGCGCAGGGAGGCAGTGGTCAGGACCATGCAACACATGGGGGTGGCCTGCTTTCTTACCTCATTCACTACCATCGTCGGGTTCATGTCACTCAATATGACCCAGCTCCTGGTGTTACGCCGTTTCGGCACCTATGCCGCCGTCGGTGTGCTGCTCGCCTATTTGACGGTTCTGTTCATCATCCCGCTCAGCCTGAACCTGACCCGCCGCAGCAAGAGACAAGGGTCTTCCGGAAGGGATGCACTGACCGGATTTCTCACCAGGGGCGCGCGCTGGTCCATGGGCCATCCCGTTCTCATCCTGGTCTTGGCGGGGGCGGTCACCCTGGGAGCGGGCATGGCCGGAGCGCAGGTGCGTGTGGATTACCGGCTAACGGGCATCTTTGACCCGGGCCATCCGGTAGCCGTCGCGAACACGCAGGTTGAAGATCATTTGGGAGGATTGCTCATCCTTGAATTCGATCTGGCCGGTACCGCCGGAGCATTCGACGACCCGAAGGTCATCACGGCGCTTGGGGAAGCCGAGGGCCGGCTTGCCGCCCATCCCAAGGTGAAAGTGGTTCTGGGCCTGGGGCGGCTTCTGGCCTGGACGAACCGGACCTTCGGCAACCACGAGGGCGCGGGGGATGCCGCTATTGCGCGGCTCATGCTGTTGGCCCAGCAAAGCGGCACCCTTGGTGAATTCGTCACGCCGGGGCGGGACCATGCGCGAATGGTGGTGTGGATGGAGGATGTGGGTGCGGCCGATCTCATTGATCTGGCGGAGAGATTCAAGGCCCAGACGGACAACCTGCTCAACCCCCTGGGGGTAAGTGTTCATCCGACCGGGAACCTGCTCATGGCCTACCGTGGCCTGGCCCAGGTCTCGTCGGATCTGCGTGACAGCCTGCTCTCGGCGACTCTGGTAATCGCGTTGACCATCGCCGTCCTGTTCCGGAGTCTCCCAATAGGCTTGCTCTCCCTGGTGCCGAACCTGATTCCGCTCATCATCGGCTACGGGGTCTTAGGGTTTTTGGGCTGGAGCTTGGATCCCGCGCCGGCCGTCGTTTTCTGTGTCGCCCTTGGGCTTGTCGTGGACAGCAGCATCCATATCCTTGTGCGCTTTCGCGAGGAGCACCGAAAGGGCTGGGATGTAACTCAGGCGGTCGAGCGGGCGATCCGGTCCGCCGGACGTGCGGTGGCCATGACCAGCGTCATCCTGACCGGGGGCATGGGTGTGATTGCGTTATCCGCCTTCCCAGCCAATGCCACCTTCGGCACCCTCGGTGCCATTATTACCATCGTTGCGCTCATCTGTGACCTGTTTGTACTCCCCGCCTTGCTGGTGATCTTCTATGGGAGAAAGGTGCGGACGCCCTGATCCCGGACAGCCTCTCAGGGCGCCGTGGCACGAAGGTACTCGCCCAGTGCCCGGAGAGGGAAATAACGGCGGTAGTTGTCGTAGTGAATGAGACAGGTCTTGTTGAAGATGCCTGTTATGGGTTCGCGGGGCCAATCGCCATCAGGCTGCTGGAGCGATCCCAGAAAAGAGGCGGCACGCTGGGCGGCGTCGCCATGTGCTCGCCCCGCGCCAACCAGGGCCATGAGTGCCCATGCGGTGTTGACGGCACGGCTGGGTTCGGCTGCCACGTACCGGCGTTGCAGGCAGCTCTCGAAATGCTCGCCCCAGCCGCCGTCGGGGTTTTGATGGGCCAGGAGAAAATTCACCGCCTTGCAAATCGCCGGGACCTCGGGACCCTGGCCGGCGGCTCGCAGACCCTGGACGCCGTACCAGGCACCGATGGTAAAGCAGACGCCCCAGGCCCCCTCCCAGCTCCCATCGGCCCGCTGGTTGTGACGGATGAGTTTCGCTCCTCGCAGAACGGCGCGCTCCAGCTCCGTACCGAAAAGGTGCCCCAGGCATTCCTTGGCCACCGCCAGGGCCTGCACACAGGCCGAGGTGCATTCGGTATAGGAGTAATCGACCATGATGTCGGCGAACATATGAGAGGGATTGAAGCGTTCAAGCCACTTGGGGCCGCGGCGGAGTTCGTAAGAGGCCCAACCACCGTCCGGATTCTGGATCGAAAGCAGCCAGCGGATGGCTGCGTACAGACGCTCCTCCGTCAGGGGCTCTTCGGCTATGCCCTGGAGGGCAACGGCGCTCTTGAAGCCCTCCGCCGTGCAGTCGCTCACGGCCCAGCCCTGGGCGCGGCTGCTGAAGGGCCAGCCCCCATAGGAAGGATGGCGATAATAATGTTCGGCCTGGGGAGGGTCCTCCAGGATCTGTGTCTCCTGAATGAAGGCTTGTGCTCTCCTGAGGCTCTCGATATGCGTCTGGGCGAAAGGTGTGGCAAGGATTGCCTGAACCGCGAAGGCAGTGTCCCAGAGGGCGGTGGAATCCTCGCCGTTCATCAGCAATCCCTCGGGGGCCTGCCAGAGGTAGCCGTCGAGGGCCTTGAAGTGTGCCCGGAAGGCTTGGCCGCCAGGCTCGCGAAAGTGGTGGACGATGCTGTTGAGGACAGCGTTGACCGGGCCGATGTTGATCATACCGGTGGTGCGGTCCTCATAGTCGATATGGTCCAGTACCTGCTCAAGGGATCTGTTCCGCAGCCTTTGAAGGGGGCATCGCTCATAGGCGTGGAGTAGCCAGTTCACCAGGCGCAGCGGCAGGGAGGGCTTCACGTAGCTGTCGCAGGGGGCCAGGGTGCCGCGATGCTCCGCGAAGCGGATATGGGCGTAGGGTCGATCATAGATCTCCAGGCGCAGGGCCTGGATCAGGGCCGTCTCGGGGCAGCAGGAACGGTTGGCATACAGATAGGAAAGCGGAAGGTAGACTTGCCGTGCGTGGCACCACAACCGGCCGGGGTGGAATGGCAGCCAGCGCGGCAACAGCCAGAGTTCCGGCGGGACGGGTTGTACCCCTTCATAGCCGTAGAGGTTGAGGATCGCCAGGACGGACTTGCCCCAACTGGCCGAGCCGAGCGGGGTGTCATGGGAACGGATCCAGCCGCGCATGCTGACTGCGTAGGGGTCATCGGGCGATACACCTAGAATCCGCAGGGCCACATAGGCGAGGCTGGTGCAGAACATCGAACCCGGTGCCTCCGTATGCAGTCCAATGCTGCCGTCAGGGTTCTGTACGGACCGAAAGTAGCGGATCATCTCCCGGCGCCGGTCATCCGGGATCTCTTGACCGGTGGCGTAGGCGCCGGCCACGTAGAGCGGCAGAAGAAACATCGGGCCGCCGTACTCCCCATCCCAGCGGCCATCCTCCCGCTGCCGCGAAACCAGATGGTCCACCCCGCGCCGAACGGCATCCAGAATCCGGTCAATCCCGGTCGTTTCAGTCTCCATTGAAGTCCCCATCCCGCTTTCGGGCGTGAAAAAAAAGCAGGGGGGTGAAGGTGCCCGCCTCTCCGGCCCGGACGAGTGAATCGCCGCACAGCCGGAGCAACCGGACAACGGCTCCCGCCCCGTGTGGAAGTATTCGGGTATGTTCCAGGGCGGCAACCATGCCCTGAAGGGCGATGCCGCCGAGGTGGCTTCGCTTGAGGGCCTGGCTTGAGAAGCCATCGCCCTTCAAGGGCAGATACCAGGGGGTCTCCGGGTCGCATTCCGGTGCCAGATCACGGCATTCGATCAGTTCGAACCCGTTTCCCCTGATGGCTTGTTCGATATCCTGCCGGGTCGTCAGTGAAGGCAGGCCGCTTCCCTCCTCGATACCTGCCCTGTCACGGCAATGCAGGGGGTTGTAAGGGTCATAATTTTCCGTCAGGCACCACTCGTAACCCATGATATATGCACGTCTCTTGAGCACCCGGTGGATCTGGCGAAAGAGCGCCCCCCGGTCGCCCGCATGGCAGGTTGCCTCGATGGCGTAGGCCGCATCGATGGTTTCCGCCGCGAGGGGCAGTTGCATCCAGTCACATTCAATGAGCCCGGTTTCTCCTTCAAGACCGGCCGCCCTATTGAGTTCACGGGCCCGGCGGACCTGATAGCCGTTGATGTTGACGCCCAGGACCCGCGCTCCCGTGGCTCGGGCAATGTTCCGCATGGGGCCGCCGATGCCGCACCCCAGATCAAGTACCTGCATCCCCGGCTTAAGGCCCAGTCCCTCGGCCAGGCGTAGCTCGTGTCGCACCAGGGAGGATTCGAGGCCCTCGCCCCGGCGCCGGACACCGAAATGGAACTTCTCTCCCCAGCCGTATTCGTAGAGATCGGTCACCAGATCGTAGTAGTTCCGGGATAGCCTCCCGGCCTCCCTCCCCTGATCATCGGCGGCAGAGGCTCGCTGTTCGAGATACTGCGCCCTGTGCCAACGCACGGCCGACTCCGCCCCCCTCCTGCGGAAGTTGGATTTCAGGAGTCCCAGGAAGGATCGTTGTCTCATGCCAATCATCGCTAAGAATAATAGAACAAGATCGGGGACAGTGGCGCCATCTCACCCCTCCCGTTCGCGGTCGCAACAGGGGATCAGCTCCTAGACAGGGACTGGGCCTCGATGAAGCAGTCTGGCAGCCGTGGGATTAGTGGAAGTCAGCCAGCCGGACCCGCTGGTAGCGGGCGCCCCAGTTGCCGGGCTGGGCCTCGAAGACGCCGTCGCAGGCGGTCCCGCAGCGGGGGCAGCGGGCATCGGTGGTCAGGTTCCAGGCTGTCAGGCGATACCAGTCGCGCCCGATCAATAGTTCACCGCACCCATGGCAGTAGGTGCTGTCCGCAGTCGGGTTGTGGACGTTGCCCACGTAGGCGTAGCGGACCCCGCTCCGCAGGGCAATGGCGCGGGCGCGGGTGAGGGTGGCCGGTCGCGTGGCCGGGGTGTCGAGCATCTTCCAGTCGGGGTGGAAGGCGCTGAAGTGCATGGGGACATCGGGGCCCAGTTCCTTGACCACCCAGCGGGTCATGGCCTCCAACTCCTCGTCTGAATCATTTTCACCGGGGATCAGCAAGGTGGTGGTCTCGATCCAGACAGCCGTTTCCTTCTTCAGATAGACCAGTGTGTCCAGGACTGGCTGCAAGTGGCCGCCGCAAAGCCTGTGGTAGAAGGCATCCGTGAATCCCTTGAGGTCCACGTTGGCGGCATCCATCCAGCGGTAGAACTCGGCGCGGGGCTCGGGCTCCACATAGCCGGCGGTCACAGCCACTGATTTGATTCCCCTCTCCCGGCAGGCGCGGGCAACGTCGATGGCGTATTCGTGGAAGATTACCGGGTCGTTGTAAGTGTAGGCGACGCTACGGCAGCCCAGGGCCTCGGCGGCGCGGGCGATGGTATCGGGCGCGGCCCGGTCCATCAGGGTATCCATCTGGCGTGACTTGCTGATGTCCCAGTTCTGGCAAAACTTGCAGCTCAGATTGCAGCCGGCGGTGCCGAAGGAGAGGATGGGCGTCCCCGGCAGGAAGTGATTGAGGGGCTTCTTCTCGATGGGGTCGATGACATAGCCACTGGAGCGCCCATAGGTAGTCAGGACCAGCTTGCCGCCCTGGTTGCCCCGGACGAAACAGAGTCCACGCTGGCCCTCCCTGATACGGCAGTGGCGGGGACAGAGGTCGCACTCGATCCTCCCGTCATCCAAGGCATGCCAGTAAAGGGTCGGCCAGACATCGCCAAAGGCCTCGGTCTGGGAGTCCATCTCATTTCCCCACCGAAACCGCCAGCACATCACAGGGTGCAAGATGCAGTACCCCGTTGGCAGTGGAGCCCAGGAGGAGTTGCAGGCCGTGTCGCCCATGACTCCCGACGACGATAAGATCGACCGCGCTCTCCTCTGCCACCCGACAGATCTCATGCTTGGGCGAGCCGACCTGCACATGGATTCCGGCCCTGGCATGCCCCAATTTCAGGGCCAGTTCCCGCAGACGCTGGTCGGCGGATTCGGCTAGGCGCCTTTCCAGTTCCAGGTCGTCGGGGATGGGGAACTCGGGGTTGAAGCTGAGGCCCAGGAACTCCACTACGTGGACTAGGCTCAGGCGGGCATTGAACAAGCCCGCAAGCTGGGCGGCCTTGTCCGCCGCGGCCTGACTGCCGTCGGAAAAATCCACCGCCAACAGGATATGGGAATAGGACGCCATGGCGAGCTCCGTAAAAGGGTCTCACGGAAGTATTGACCAAGAATCGCTGATTTCCAGGTGAAATAGGCCAGGCGTGGAAAATTGTGTACGGATTCGATAAGGAGCGGGGCTCTTGGCCCCGCTCTAAAGCCAGATAAGAGTCCTTACCCCCTATTCGCTGCCGGTGATGCGCACGAACTTGGCCCGCAGTTGCTCTTCCGTCTCCTGGTGGCTCGGATCCGGGATGATGCAGTCGACCGGGCAAACCTCGACGCATTGGGACGTGTCGTAGTGACCTACGCACTCGGTGCAGAGATCGGGGGCGATTATATAGATTTCATCACCCTGGGTGATGGCGCCGTTAGGGCATTCGGGTTCGCATACATCGCAGTTGATGCATTCGTCGGTGATCATCAAGGCCATGATATTCTCCTGTCGCTTCGCCGGTTCAAGGCCGGCCCAATTTCTGGATCAATGCGGTCTGGACGACCGGGTGCACGAACTCTGACACATCTCCTCCCAGTCCCGCAATTTCCTTGATCAGGCTGGAGGAGATGAAAGTGAACTTTTCCGCCGGGGTCAGAAAAAGGGTTTCGACCTCGGGTACCAGGCGGCGATTCATCCCCGCCAACTGGAATTCGTATTCGAAATCGGAGACGGCCCGGAGTCCCCGCAGGATCACCTGAGCGCCTTCCAGGCGGCAGAAATCTGCCAGTAGACACTGGAAGGAACAGACGCTGACATTACCGTAGTCCGCCAACACCTCACGCGCCAGAGCCACCCGTTCCTCCACGGGAAACAGGGGCTTCTTGCTGGGGCTTACCGCCACGGCCACCATGACTTCTTCGAACAAGCGGCTGGCGCGCCCGATCAGGTCGGTATGCCCATGGGTGATCGGATCGAAGGTGCCGGGATAGACGGCCTTAACCATGCAACCTCATAAACACGACTTTCTCCTGGGCACCAATTTCAACGCGGGACGGGAAGGATAGCGATATATCGGGACGTCGCAAATGATTTTACTCATTGCGACAGGAAGGATTGAAATTGGACAAGCCCGTAGCGCACCTGTCCCGCCACCTTCTCACGCAGGGGGACAAGGCCCGGCGGCAGGGGTGGAAAGGGCTTGCCCGCCTCCGTCTCCAGATAGATCCTCGCCCCCTCCAGTAGCAGGTCGGTCCGCGCCAGGCCCTGGAGGGCCGGTTTCAGGAGACCGTCGGCAAAGGGAGGGTCGATGAACACCAGATCGAATGCCTCCTTGCAGGAGGCCAGCCAGATCAAGGCGTCCCCGGTCACTACCTCTACATTGGCAAGGCCCAGCTCCCGTGCATTTTCCTTCAGACGGGCCGCGACCTTAGGGTCGCGTTCCGTCATGACTACCCGCCCGGCGCCCCGGGAAGCAGCCTCGAAGCCGATGGCGCCGCTCCCGGCGAAGAGATCCAGGCAGCGGCTGCCAGGGATGAAGGGCTGCAGCCAGTTGAACAGAGTCTCCCGCACACGGCCGGCCGTGGGCCGAAGCCCGGCTGCGTCAGGGAAGGAAAGGAGCCTGCCCCGGTGGGTTCCGCCGATGATACGGACCCGATTGGTCACGCCGGGGCGCCGGCCCATCTCAGCCCTTCCCGTCGCCGCCGGCGCCCACGGTGATGGTGATGAATCGTTCCGGTTTCAATCGGCGCTGGAAGGCGTCTCGAACCTGGTCCTTGGTCACCGCCTCCACGTTGGGCACCAGCCGGTCCAGGTAGTCCAGCGGCAGTCCGTAGAAACCGATCATGGCCAGGTACTGTACGATTTTGGCGTTGCTCGCGACCGTCATGGGGAAGCCACCGCTGATGTTGCGTTTGGCTGACTCAAGCTCTTTCTCGGTCGGCCCTTCCTCCATGAAGCGCTGCAATGTTTCCCGCATCACACGCACAGCCACTCTGGCTTGGCTGTTCTGCGTTTGGGCCGTCATTTGGAACGGTCCCAACTGACTCATGGGCATGAAGTGACTGGAGACACTGTAGGAGAGCCCACGCTTTTCTCTCACCTCCTCACTGAGGATGGAAACCAGACCGTTGCCGCCCAGGATGTGGTTGCCCACATAGAGTGGGAAATAGTCGGGATCGCCGCGTTTGACGCCGGGCTGACCCAGGTAGATATGGGTCTGGGAGGAAGGGTAGTCGATCCGTTTCTCAACCGCCTTGCCGGGGATAGCGGGTTCAGGCAGGGCGGGGGCCTTATCGCCCGCCTGGAGTCCGGAGACAGCCCTTTGTGCCACTGCCCTGGCCTCGGCGGGGGAGAGATCGCCAACGATGGCGACAATCGCATTATTGGCTACGTAATAGCGGCGGTAAAACGTCTTCACATCCTGTTCCGATAACAGCTTAAGGGATTCCAGGCTGCCGTTGGGGTTGGATCCATAGGGATGCCCCTGATAGACAGTCGCATAAAAGGCCTTTTCCGCGATATCTCCAAGCGACTCGGCCTCCTGCATCAGTGACGAGAGCAGGGTCTGGCGCAGGCGCTCCAGGTCGTCCGGGACGAAACGCGGTTCGGCCAGGACCGCTGCCAGGGTCTCCAGGGCCCTGTCCAGCACCCTCTTGTCGGTCAGGCTGCGAACAGTCACCCAGGCCATGTCGCGCTGGGCACCGTTACTCAGTACGGCACCGACGGACTCCATCCGCTCCGCCACCTCGTCGGCGCTCCACTTGCCGGCCGATTCGGTCAAGAGACCATTGGTCAATACCGCCGTTCCAGGCCTTGCGCCGTCACGGGCGCTGCCGGCATTGAACACCACCCGGATATCCACCATCGGTAGGCCCGGCGAAGGCACGAACAGCACCTTGGCGCCGTTTTCCGTGTTCCAGCTTTCGATCTTGGGGGCGGCCCAGGAATTACTGAATGGTATTAGCAGGCAGATCAAGGTCAGCCAGTGCATCCTCAGCCGCTTAAATATCATGGCGCACTCCCGGAATCATCGGTTTGGCGAAACCCTTTTCCTTGATCGGCTGAGGATCGAGCTCAGCCAGGGTCAGATTGTCATCACTGAGATATTTTTGCGCTGCCTTCATCACCTGCTCCGGGGTTATCTGCTTCATTCTCTCCACATGGTTCTCGGCCATGCGCCAATCGAGCCCGATGGTCTCCATCATGCCGATCTGCATTGCCTGATAGAAGACAGAATCCCTCTCGTAGACCTTAGCCGCCACCAACTGATTGCGAACACGCTCCATCTCCTTCTCTGAAACCGGTTCCTTCTTGAGGCGATCAATCTGCTGCCGCAGGGCCTTTTCCAGGTCCGCCATGCTCTGTCCCTCGGCCGGGACCCCGTCGAGCATCAGCAACCCCGGCAAGCGGCTAAAGGCGCTGAAGCTGGCACTGGCCGCAACTGCAACCTTGTCGCGACGGATCAGTTCACGGGCGAAGCGGGCACTGCCGCCGCCGTCGAGTACCGCAGCCAGCATCTCAAGGGCATAGGGCTCCCATTCCGCATCCCCTTTCGCCTCCTTGACCACAACGGGGGTCTTGTATCCCATGAGCAGATAGGGCTGTTGGGCCGGGGCCTTGACTCGGATGCGGGTCTCGCCGAGCTGGGGAGGTTCCGACTCGGGCTTGATCCTCGGCAATTCCGAGGGCTTAAGCTTGCCGAAATAGGTGTTAGCCATTTGAAAAATCCGTTCTGGCGCTACATCCCCGACCACAACAAGAGTTGCGTTGTTGGGGCTGTACCAGCGGCCGTACCAGTCGCGCAGGTCCTCGATGCGCATATTTTCCAGGTCTGTCATCCAGCCGATGACCGGGTTCCTGTAAGGGGAGATCCGATAGGCTGCGGCGTTGAACTGCTCATAGGTTAGAGACTTGGGCTTGTCCTCCGTGCGAAGCCGGCGCTCTTCCCGCACTACCCGGATCTCTTTGGCGAACTCCTCATCCTTCAGGAGCAGATTGCGCATCCGGTCCGCTTCCAGCTCGAAGGCAATCTCCAGTCGGTCGCTGGCCAGGGTCTGAAAATAGGCCGTGTAGTCGTCGCCGGTAAAGGCGTTTTCCTGCCCCCCCTGATCGGCGATGATTTGGGAGAATTGATTGGGGCCGTGCTTTTCCGTCCCCTTAAACATCATGTGCTCCAGTGCGTGGGATACCCCGGTGATGCCGCGCGGTTCATAGCTGGCGCCAACCCTGTACCAGACCTGCGTGACGCCAATGGGGGCGCGATGGTCCTCCTTGACGATGACTTTCATGCCGTTGTCGAGCATGCGCTCCTGGACGTGGGGTGGGGAGGCGGCCCAGAGGGGCCAGGCCAGCGAAAGCAGGCACCAGGGAAGGATTCTACGCATTACAGGACTCCATCGTAGGGATTTGGCAAGTGGGAGATGATAGGATGGGGGCTTGGTTAATTCCAAAAAAACCGAATATTTCCAGGGATTTTGCAAAATCCTGTTCTGAACCACATCCGACAACCCGCCCTTATTCAGGGTTCCCGAGATCGACTAGAAATGTTTGGATTCGGCAAGCGCAAAAACGAGGCAAAGACAGCGTCGAACCTGTCCCTGGCATCCTCTCAGGTGGATGATGAGACGCACTCCGGCCTCTTGCAGCGGCTCCGGAAGGGCCTGGGCAAGACCCGGGAAAACCTTGGCGGTGGTCTGGCTGGGCTCCTCGGCAGCAAAAGGATCAGCCGGGACACCCTCGAAGAACTCGAAACCCTGCTGCTGACTGCCGATTTAGGCGTGGAAGCGACCCGGGAGATTATCCGGGAACTGACCGCCCAGGTCGATCGCAAGGAGCTGACCGACCCCATGCTGCTGGGCGCTGCCCTGAAGCGGCAGTTGGGCGGCATCCTCAAGGCCTGTGATCGTTCCCAGGTTGAGCCTGCCCCCGGCAGGCCGAGAGTGCTGATGATGGTCGGCATCAACGGCGCCGGCAAGACCACCACTATCGGCAAGCTGGCCCGACGCTTCCGGCGGGAAGGCAAGAAGGTGATGCTGGCGGCAGGAGACACCTTTCGCGCCGCTGCCGTGGAGCAGTTGCAGGTCTGGGGCGAGCGCAATGATGTTCAGGTCATTGCCCAGCAGACCGGGGCCGACGCAGCCTCGGTCTGCTTCGATGCCACCCAGGCGGCGGCTGCACGCGGCATGGACATCTTGATCGCCGACACTGCCGGCCGACTCCATACCAAGACCCACCTCATGGACGAGCTGGCAAAGATCGTCCGTGTCATGAAGAAGGTGGACGAAACCGCACCCCACGAGACGCTGCTGGTGGTCGATGCCACCACCGGCCAGAACGCCGTCAACCAGGCGCTGGAGTTTAATCGGACCGTCGGCCTTACCGGTATCGTGCTGACCAAACTCGATGGAACCGCCAAGGGCGGCGTGGTCTTCGCACTGGCGCGTCGGGTCGGGGTGCCGATTCGCTATATCGGCATCGGCGAGGGTATCGAGGATCTGCGTCCCTTCGACGCTGACGCCTTCGTCGAGGCCCTTTTCGACCAATAGATCTCTAGGAATGATCCGTTTCGAACAAGTCACCAAGCGTTATCCCAGCGGCTATGAGGGGCTGCGGGAGGTCAGCTTCCACATCGAGCCGGGCGAAATGGTCTTTCTTACCGGTCCTTCGGGCGCCGGCAAGAGCACCCTGTTGAAATTGACCGGCCTGCTGGAGCGGTGCAGCCGTGGCCAGGTGATCGTCGACAATCGCAATCTGGCCCAGATGCCCCCCTCCGAGATCCCCTACCATCGGCGCAAGGTCGGGATGATATTTCAGGATCACCGCCTGCTGCACGACCGGCCTGTCTTCGACAATGTCGCCCTCCCCCTGATCGTTGCGGGGATTGGGTGGGATGAGACCGGCAAGCGGGTGCGGGCAGCCCTGGACCAGGTCGGCCTCCTCAAGAGAGAGAGGGCCATGCCAATTACCCTCTCGGGCGGCGAGCAGCAACGGGTCGGTATTGCCCGCGCCGTTGTCACCCGTCCCCCCGTGCTGCTGGCCGATGAGCCGACCGGCAACCTCGATCCGAGACTCTCGGCCGAGATAATGGCTCTGTTCGAGCGTTTCAATCAGGTAGGGGTCACCCTGCTGATCGCCAGTCATGACGTGAGCCTGATCCGGCGTATGGGCAAGCGCATCCTGGTCTTGGATCAAGGCGCCCTGACCCACGACCTACCGCCGGGGGCACTCAGCCGATGAGCCGCTTCGAGCATCTCATTCCCCCCCCTGTCTTGCTGGCCCATCACCTGCAAACCGCCCTGGCCAGCCTCGGCCGGCTCAGCCGCAATCCCATCGGCAGCCTGATGACCGTTGCTGTCATCGGTATCGCTCTGGCGCTGCCCGCCGGGCTCCATTTGATTCTCTCCAACCTCCAGAGCCTGGGGGACAATTGGGACGGATCCAGCAATCTCTCTCTCTTCCTCAAGAAGGAGGCCCCGGAAAGCGGGGGGCGCCGCTTGATGGAACGCATCGGCGGGATGGGCGAGGTCGGCAAGGTGAAGTTCGTAACGGCGGAGGAGGCACTGGCGGAATTTCGCCGCTTCAGCGGCTTTGCTGATGTCCTCGACCTACTCCAGGACAACCCCCTACCGGCGGTCATTCTGGTGCAGCCCAAAGAGCAAAGTTCCGATCCAGCCACTGTGGAAAAACTGGTTGAGCTGCTGAAAAAGGAGTCCTTGGTCGACCATATCCAGCTCGATCTTCAGTGGGTCAAACGCTTCGCCGCCATCACCCAGATCGCCCAGCGGGGGGTGCTGGTCCTGGCCGGTCTCCTGAGCATGGCCGTACTCTTGGTGATCGGCAACAGCATCCGGCTTGAGATCCAGAGCCGGCACGAAGAGATCGAGATCACCAAGCTCATCGGTGCCAGCAACGCCTTCATCCGCCGCCCCTTCCTCTACAGCGGATTCTGGTTCGGTCTCCTCGGCGGTTTCTTTGCCTTGCTGCTGGTCCTGCTCTCCGCCTTCCTGCTCGATGAGCCGACATCTGAGTTGGCCCTTCTCTATAGCAGCGACTTTTCAGTCACTGCCCTGGATTCGACCAGCGTACTAGGGTTCCTTATCGGGAGCCCGGTCCTGGGGCTACTGGGCGCAGCCATCGCAGTCGGGCGCCACCTCAAGCGCATAGAGCCCAGCTAACGCCTGTCGAACTATTTTTACTTTAGTACAATCAAAGCATTAGCACTCCCCGCGGTCGAGTGCTAGAATCCATCCTCATTGCCTTGCCCCAATTCAGGGTGTAGCATTAATAGTGTAGTGAATTAGTGAGGTATAGAGCGACATGTCCAAGGAACTTGCTTTGTCCACCGGCATGGTACCGACCGGGAGCATCGATGCCTACATCAGTGCTTCCTATCAATTGCCCATGCTGTCCCCCGAGGAGGAGCACGATTACGCGCTACGCCTCCGCGATCAAGGCGACCTGAACGCGGCACGTGCCATGGTTCTTTCCCATCTTCGCTTCGTGGTGCGCATCGCCCGTGGCTATTCCGGCTATGGCCTGGCCCTGAACGACCTGATCCAGGAAGGGACGGTAGGCCTGATGAAGGCGGTACGCCGTTTCGACCCGGACCAGGGGGTCCGGCTGGTCTCTTTCGCCGTGCATTGGATTCGGGCCGAGATCCACGAATTCATCCTGCGCAATTGGCGCATCGTCAAAGTTGCCACGACCAAGGCCCAGCGCAAGCTCTTCTTTAACCTGCGTAGTGCCAAGAAGCGCCTCGGCTGGTTCAATCAGGAAGAGGTGGCGGCGGTCGCCAGGGAACTTGGGGTCAAGCCGGCCGAGGTACTGGAGATGGAGAGCCGCCTTGCCAACCAGGATATAGCCTTCGACACTCCGGACAGCGATGATGACGATGCCCTGGGGGTGACCCCCTCCGCCTATCTGGGTGATGCGCGTTCGGAGCCTCTGGCCCTACTGGAACGCAAGGACGCCGAGGAATACCGGCTGACAAGGCTGCATGCCGCCCTGCAGAGCCTGGACGAGCGCAGTCGTGCCATTCTTAATGACCGCTGGCTGTCCGACGACAAGCGGACCCTTCACGAACTTGCGGCCGAATACGGCGTCTCGGCCGAACGCATCCGACAGATCGAGAAAAATGCCATGGAGAAGATTCGTCAGCGGATGGAATAAAATTACGGTGACACTTTACTAAATGCACTTAATTAGTAATTAAGCGCATTTAGTAAAGTGTCACCGTAATTTAAAGACTTCGTGCGGAAAAGGTATCGCAGCTGTTCAGGCTGCCGCTCTCGATACCGATCTTGAACCACTTCACCCGCTGGGCGGAGGTGCCGTGGGTGAAGGAATCCGGCGTGACAGTGCCACTCGACTGTCGCTGCAAGCGGTCATCGCCAATGGCGCTGGCGGCATTCAGCGCCTCCTGGACATCACCCTGCTCCAGGATGTTTCGAGCCCTGTCGGCATGGTGGGCCCAAACCCCGGCAAAGCAATCCGCCTGTAACTCCTGGCGCACCGAGAGCCTGTTGGCCTCCACTTCGCCGACCCTGTCCCTGGTTTGCGCTATCCGCTGCGAGATCCCCAGCAGTGTCTGCACATGGTGGCCCACCTCATGGGCGATAACATAGGCCTGGGCGAAGTCGCCCGGGGCATTGTGCCGTTTCTTCATGTCCTCGTAAAAACTCAGGTCGATGTATACCCTGTGATCGCCCGGGCAGTAGAAGGGACCCATGGCGGCCTGCGCCATGCCGCAGGCGGAGCGGACGGCGCCCCGGAAGAGTACCAGCCTGGGTTCCTGATATTGCTTGCCCAATTGGCGGAACTGCTGGGTCCAGGTGTCCTCTGTATCCGCCAGGACTACCTTGACGAACTCAACCAATTCCTTCTCTGCGGCGTTTTCCTGCACCTGTCCCTGGCGGGAAGAGGGCGCAGGCCCTACCTGCACTCCGGTTAGGCCGCTAAGGAGCCCGCCCAGGTCACCGCCGGTGAAATACATGAAGGCGACAACGATGAGGATGGTCCAGATCCCCCCCCTGCGTCCACCAAGACGCAGGAGCATCGGCAGCAGGGGGATGCCACCACCGCCACCGGCAAACCCACCGCCTTCGGAGCGCTGGTCTTCCACATTGTCACTTCTTCTTCCGCTACGCCAACGCATCGGACACCCCCGTTGTCTAGGAGAAAGAGGGCTCAGCCTTCCCGTGCTGGGCTATTCATGAGGCCAATCAGCAACATGACGACCCCCAGGGTAATGGCGCTGTCGGCCAGATTGAAGGCCGGCCAGTGCCAGGTACCGTAGTAGAGGTCGATAAAATCGGTCACGCGGCCAAAGAGTACCCGGTCAATCAGGTTCCCCCAGGCCCCCCCGAGTATAAGCGCCAGGGCGGCAGCGGCAGAACGCTCATGCCGTTTCAAATTGTCGAGCCAATTGTAGAGCACCAGGGAGATCACCAGTGCCAGGCCGACGAAAAACCAGCGCTGCCAGCCACCCGCGTCGCTGAGAAAGCTGAAGGCAGCCCCTTCGTTGTAGACCAGGAGCAGATTGAAAAACCCGGTCAGCGGCAGATACTCGTCCTCCGTCATCGACGACTGCACCCCGTATTTGCTCCCCTGGTCCAGGGCGACCACCAGCAGGGTGAGCCAGAGCCATACGCGCATGGGATGGAACTCCTTTAAGCAAAGCGCCGAGACTCGCCGCCGCCGGCGACATTCTCGACACAACGCCCGCACAGTTCCGGATGTGCCCCATCGGCCCCAACATCCTCGCGGTGGTGCCAGCAGCGTACGCATTTGCTGTGCCCCGAGGCCTTCACAGTCAGCCGCAAGCCGGGCAGATCGGTCTCCAGCGCGTCGGTCGGGGCCGCCTCCAGGGAATGAAGCCGGGCATGGGAGCTGATCAGGACAAAGCGAAGCTCGTCGCCCAGGGATGACAACAGCGACATCCTGGCCGGGTCGCAATAGAGGTCGAGCTCGGCATCCAGGGAGCCCCCGATGCTACCCTCCTTGCGCGCCTGCTCCAGGTGTTTGGAGGTCGCCGAGCGGACCGTCAGCACCTCGTCCCAGAAGGCGCGCCCCAGGGCATCGCCCTCGGCCAGAGGAAAGAGCCCTGCGTACCAGGTCTCAAGAAAGACAGATTCGCTCCGCTCACCCGGCAGGTAGTCCCACATCTCGTCGGTGGTGAAGCTCAGTACCGGGGCCAGCCAGCGAACGAAGGCCTCGGCAATGTGGTACATGGCCGTCTGGGTGGAGCGGCGGGCGATACTGTCAGCCCGGCATGTATATTGGCGGTCCTTGGTCACATCCAGGTAGAAGCCACCCAGGTCGGTGACGCAAAAGTTATGGACCTTTTGATAGATCAGGTGGAACTGATAGTCGCGGTAGGCCTGGACGATCTCCTGTTGCAACTGAAAGGCCCGATCGACCGCCCAGCGGTCGAGGGCGAGCATTTCGCCCGGTGCCACCTGATCCCTGGCCGGATCGAAGCCGGCCAGATTCGATAGGAGATAGCGGCCGGTGTTGCGGATGCGCCGGTAGGCATCGGACATGCGCTTGAGGATCTCGTCTGAGACCGACATTTCGCTGCGGTAGTCGGTCGCCGCCACCCAGAGGCGAATGATGTCCGCCCCCAGCGTCTTCATCACGTCCTGTGGCCGCACGACGTTGCCAAGGGATTTGGACATCTTGCGGCCCTCGGCATCGACGGTGAAGCCGTGGGTCAGCACCTCACGATAAGGCGCTCGGTCGCTCATGGCCACCGAGGAGATGAGCGAGGATTGGAACCAGCCGCGATGTTGGTCTGAGCCCTCCAGATAGAGATCGGCGGGGACAGCCAGTCCCTCCCGCCGCTCCAGCACAGAGGCGTGGGTCACGCCGGAGTCGAACCAGACATCCAGAGTGTCTAACACCTTCTCGTACTGATTCGCCTCCGCGCCCAGCAGATCTTCCGTCTTCAGATCGAACCAGGCCTGGATGCCTTCTGCCTCGATCCGCTTGGCTACTTCCTCAATCAGACGAGGGGTCTCGGGATGCAGCTCATTGCTCTGACCATGCACGAAGAGGGTAATCGGCACACCCCAAGTACGCTGCCGGGAGATGCACCAGTCGGGCCGATTGGCCACCATCCCTTCGATGCGCGCCTTGCCCCAGTCAGGCATCCAGCGCACCTGGTCTATCTCCCGCAGGGCGGCCTCGCGTAGCCCTTTGCGCTCCATACCGATGAACCACTGGGGGGTGGCGCGAAAGATAATCGGGGTCTTGTGGCGCCAGCAGTGGGGGTAGCTGTGTTTTATTCGCGCCTCGGCCACCAATGCCCCCCTCGTCTTGAGCACATCGATCACCTTCTCGTTGGCGGTAAAGACGTGCTCCCCCTCGAAAAGTGCAGTGCCTTCGACAAATCGACCATCGCCACCGACGGGGTTGTCCACCGGCAGGTGGTAGCGCTGTCCGACGATATAGTCGTCCAGGCCGTGGCCGGGTGCGGTATGGACGGCGCCAGTGCCGGCGTCCAGGGTAACGTGCTCACCCAGGACTACGGGGACATCGCGGTCGTAGAAGGGGTGTTGTAGCCGGAGCCCCTCCAAGGCAGCGCCATGGCCGTAGGCGATCACCCGGTAGGACTCCATGCCCCAGCGGCTGAGGGTATCCGTCAACAGCCCCTCAGCGACCAGCAGGCGCTCCTTGCCATGCGAGCCCTCAACCTGCACCAGGGCATATTCCAGCGCAGGATTGAGCGCTACCGCCTGGTTTGCCGGCAGGGTCCAGGGGGTTGTGGTCCAGATCACCGCCGAGACCGGTCCTTCCCCGTGACCGTCTGGCACAGAGTGGCAGAGGGTGAAGAGTGCCTCCTCGTCCAGGACCGGGAAGCGGACGTCGATAGCGAAGGACTCCCTGTCCACGTATTCCACTTCTGCCTCAGCCAGGGCCGAGCCGCAATCGGTACACCAGTGGACCGGCTTGTAGCCCTTCTGCACATGGCCGTTGGCCACGATCCTGCCAAGGGCGCGGACGATGTCCGCCTCAGTCTCGTAGTCCATGGTCAGGTAGGGATGGTCCCAGTCACCCAGGACGCCGAGCCGCTTGAAGTCCTCACGCTGCCGCTTCACCTGCTTGGTGGCGTATTCTCGGCAAGACTGGCGGAACTGGGCGGGGGTCACCTTGCGGCCCGGCTTGCCCACTTCCTTCTCAACCTGCAACTCGATGGGCAGGCCGTGACAGTCCCAGCCCGGAACATAAGGCGCGTCGAAACCATCCAGGGTCCGGCTCTTGACGATGAGGTCCTTCAGCACCTTGTTGACTGCGTGGCCGATATGGATCTCACCGTTGGCATAGGGAGGACCGTCGTGGAGGATGAATTTGGGCCGCCCGGCGCAGGCCGCGCGGATCATCCGGTAGAGATCCTTCTCCTGCCAGGCCGCCAGCATCCCGGGCTCGCGCTGGGCCAGGTTGGCCTTCATGGGAAAGCCGGTATTCGGCAGATTCAGGGTTTCCTTGTAGTTGCTCACGGAGTTACCTTCAATTGTGACTGACCCGTTCAGGCCAGCCGTTTATGTCATAAAGATCTGTATTGTACGGCAAACCGGGCTCAAGCCAGGCCGAGGATATGTCTCGCTTCGTAGGCATCATGGTCTATCTGGCGCCGCAACTGCTCGAAGGAGTCGAAGCGCCGCACCTCGCGGATGCGCTGGACGAACTCCACCTCCAGATGGCGGCCGTAGATCTCGCGGCTGAAGTCGAAGAGATGCACCTCCAGGAGATAGCGCCCATCCCCCGCTACGGTGGGGCGTACACCGATATTGGCGACACCCGGCAGGCATCCCCCTTCCAGGCCGAAGACGCGGACGGCGAAGACCCCGCTCAAGGGGCTGATGAGACGATGGAGATTGAGGTTGGCGGTCGGGAAGCCCAGGGTACGTCCCCGTTTGTCTCCATGGGAGACGCGTCCTCCAATGCGGTAACTCCGGCCCAGGCAAGTGGCGGCCGTCGTCAGATCGCCCGCCTCCAAAGCATTGCGGACGCGGGTGCTACTGATCCGCGCCCCGTCCAAGGCGACCGTCGGGAGATGGTCCACGCTGAAACCTGCTTCGACGCCGATTCGCCGAAGCAGGCCCACATCCCCTTCGCGACCCTTGCCGAAGCGGAAGTCGTCTCCCACATAGAGATGGCGCACCCCGAGCCCCGCCGCCAGGATGTGCCGGACGAATGCTTCGGCATCCATGGCCGCAAGTTTTTGGCCGAACTCCAGCAACAACAACCGCTGGATGCCAGCGTCCCGGATCGCCAAGACCTTCTCCCGAAAACGTGTCAGACGGGCAGGTGCTCTGGCTGGGGCGAAAAATTCCAGCGGCTGCGGTTCGAAGATGATCACCGTCGCCGGCACCCCCAAAACGCGCCCCTCAGCCAATAACTCGGCAAAGACAGCCAGATGACCGCGATGGACGCCATCGAAATTGCCGATCGTTGCCACACAACCTCTGTGTTCGGTGCGAAGATTATGGAGACCGCGAATGAGCTGCATCGATGCCAACCTGCCAGACCTGCTAAAAGTGAAAATAGGGGACAGACCAATATTCTCCCTGCCAACGGATTTGCTCGATCCGTCCTTCTACACCCATCGGCAGGGTAGCCTATAATCACCGCATCCCGCGAATATTAACCGAGGTTTCCCCATGGCCCTTGCCGTTGCCCCCTCCAATACATTCAGGGCGAGCTTTGCTCGGAAGTTCGTCACGAATACATCGACGGACGGGTCTACGCCATGTCCGGCGCGGGCAAGAAACACAACCGCCTATTTTCGCGGCAGAGCCGCTCCCACCGCCGCGAAAAGAGATCGGTAGCGCTGACGGACTACCATCGGACGGTGTCGGCGCGACCCGTAGGAGCAAATGACCAACCACTAACCTTTGCTGCACCACCCAGCGACTGCCTGTTTGAAGAATTCTGGCTGGGCGAGGGAGCCGCGATGGATGTCGGCGTTGTAGTAGCGGGTCTGGAAGGGGCGTCCTTCCACGTCCGCTTCCCGGAAGCCTTCGATCTTGCCGCCCTTGCGGCCGATGGTGGCGCTCCACCAGCCCGAGGGATAGATGGGCTGGGGGAAGAAGAGGGTGCGCACATCGTCGAATCCGGCCTTGCGCAGGCTCTTGTGCATCTTTTCGATGATCTCCATGTGCAGCAGGGGCGATTCGCTCTGCTGCACCACCATGCCGCGCTCGCCAAGCGCCTGGTGGCAACCTTTGTAGAATTCCGGGGTGAAGAGGACTTCGCCGGGGCCGATCGGGTCGGTGCTATCGACAATGACCACATCCAGCGATCCGGCCGGGGCCTCGCAAATCCACTTGATCCCATCGTCAAACAGGAGTTCGGCGCGGGGATCGCCGTTGGATTCACAGAGTTCGGGGAAATGGACCTCGGAGAGGCGGGTGACCAATTCGTCGATGTCGATCTGAGTCGCCCTTTCCACGGTCGGGTGCTTCAGCACCTCGCGCAGGGTGCCGCAGTCGCCGCCGCCGATGATAGCCACCCGGCGCGGGTTTTCATGGGTGAACAGCACGGGGTGGGACATCATTTCGTGATAGAGGAAATTGTCCCGGCTGGTTACCATGGTGCAGCCGTCGATCACCATGAAGCGGCCCCAGTCGGTGGTGTCGTATATGGTGATTTTCTGAAACGGGCTCTGTTCCTCGTCGAGTTTGGCTTTGACTTGCAACGAGAACGCCGAGCTGGTGCCATGGTGGATTTCGGTAAACCAGTTTTTATCCAGAGACATGTCGATCACCCTATTGAAAAGATGGCGGCATTTTAGCCTATCGGCGCTGCTGCCCCTCATGATTTTGGCCTCTTCCCCCCAAGAGGTCTTCGCGCAGACGCCCGCGAATGCCAGTCATGCCCATGAACGAGTCCAGATGTATTTCTTCTGGTCCGCCAAGTGTCCCCATTGCCGCGAAGCCCTGCCTTTCATCAAGTCCCTGCAACAGGAATTGGATTGGCTGGATGTTCAGAGTCGCGAACTGACCCAGAGCCGCGAGAGTGTCCGTCTCTACCAGTCCATGGCGGCGGAGGTTGGGGAGGAGGCCCGCTCGGTCCCAGCCTTTTTCATCTGTGGCCGTATGTACGTGGGCTACGACAACCCCGACGGCATGGGCAAGACCTTGCGACAGGCCTTGCTTGATTGCCGCCAGGGATTGGCAGCCACGGAGACTTACTCAGCCCTGCCGGGGGGCATAGACCCGAACCGGATGTCCCTTCCCCTCTTCACCCTCACCATCGCAGCCCTCGACGCCTTCAATCCCTGCGCCTTTTTTGTCCTGCTCTTTCTGCTCAGCCTTATGGTCAATGTCCGCAATCGATGGCGCATGCTGCTGGTTGGCGGGGTCTATGTCTTCATCTCCGGCCTAGTTTATTTCCTCTTCATGGCTGCCTGGCTCAAGCTCTTTCTGGTGATCGGAGCGCTGCCTTGGGTCACCGGTGCCGCCGGCCTGCTGGCCCTCACCATCGGCGGCCTGAATATCAAGGACTTCTTCCTGTTCAAGAGAGGCCCCTCCCTTTCCATTCCGGATTCCGCCAAACCGGGCCTTTTCGACCGCATGCGCAAGCTGTTGTCGGCGGAGAACATGACTGCCATGTTGATCGGAACCACCGTGCTGGCAGTGGCCGCCAATGGTTACGAATTGCTCTGCACCGCCGGGTTCCCCATGGTCTATACGCGGGTGTTGACCCTACAGGCCGGCGCCGAGCCTGCTTATTATCTATACCTGCTGCTCTACAACCTGGTCTACGTCACCCCCTTGCTGGCCATCGTGCTGATCTTTACCGCTACCATGGGCCGCCGGAAGTTGAGCGAACGGGAGGGGCGTGGTCTGAAGCTCCTTTCTGGCCTGATGATGGCGGGGCTGGGTCTTCTGCTCCTGATCGCACCCCAGGCCCTGGGCAATCTTTTCTCTGGCTTGGGCTTGCTGGCCGGGGCTTGCGTTATCACCTTGCTTTCGCTGCGTTTCCTGGGGGGCGGCACGGAGCCGGTGTAAATTGACGAATGTCAGAAGTGCGTTGGTCGATCCGTGTTTTGATGCCGACCTTTCGACCTTAATGATGTTAGGAGTATGGGGATGATCCCGGAGCAGAGCCCGTTCAACCTGAGTAACGATGAGGCATACCGCGCATGGCGTGATACCAAGCTGGAGTCCTACCCGGCCTCCATCGAACAATTGATCGTCGAAATCAAGGACCCGCGTCAACTGACCCCCACGGAGCGGGAGGCCATCCTGGCGCGTGTCCGTAAGGCCAATATGGCGGTCTATGTCAGCGACACCGTTGGCGATGAGGACAAGCAGATTTCGCACAGGGTAAGCGCCCAATTCGGTCTCACTCGTCTCTGGCTCGATCCCAACCGGCTGGCCGACGATGATGGGGTTACCTCGCTGAGGGTGCGCGAGGACGACGAGGTCCGGACCCTTTACATCCCCTACACCAACCGCCCCATCCACTGGCATACCGATGGCTATTACAACGAGCCGGACAAGCAGATCGGCGGCCTGAATCTTCACTGTGTGCGCCCCGCCAAGGAGGGAGGAGAAAATACCCTGATGGATCACGAGATCGCCTACATCCTGCTGCGCGATGCCGACCCGGAATATATCCGCGCCTTCATGGAGCCGGATGCCATGACCATCCCGCTCAACGACCAGCATGGCTTCAACCGGCCGGATCGGCCAGGCCCGGTCTTTTCGGTGCATCCCGAAAGGGGTTATTTGCACATGCGCTACACCGCGCGCAGGCGCAACATTTTCTGGAAAGATGATGAACAAACCCGGCGTGCGAGGGAGGCGCTGGAATCCCTACTCGCCAGCGATACCCCCTACATCTATCGCGCCACGCTTCAACCTGGCATGGGTCTGATCAGCAACAACATTTTGCATGATCGAAGTGGTTTCAATGACGATCCTGCGCATCCGCGCTTGCTCTATCGGGCGCGGTTCTACGATCGGGTTGGTGGCACCTGAGGGACCAACTCTCGGTCTGAATAAGCTGGCAGATTGTATTTTGCAGGTGACGATGGGGCTCACTCGTCCCTAGAATAGGCTGCGCCAGCCAGTTCTATCCCGCATGGCGTGATGCGCTATCAACCAACTCCAGGAGCGATCCACAGATGCACAAGTTTGCCGTAGCCGTGCTTTTGGCAACCCTCCCCCTCTCCTCCTTGGCCGGGGAGGCTGATATACAGGCCCAGTGCGAACAATATGCCATCGAGGACAGGGTGGCTGCCGATGAGAAGGAGGCCTATATGAAGGATTGCATCCTCTATCTGACCGAGGAGCAGGCCGCCGGTGAGGGCCAGGGCCAGGAGGAGGCCCCGCCCGCCAAGGAATGAAATAACTGATCACGTCCTTCCTCAGCGCAATATTTCCTTGCGCATAGGCCCATCCGTCCGGGTGAGGATGGGCCTGTTCTCGCTGCTTCCCTCCTCTTGCAGACTCTGGGACACTAGCCGGCAATCTCTTCTTCGAAGCAGCGGCCATGACAGAAACGACCAAAGCCATTCAGCAGACATACGGTATCAGCCGCTGGGGCAGCGGATTCTTCGAGATCGGTGAAAACGGCCACCTTTTCGCGCGACCCAACCCCCAGGGCGAGACCTGCATCGATCTTTACCGGCTGGCCCATGAGATCCGGGAAACCGGCCTCTCCTGGCCGGTCCTGGTCCGCTTCACAGATATCCTGCATCATCGGGTTGCTTCCCTCTGCGCAGCCTTCCGGGAAGCCGCCGCCGAGCTCGACTATGGCGGCAGGCACAGCTCAATCTACCCCATCAAAGTGAACCAGCAGCGGATCGTGGTCGAGGAGATCCTTGCCAAGGGGGGGGGGTGCGTTGGCCTGGAGGCGGGGAGCAAGCCGGAGCTGATGGCGGTGCTGGCCCTATCCCGCCCCGGAAGCGTCATTGTCTGCAACGGCTACAAGGACCGCGAATATATTCGTATGGCCCTGATTGGCCTTGCCCTGGGCCATCGCGTCTATATTGTCATCGAGAAGCCTTCCGAGTTCGATCTGGTGCTGGGCGAGTCGGACGATCTGGGCATCCAGCCCTTGCTAGGGGTTCGGGTACGGCTGGCCGCCTCGGCCTCGGGCAACTGGCAGAACAGTGGCGGCGATAAATCAAAATTTGGCCTTGCCTCTATGCAGGTGCTGGAGTTGATCGATAGGCTACAACAGGAGGGTCTGCTCGACAGCCTGCGCCTCATCCATACCCACATCGGTTCGCAAATCCCCAATCTGCGCGATATCCGCCGCGGCATGGGGGAGGTTGCCCGATTCTATGGGGAGTTGCGCCGGCTCGGGGCAGGGATTGAGATTGTGGATGTAGGTGGCGGGCTCGGCGTGGATTACGAGGGCACAGCCACTCGCCACTATTGCTCCATGAACTACAGCATGGAGGCCTACGCCCGCGAAGTGGTAAAGGCATTGAATCGCATCTGCCAGGAACAGGGGCTGCCCGCGCCCGACATCTTCACCGAGTCGGGCCGGGCCGTTACGGCCCATCATGCCGTCCTGATCGCAAACGTCAGCGACCGGGAATACGCCCCCGAGGTCCTCCAGCCCCCACCCGTTCCCGACAACGCCCCCGAAGTCCTCCACACCCTGGCCCACAACTTCCACCACGCCGATGAAGTCTCCACTTTGGAGCTCTACCAGGAGGCCCGTCATGGCCTGGAGGAGTCCCACGAGCTCTTTCAGCAGGGGGGCATGACCCTGGAACAGCGCGCCTTGGCGGAGCAGCTCTTCTACGCCACCTGCCATCGCGTCTATCCGCTCCTTCAGCCGGGCTCTCAGCGCCACGGCGAGATCCTCGCCGAACTGCACGAGACCCTCGCCGACAAGCTCTTCATGAACCTGTCCCTGTTCCAGTCCATGCCTGACATCTGGGCCATCGATCAGATATTCCCGGTAGCTCCCCTCCATCGCTTGGACGAAGAGCCCACCCGTAGCGCCATCATGCATGACCTGACCTGCGATTCCGATGGCCGCATCCAATTCTATGTCGAGCGTGACGGCGTGGAATCTACGCTCCCCGTGCATGCACCCGTACCCGGCGAACCCTATCTGTTCGGTTTTTTTCTGGTGGGCGCCTACCAGGAGATCCTCGGCGATATGCACAATCTGTTTGGGGACACAGACGCCGTCAATGTGGAACTGACCCCGGACGGCTACCGGCTGACCCAGCCCGAGCAGGGCGATACTGTCGATGAGCTGCTGCGCTACGTCCATTTCGATATCGATGCCATGCTCGACAGCTACCGCAAAAAACTCCATGCCGCCAGGATTCCTGCCCGCGCGGCCGACCAATACTACGACGAACTCAAGGCCGGCCTGCACGGTTACACCTACCTAGAAGACTGATGCAGTGACCGATGAAAAACCCCTGATCCTGGTCGATGGCTCTTCCTATCTCTTCCGTGCCTATCACGCCCTGCCCCCGCTGACCAATTCCAGGGGCGAGCCAACCGGCGCCGTGGTGGGTGTCGTGAATATGCTCAAGAAGCTGATGGACCAGTACCATCCCAGCCACATGGCCGTGGTCTTCGATGCCCCCGGCCCCACCTTCCGCGACGAGCTTTACGCTCAATACAAGGCCCATCGCCCGCCGGCCCCCGAGGATCTCAAGGCGCAGATCCCCCTGCTGCATGAGGTGGTACGGGCCCTGGGCCTGCCATTGCTTATGGAGGAAGGTGTCGAGGCCGACGACGTGATTGGGACCCTGGCCGTTCGCGCCAAGGGTCCGGTCCTGATCTCCAGCGGTGACAAGGACATCGCCCAACTGGTGAATGAGCGTATTACCCAGGTCGATACCATGAATGACCGCCGCTACGACCCTCAGGCTGTAGTGGACAAGTTTGGTGTCAATCCAGGGCAGATCGTGGATTATCTTGCCCTGATCGGCGATGCATCCGACAACATTCCCGGTGTGCCCAGGTGCGGCCCCAAGACCGCGGTAAAGTGGCTCCTGCAATACAGTGATATCGACAACCTGCTGGCCCATGCGGACGAAATTCCAGGCAAGGTCGGAGAGAGTCTGCGCGCCTCCCTGGACCAACTGCCCCTGTCACGCCGTCTCACGACCCTCAAGCTTGATGTCGGGCTGCCGCTTTCCGCCGAGACGCTTCTTGTCAAGCCACCAGACCGGGAGCGCTTGCGCGCGCTTTACAAGGGCATGGATGCAGGCAGGCTGCTGGCAGAGCTGGAAGGTTCCGGCAGTGTCAACCCCCTCCCATCTGCCAGGGTCACCGAGCCTAGCGACTACCGCACCATCCTTGACCGGGAGGATTTCGAATCCTGGGTCGAGCGGCTGCGTAACGCTGATCTCTTCTCTTTCGATACGGAAACCACCGGCCTCGATTACATGCAGGCCGAACTGGTAGGCCTCAGCTTCGCCGTACAATCCGGCGAGGCCGCCTATGTCCCCCTGGCCCACAGAGCCCCTGGCACCCCACCGCAACTGGATCGGGACTGGGTACTCGCCTGCCTCAGGCCCTTGCTTGAGGACACTGCCCGGCGCAAGGTCATGCAAAATCTCAAATTCGATATGAGTGTGCTGGCCCGCTATGGCATAGCGCTGCGAGGCGTTGCGCATGACACCATGCTGGAGTCTTATGTGCTCGATGCGGCCGCTCGCCACGACATGGACTCCCTGGCGCAACGACACCTGGGGATCAGGACCATCAAGTTTGAGGATGTTGCCGGCAAGGGCGCCAAGCAGATCTGTTTCGACCAGGTTCCACTGGAAAACGCGGGGCCTTACGCCGCAGAGGATGCCGATATTACCCTGCGCCTACACAGCCACCTCTGGCCCCTCCTGGAGCCGGAGCAGGCGCTGGCAGCCCTTTACTCCGATGTGGAGCTGCCCCTGGCCGGCGTGCTGTCTCGCATGGAGCGCACCGGGGTGCGTATCGATGCCAGTATGCTGCGGGCGCAAAGCACCGAACTGGCCCGGCGCATGATCGAGCTGGAGTCGTGCGCCTTCGACCTCGCCGGCCACCCCTTCAACCTGGGCTCTCCCAAGCAGATCGCCCAGATCTTTTTCGAGGAGCTGAAGCTCCCCTCCAATGCCAAGACGCCCACTGGAGCCCCCTCTACGGCAGAATCAGTATTGGAGGCGTTGGCCGAAATCCATGAACTGCCCAGGGTATTGCTGGAGCATCGCGGCCTGAGCAAGCTGAAGTCGACCTACACCGACAAGCTCCCACTGCTGATCAATCCGGTCACTGGTCGTTTGCATACCTCATACCATCAGGCGGTAGCTGCCACGGGCCGGCTCAGTTCCAGCGATCCCAATCTGCAAAACATCCCGGTCCGTAGCGAAGAGGGCCGCCGCATACGCCAGGCCTTCGTGCCGGAGCCTGGCTATCGTATGGTCGCGGCCGATTATTCCCAGATAGAGCTGCGCATCCTGGCCCATCTCTGCGGTGATCAAAACCTGCTGCAAGCCTTCGACAGAGGTGTCGACATCCATCGCGCCACCGCCGCCGAGGTCTTCGCCGGCGGCGATATCGGGGCGGTAACGCCGGATCAGCGGCGCTCGGCCAAGGCCATCAATTTTGGTCTGATCTATGGCATGTCCGCCTTCGGGCTGGCGCGGCAGTTAGGAATAGCGCGGAGCGACGCCCAGGACTACGTGGATCTCTACTTTCGCCGCTACCCCGGCGTCAAGGTCTTCATGGATCGGATTCGCGAGGAGGCGCATCAGCGGGGTTACGTGGAGACCCTGTTCGGCCGCCGCCTCTATCTGTCCGAGATCAACGCACGCAACGGCAACCGCCGCGCCTCTGCCGAACGCACAGCCATCAACGCCCCCATGCAGGGGACTGCGGCCGATATCATCAAGCGCGCCATGCTATCGGTAGACCGCTGGATCCAAGCGATTTCTGATCGAGAGGCTGTGCGCATGCTTATGCAGGTGCATGACGAATTGGTTTTTGAAATCCGCGAGGATCGTCTTGGTACTTCAATCGAAAGGATTCGGCAACTGATGGAGGGGGCCGCCGACCTGAGGGTGCCCTTGGTGGTGGATATTGGTGTCGGCAACAACTGGGATGAGGCCCACTGAGTGATCAACACTGGATTCCGGACGGAAATAATCGGGAATTCTTGAACTTTTCACGAAATGTCCAGTCACAGTTACTGAACGACGAGAGGAAAGGACCGTTTCTCCTCCCTAGACGGTCCGCTCCCGAACCCTTCGGGAGTACGTTCTGCCCCGGCCTGCATTTCCCCCATGCGCCGGGGCTTTTTTATGCGTTTTCGGGTTCGGGCATTTCCAGCCATTTATCCAGCAGGGCGTGGGCTTCGTCTATGCCCTGTTTTTTCAGGGCTGAAAAGAGCTGTGCCGTAATCCCCTCCTGCCTTCCAGTCAGGGCCTTCTTAACCTGAATCAGGGTCTTGTTGGCGTCATTCCGGGTGAGCTTGTCGGCCTTGGTTAGAAGGATATGGCAAGGGATATGGAAATGACCGGACCAGTCGAGCATTTGCAGATCAAACTCCTTGAGTGGATTTCGGATGTCCATTACCAGAATGACTCCCTTGAGGCAGTCGCGCGTCTCCAGATAGCTGCCCATGGATAGCTGCCATTCACGTTTAATGCCTTCGGATACCTTGGCATAGCCGTACCCTGGCAAATCCACCAGTCTGCGCTCGTCGTCCACCGCGAAGAAGTTGAGCAACTGGGTCCTGCCGGGCGTCTTCGAGGTCCTGGCCAGGCCCTTTTGGTCACAGAGGGCATTCAGGGCACAAGACTTGCCCGCATTGGAGCGCCCGGCAAAGGCCGCTTCATAACCCCGGTCTGGCGGGGCCTGCGCTGGTTTTGCGGCACTGGTGAGAAAATGGGTCTTTCGATAGTTGGGGTTCATGAGGCGGATATTATCCTGATCACATCGGGGTGGATAGGCGCAGGTTTGTGGTATAAAGCGCAGTCCCGGTGTGAGATGCCTTGCTTTACTGCCCTGTTGTCCCTAATCCGTTCATATTGTCTTTTCTCCCAACTTGGCTCAACGATTTGCACCTTTTTCCACCATAATGGGCGAAAAATACACTCGGCAAATGGATCGATCTCCGGAACTTTTTGATGACCAACCGCATTCTTGTTGCTGCCATCTTGCTGGTGAGCCTTTTCCTGGCAGTTATCTTGCTGTGGCGGCCCGCCATATCCCCTGACGTGAGTCCTCTTGCAAAGGCCCCTCCGGGTGGAGGGTTCAGGTTGAATAGCGCGGATGGCCCAGTGTCTCTCGGCGATTTCAAGGGCAAGGTGGTACTGCTTTATTTTGGTTATACCTTCTGCCCCGACATCTGTCCCTCATCGCTAGCCCTGCTCTCCGCCGCCTTGCATCAACTCTCCCCCGAGGATCAGGCCCGCATTCAGCCGCTGTTTGTGAGCGTCGACCCGGAGCGGGACAGCCTGGAAAAGTTACGTCAGTACAGTCGCTATTTCCATGAGAGCTTCATCGGCTTGACCGGTTCGCCCGAAGCGGTCAGGGGCGTAGCAGATCTTTATGGCGCCGCCTACCGGAAGGTCTTGGAGCCATCGTCTACGGCTTATACGGTGGACCACTCCGCCAATCTCTACCTGATCGACTCCCAGGGAAAACTGGCTGGCCAACTGCCGCACGGCACAGCACCCGAGGAAATTCGTTCGGCCCTGCAGCAACTCTTACACCCCAAAACGAAGGAGTAATCCATGAAACGAGCATTTATCGCCACCCTTTTGTCCCTCTCCCTGTCCCTCTCCCTGTCCGGCCCCCTCGTGGCAGCCGGCAGTGACAATGTCTCTGCCAAGGATCCCTATGTTCGCGCCGTACCTCCCGGTATGGCCAATTCCGCCGCCTTCATGCAACTCAATAACGGCGATAAGGGCGATCATGCCCTGGTTGCCGCCGAAAGCCCCGTCGCTCAAACAGTAGAGCTGCATACCCATGTCCAGGAGGGCGGCATGATGATGATGCGCAAGATCGAGAAGATCGACCTCCCTGCTGGCCAGACCGTTGCTCTGCAACCCGGTGGGTTGCATGTGATGCTCATCGGCCTCGTCAAAGAACTCAAACCCGGCGATCAGGTGGAGCTGACCCTGGTCTATGAGGATGGGAGTAAGAGCAGGGTCAGCGCGCCGGTGAAAATGATCCAGGGCATGCAGATGCAACATAAAGCAATGCAGCACTAACCCTGTAGCTGTGCCCCGCCTGCGCGACGGCGGGGTACTCTCCCTGGACGAATCTTACTTTCAAGGCAACGGGCAATAAATTCAGCCCAGCAACCGATTTTTTGCTACTGTTGCGCGGAACTATCTTGTGAGTCGTCCATGTACCGGTTTTATCCTGTATTTTTCTTCCCGCTGCTGCTGATTCTTCTCTCCGGCTGCGACAGCATGCCCCTCACCCCCAGCCATGAAAAGTTGAGACAAACTTTGCGAAGCTACGAGGTAACCCTGCGCTGGACCAGCATTGCGGACACCTATAAGTTCCTTACCCCCGAGTTGGCTACAGATACTCCCATCCCAACCGGGCTTGAGAACATCAAGATTACCGATTATGAGATCCTCTCCCCCGCAACGCTGAACGGTGACCGAGCCCAGCAGCGGGTGAGGATTCGATACATCTTCCAGGATCGCCAAATCGTCAGGGAATTGGTCGATAACCAACAATGGTTTGATCATCCCGAGCAGGGTTGGAAGAGGTCCAATCCGATCCCTCGTTTCCAGTAAGCTATCCCATTGGATTGGCCTATCACTCGCGCATCGCCATGAAGGTTCCATTCAGTCAGCGTCCCGGACGCCATGAGCGGCACTTTCGCCGCAAGCTGTGCAATCCCCTTTTTCCCCGCCCCATCGACAGGGCCGACGATGATGCGTTGCTGGAGGTACAGCGGCGGGATCATGAGGAGCTGGTGGGATTCATTCACCATCTCAAGGACTTGGTGACTAGAGCCGCAAGCCTGCCCCCGCGCATAGAGAGCGATGTGATCCTTGGTCTCAAGGAGGAATTGGACAGGGCCTTTGAAACCGCGTCCGGTTTGGCCGATGACCAATCCGAGCATCTATACGCCGTTCGAAAGCTCACTGAAGTAATCATGGCCAGGGTACGCAAGGGTGCCCAGGGAGACGCGCTTGCCGCATCCGAACTCCAATCCGAGGCCCAGGCCCGTGAGGCGCATTATGCCTTGCTGGGGAACCCCCTTGGCGCCGACCTGCTGCACCCAGAATCATTGATTGAACCCGACGAGCTGGCCGCGACCCTGCTGTGCGAGGGAGAGCCGGCCCTGGCCGCCGCCCTTTCCCTTTTCGACCCACCGCAACTTACCGAGCTTATCGCCCAGTCCAGACGCCTGTTAGCTGACCGGACGGGCCCGGAATCCGCTCAGAAACGGCTATTGCAGATGGCGACTTATTTGAAGGCGGCCAGCGCGGGTCTGCTCAATTAATCAGCGCCTGCTCACAACAGCACCCGCTCGATTCCGCCCTCCTTCAGGCGAAGGACAATATCCCGCCGCCACTCCTCTCCCAGCAAAGCTCTGGCCAGCTCGCAAACGATGTAGGTCGGCATCAAGCCCGTGTCGTCCGTATAGCGGCTCAATCCCTGCTGGCAGGCAGGGCAGGTTGTTAGCAGCCGCTGCTCCTTGTTTGTCCCCAGGACGCGAATGGCTGATTGCAGCTCCTCCAGCTTGCGGAACCGGAGCTGATTAGCAATATCGGGGCGGGCTGTCCCCAGGGTTCCCGCCTCTCCGCAACAGCGAGCTGAGAGTATGGGCCTGCTGCCGAGCAATCTCTCCCCCACCAGCAAGGGATCGTAGTGCTTGATGGGACTGTGGCAGGGGTCGTGGTAAATGATGCCCTGCTCTTGCTGGTTGAGTCGCACCCCCTTTTCCATCAGGTATTCGTGGATATCCAATAGGCGACTGCCGGGGAATATCTTATCGAACTCGTATTCCAGCAGTTGATCCATGCAGGTGCCACAGGAGACCACTACAGTGCGTATATCCAGATAATTCAGGGTATTGGCGACGCGATGGAAGAGCACCCGGTTTTCGGTTGTGATCCTGCGCCCCTTATCGAACAGCCCTGCCGATGTCTGTGGGTAACCGCAGCAGAGGTAGCCTGGCGGGAGCAGGATTTCTGCACCGGTCTGATAGAGCATGGCGATAGTGGCCAGGCCGATTTCGCTGAACAACCGCTCCGATCCGCATCCGGGGAAATAGAATACCGCCTCCGCATCCTCCTCCTTGCGGCCGGGGTCTCGGATGATAGCCACCGTACTCCGATCCTCCAGCCCGAGTTCGGCCCGCAGGGTCATGGCCGGGACAGCGACGCGCATCGGCCGCTGCACCAGATTCCGCAACTGATCCTTGGGCTGCCCTGTTGTTGCGGCTGGTATTTCGCCCGGCCTGGGCAGCAATCTACTGCGTCTCATAATGAGGTGGGCGATGTTGATCGCCTTGAAGCCGATCCTGGCTAAGAGGGTGCGCATGGCGCGTACGGCGCGGGGATCGACCAGGTTCAGGAAGATCAGGGCAGCCCAGGCGGCCAGGTTGCGTCGCTTTTTCCCACGCTCAACCAGAATCTTCCGCATTCTTGTGGTCACATCCCCAAAGTCGATGTTGACCGGGCAGGGTGTTCGGCACTTGTGGCAGATGGTGCAGTGATCGGCCAGGTCGTTCATTTCACTAAAGTGTCGCAGGGAGAGTCCCCTTCGGGTCTGCTCTTCGTAGAGGAATGCCTCTATGATCAGGCCGGTGGCAAGGATCTTGTTGCGGGGCGAATAGAGCAGGTTTGCCCTGGGTACATGGGTCATGCACACGGACTTGCATTTCCCGCATCGGAGGCAATGCTTGATCTCGTCGTTCAATTGGCCGAGTTCGCTTTCCTCCAGGATCAGTGCCTCCTGCTCCACCAGTTGCAGCGATGGGGTATAGGCCCTCTCCAGGCCCGAGCCGGGCATGAGTTTGCCGCGATTGAAATGCCCCTTGGGGTCCACCGCCATTTTATAGGCGAAGAACCGCTCCAGTTTTTCCGGCTCCAGATATTGGATCTTGGTGAGTCCGATACCGTGCTCACCCGAGATGACGCCGCCAAGGGATTGTGCCAGCGCCATGATGCGGTCAACGATGCGGTCGGCCCGATGCAGCATCTCATAGTTCTGGGAATGGACCGGGATGTTGGTATGGACGTTGCCGTCTCCGGCATGCATGTGCAGGGCCACGAAGAGACGGGCGTTCCTGATCTCGGCATGGATGGCGTCCAGTCTGGCGCGTACCCCCGCCAAGGCATCTCCGTTAAATATCACCCGGAGCTGGCCCGCTACCTCTTTGCGATAGGACAGAACCAGCTCCCTGCGCAACAACAGATCCAACAGGCTCTCGCCCCCTTCCGGTTTGACGTCATTGGTTATGAGGTCAGGGTGCTCCCTTGACGGCTCATCCAGAGATGCAAGGATCTTTGACCAGCGCAGTCTTGCAGCGGCTACCCGCTCGATGGCCGCCGCGCGCTTTTGCCTGAGGATTTGGGCATCCTCGTCCGAAGCCTCGACCCTCTCGTCGATACGCGCCTCGGTGATATCTCCCGAAAGGTAGTAGATCAGGGCATCCATGATGCGGATCTTATTTTCTATCGACTGCTCAATATTGATGCGCTCGATGCCTTTGCTGTAGTCGGCCAGACGCCCAAGGGGGATCACCACATCCTCGTTGACCTTGAAGGCGTTGGTATGGGCAGATATGGCGGCGGTTCGGGAGCGATCCAGCCAGAAGCGCCGTCGAGCCTCCTGGCTATGTGCGATGAACCCTTCCGCGCCGCGGGTCTTGGCCAACTCCACCACGCGGGCAGCGGCCTCTGCGACCGCCCCGTCTTCCTCGCCCACCACATCGGCCAGCAATAGCATTTTCGGCAACTGCTGCCGTGCGGCCTTGGTGGAATACTTGATCGCCTTGAGATAGCGTTCGTCCAGATGTTCCAGGCCGGAAAGCCGGACCTGGCCATTCCCGTCCAGGTATTCCTTGATCTCGACGATGGCCGGTACGGCGCGGGACAGGTCGTTGCCGAAGAACTCCAGGCAGAGGGTTCGGATGGACGGCGGCATGCGATGCAGGAGGAATCGGGCCGAGGTTATCAGTCCGTCACAACCTTCTTTTTGCACACCGGGCAGTCCACTCAGAAACTTGTCGGTGACATCTTTTCCGAGCCCCGCTTTGCGAAAGGCCGATCCCGGCATCTCCATCTCTTCCGGCGACCCCAATGCTGTCTTGCCGTCAGCCTCAAATCGGCTGATACGAAAGCGGACCCGTGCCTGATCATGGATCTTGCCCAGGTTATGATCCAGCCGCTCCACCTCAAGCCAGTTGGCATCCGGGGTCACCATGCGCCAGGAGATAAGATTATCCAGGGTGGTTCCCCAGAGCACCGCCTTCTTTCCCCCGGCGTTCATGGCGATGTTGCCGCCAATGGTAGAGGAGTCCTGGGAGGTGGGATCGACGGCGAAGGCCAGACCATTATCTTCGGCCAGTTCTGAAACCCGCCGCGTCACCACGCCGCAGCCAACCCGCACAGTTGCAGCCTCGGCCTGGCTTCCGGGGAGATTCATCCGCTCGACGGGACAGATTCGATCCAGTTTTTCCGTGTTGATCACGGCGGTAAGCAGTTCCAGGGGCACCCCCGATCCGGTGTATCCCGTGCCGCCCCCCCGAGGAATGATAGTCAAACCGGTCTCGATGCAAGCAGACACTATGGGGGCTACCTCCTCCTCACTATCCGGCGTTATCACAACGAAAGGCAGTTCGACACGCCAGTCAGTGGCGTCAGTGGCATGGGCAACGCGGGCCATGCCGCCGAAATCGATGTTATCTGCCCGAGTGACCCCGAGCAGCCGCCTTCTCACCTGGGCGCGCAGTCCGATCTGCTCCACCAGACAGCTTTCGAATCCCGTCACGGCGCGGCGCGCGGCCTGCAGGAGGGTAATGGCCTTCTGGTTATCGTTGGTTCGTAGATCGAATTGATCCAGGCGGTGACTCAAGGCGCCAATCAGGGCCTTCCTGCGATCAGCGTTTTCCAGCAGATCGTCCTGCAAATAAGGGTTGCGGTTGACCACCCACATGTCCCCCAGGACCTCGAATAGCATCCGTGCCGATCGCCCCGTGCGGCGAGAACCGCGCAATGCCTGGATCAGGTCCCAACAATCCTCGCCAAGCAGGCGTATGACGATCTCCCGGTCAGAATAGGAGGTGTAGTTATAGGGTATTTCACGTATTCGCGATTGGTTGGGCTCTTTCATCGATCAAGCCCTGAGTAGGGCGCCGGTTCGTGCGTCGCGGATGGGGGTGGGATGATTGAGTGTGCCGAGGGGGCCGGACAAGAGCCAGTCGATCCCATGGCCGAATTGCCGCCGCACCTCGGCTGGGGAGCGGGCCGGGCGGTGGCCGCTACGGTTGGCGCTGGTGGAGACCAGGGCCGTGCCGGTGGCCAGGCACAGTGCGGCGGCTATAGGATGGTCCGTCACCCTGACAGCGATGGTTTCATGCCGGCCGCGAATCCAGGTGGGTGCCGAGGATCGGGCGGGCAGTAGCCAGGTGAAAGGACCGGGCCATGAGGCCAGCACCTGGTACATGGCCCCCCTGTCTAAAGGGACGACGTAATCCCGCAATTGGCTGAAATCGGCTGCAATCAGAATCAGGCCTTTGCCGATGTTGCGGCCTTTCAGGGCCAGCAGGCGCATGACCGCATCCTCCTGCCGAGGGTGGCAGCCGAGCCCATAGACCGCCTCGGTCGGGTAGGCGACGATGCCCCCCGCCCAAATTAGATGGGCAGCGTGGCGGAGGCGGAAATCGCTCACTTCAGTTCAGCGAGGCCTGAAGTTCGGCATCCGCCGCCTTGACGCCCTCTGCATTGGCAGCGCGCTCGGCACGGATGCGCTCAGCCAGTGCCATATCGGCAAGGGCCAGTATCTGGGCGGCCAGGTACCCCGCGTTTTTGGCGCCTGCACTGCCGACGGCGACGGTGGCCACCGGTATGCCGCCAGGCATCTGTACGGTGGAGAGCAGCGAATCCATCCCCTGGAGCGGGCCGGCATCGAGCGGAATGCCGATGACCGGCTTGAGGGTCAGGCCGGCAACGGTCCCTGCCAAGTGGGCCGCCAAGCCAGCGGCCGCAATGAAGATCTGGCAGCCGCGTTGCTCAGCGTCCTTCACATAGGCGTGGGTGACATCCGGCGTGCGGTGAGCGGAGGTGATCTTGACCTCGAAGGGAATCGCAAGCGTCTTCAGGACTTCAAGGGTTTTTTCAAGCACGGGCAGGTCGGACTTGGAGCCCATGAGTACTGCGACGAAGGGTTTGTTCATGTTGAGACGTCCGCTGATGATGGTCGGGAAAGACGACGGAGATTACTGGTGTTTCCCCTTCCTTTTCAAGAGCTGCGGGTGGAAAGGCCTTGCCACGAGATCAATTAACCCGAGGAACTTGCGGAATTGCCATCCTGACAATTCCGCAAGTTCCTCATCTGAAACGGAAGATCAAGTGCCGCTGATCAGGCGTCGCCGCCCTCGATATCCTCGACAAAGCCACAGTCCTTTTGCGGACAGACCTTCTGGGCCCCGCTACGCTTGGTGACCTTGAGGGTAAGGATGGGCCAGCCGCAGGAGGGGCATTTCTCGTTCAGGGGCTCGTTCCAGACCGCGTAGTCACAGGCGGGGTAGGTGGAGCAGGAGTAGAAGATCTTGCTCCGGCGCGATTTCCGCTTGAGCAGGGTGCCCTTGTCGCACTGGGGGCAGGTGACGCCGGTATCGGCGGGTTTCTCCAGGGCCTCGATATGGCGGCACTGGGGATAGTTGCCGCAGCCGATGAACTTGCCGTAGCGGCCCAGCTTGATTAGCAGGGGCGAGCCGCATTCGGGGCAGTCGCGCCCCTCCAGGATCTCCGGCTTTTCCGCCCCCCCCTTGTCGTCCCCCAAGTTGCGGGTGTAGGAGCAGGCCGGGTAGTCGGTGCAGCCGATGAAGCGGCCGTGCCGGCCCAGCCGGATCGCGAGCGGTTTGCCACACTCGGGGCAGGCCTCATCGAGCAACTCCTGGGTGACATCGCTCCGCTTGACGTTCTCCTGAGTATGATCGACCTGGTCCTTGAAGGGTTGCCAGAATCGGTTCAGTAAGCCGATCCATTCCTCCTCTCCGCGTGAGACGGCATCCAATTGGTCCTCCAACTGGGCCGTGAAGTCGTAATCCACATAGCGGGTGAAGTAGTCGGTAAGGAAGCGGTTGACGATGCGGCCGATGTCGGTCGGCTGGAAACGTTTTTTATCGAGCGTGACGTATTCCCGCTCTTGCAAGGTCGAGATGATGGCGGCATAGGTGGAGGGGCGTCCGATACCATGCTCCTCCAGAGTCTTGACCAGGCTGGCCTCGGTGTAGCGCGGCGGGGGTTCGGTGAAGTGCTGCTCCGGTCGTATCTTAGTGAGATCGACCCTGTCGCCCTCCTTCAGGGCCGGCAGCATTTTCTCATCATCCTCGGCGCCCTTGGCGTCGTCGACGCTCTCCTGATAGAGAACGATAAATCCGGGGTCGATGAGGGTCGATCCGGTGGCGCGGAAGAGATTGCCTTCGCCCGCGCTTAAATCCACGGTAACCGTGGACAGGGTGGCATGGAGCATCTGGCAGGCAATGGTCCGCTTCCAGACCAGCTCGTAGAGTCGGTACTGGTCGGCGCTGAGGTGCGGTTTGACCTCATCTGGTGTGCGCCATGCCGATGTGGGGCGGATTGCCTCGTGGGCCTCCTGGGCGTTCTTGGCCTTGGTCTTGTAGTGGCGGACCTGCTCCGGCAGGGACTGGGGGCCGAAGCGTTCGGTAATGAATTCGCGGATCTCGGCCAGGGCCTCGTCGGCCAGGTGGACTGAATCGGTGCGCATGTAGCTGATCAGGCCGACGGCGCCGCTGCCGGTATCGACACCCTCGTAGAGCTGCTGTGCGGTGCGCATGGTCCGCTGGGTGGTGAAGCCGAGCTTGCGTGATGCCTCCTGCTGGAGGGTGGAGGTAGTGAAGGGAGGCGCCGGATTGCGTTTGCGCTGGCGTTTCTCGACCCTTTCGACCTTGAGCGAACCTGCGGCGGCATCGGCCAGGCGTTGCTCCACCGCTTCGGCCCTTTCCCTGCCGGTAATACTGAACTGCTCAAGCTTCTCCCCCTCAAAGTGGGTCAGCTTGGCCTCGAAACCCTGTTGCCGGTGCTCGAGGTCGGCTTCCAGGGTCCAGTATTCGCGGGTCTGAAAGGCCTCGATCTCCAGCTCCCGTTCCACGATCATACGCAGGGCGGGGCTCTGCACCCGGCCGGCGGAGAGTCCGCGCCGGATCTTGCGCCACAGCAGGGGCGAGAGATTGAAGCCGACCAGATAGTCGAGTGCCCGGCGGGTCTGCTGCGCGTTGATCAGGTCCATGGAGAGTTCGCGCGGGTGGGCGACGGCATCCTGGATGGCCCGTTTGGTGATTTCATGGAAGACCACGCGGTGGACCGGTTTGTTCTTGAGCAGGCCGCGGGCCTTGAGCAACTCGAAGAGGTGCCAGGAGATGGCTTCGCCCTCACGGTCGGGGTCGGTGGCCAGATAGAGGGCATCCGATTTCTTCAATTCCTTGGCAATGGCCTGCACATGCTTGTCGTTGCGTTCGATCACCTGATACTTCATCTTGAAATTGTCGTCGGGATCGACGGCCCCCTCCTTGGGCACGAGGTCGCGCACATGGCCATAGGAGGCCAGGACCTCGAAGTCTTTGCCGAGGTATTTCTTGATGGTTTTGGCCTTGGCCGGCGATTCGACGATAACCAGATTCATGGACAAGCGGGGTTCCTGAGACGTGCGCTTTTTTTAGTGAAAATGGCCTGGACCTATTTTGTCAAGCCCAAGGGGCTCTCGCCGGCCGAAAGGATCAATGGATGTAGGCGGGCTCGTCGCTGTAGACCAGGTCTTCCATGCGGGCGAAGGCCATCTCCTGGCCGGGTTGGTTCATCAACACCAGCAGTACGATCCATTTGAGTTCCTCCTCACCAACCATGCCCGTGTCCAGGGCCATGGCGCGTTCGATGACCATCTCCCGGCTAAGGGGGTCGAGCATCTCGTTCTGTTCCAGAAACAGCAGCAGGCCGCGGCAGTCCTGATCGAGCCGTTGCTTCTCAGCGTCGGTGTAAATGCGCATGGCGTTGAGCCGGGAGGGCTTGACACTGGGTTCCATCTGCATCAAGGCCAATTCGTCGAGCCACTGAATGGCCCTTTCGACCACCACGTTGGGGAAGCCCGCCATGGCAAGTTCGTCCATCAGGCTGTTCTGGTCGGCGGGCGGGTGCGTCTCGCCGTCCATGTATTTTTCGTAAAGATAAATCAGCACATCCACCATGGTGTCGGTCATGCCAGGCCCTTTGACTATATGGGGTTATAGATGTTCCTGTTTCCGGTATGCCGCCTGTCACTGAACACGGCAATAGAAACCACCTGGCGCGGATAATACATGACCTTCAAGTTCTAGCAAGAGAAGCATCGAGGAGACCTCCTCCACCCGCCGGCCGCTCCGTTGCACCAGCTCATCCACTGTAACGGGGTCGAAACCCATGTTTTCGAGCAATTGCCGGTAATCCTCATCCACCTTGGGCTGGTCGCCAGCAGCGCTGGACTTGCCCTCGGATTCCTCCTCAAGCAGCGTGCCGAGCAAGGGCGCCAGTTCCTCGACGATGTCCTGGGCGGATTCAACCAATTTGGCCCCGTTGCGGATCAGGGCATGGCAACCCCGTGCCATGGGATTGTGGATGGAGCCGGGGATGGCGAAGACCTCTCGCCCCTGTTCCGAGGCGAGGCGGGCCGTAATCAGGGAGCCGCTACGTAGGGCTGCCTCCACGACCAGGACGCCGAGACTGAGTCCGCTGATGATGCGGTTTCGTCGCGGGAAGTTGCCAGCGAGCGGGGCGCTGCCCAAGGGCAATTCGCTGACCAGAGCCCCGCCTCCGCCGACAATGGCGTGGGCCAGTTCCCTGTTGCAGGCGGGGTAGATGCGGTCAACGCCGGTACCCATTACGGCGAGGGTCCTGCCGCCCTCCAGGGCACCACGATGGGCCGCCCCATCTATACCGTCGGCCAAGCCGCTGGTGATGGCGAGTCCTCGGAAGGCCAGGTGTTTCGAAAAATCCCTGGCGGTCTTTTGTCCGCCGGGGCTGGGCCTGCGGCTGCCGACGACCGCCAGTTGCGGCAGATGCAGCAACTCAGGGTCGCCGCAGACGAAGAGCAAGGGCGGGGGGTCGGGGAGATCCCTGAGCAGTTTGGGGTAATCGTCGGAGAGGATGGTGATGAGGTGGTGGCCGGGGCATTCCAGCCAGCCCAGCTCCCGCTCCAGGGCCGCCGGGTCCGGCGCCAGCAGGCATGAAAGGCTTTCCTGGCCCAGGCCGGATTCCCGTAATCGGCTGGGCGCCTGGGAGAGAATCCGGTTTGGTTGTCCGAATCTTTCCAGCAGTTGCACCAGGGTTCGCGCCCCGATGCCGGGGGTGCGGTGCAGGGTCAGCCAGGCGCTGGTTTCATCCATGAGGGGCGGCGAGAAATCAGTAAGGGGTGGGACTGTGCGCAGAATCGCCTTCTCGGATGGCGTCCTCGGCTCTCAGAATCAGCGCGAAGCTCAAACGCGGGAGGGTGCGGAAGACCATGAGGGTGCCGATCCGTTCGTCGGGCAATGTCTCTTTGGCCTCGGGATCGGGGATGATGTATTTCTCCACATCGGGGAATTTACGCTCCCCATCGAAGAATTCCACCATGTGCCGGCCGCGCCGCTCGGGGGCCTCCTCATCCTCGTAGAGGGGGTCATAGATTGTTCTGCCCTCCTCCTTAATAACCATGACATCGCCTTCTACGACACCCTCCCTGTTGCCGCAGTCGAGGGCGACCACGTCATACTGACCGATCATCTCATGTTCGGTGAGGGAGCTGAGAATAGAACATTCCAAACGGGGGTTCGCGGGTGCCTTGGGGAAATAGTTGTTGGTTGGTAAGGACTGAGTCATGGGGACCAGCCGGTCTCCCTGGATGACCTCAAGGGCGCTCTCGACGATCTCAACGGTAGCGGGGTCTCCCTGTCGAACGACTTGGACCTCACCAACGTAACGGGCCTCCTGGCCCAGTTTTTCACCGGTCTCATCGTGTTTGTACATCTCTCCGGGGCGGACCACATGATACCTGGTATCGGCCAGGCGGCGTTCCTCGGGGTCGCGGACATAGACCCTTTGGCCGGGGGCGCCGACCAAACGATCCCGGCTAATGGCCAGTACATGAGGTGCATCTTCCATGTCGTCAGGGGACACCACATAGGGCCGGACCAGGAAGTTCCGGATGGCATCGATGGGGATGGTGGGAATGGCCTGCGTCAGTTCTTCGATCCGGACCCTGGGCGATAGCTTGATGGCGCTTCCGCCGCCATTGCGTTCCAGGGAGAGTATGGGCTTACCATTGGCGTCAAAACTCAAGGCAATGACATCGCCGGGATAGATGAGATGGGGGTCGGGTATCTGGGGATTGACCTGCCAGACATCGGGCCAGCGCCAGGGGGCCTCCAGGAAGCGGGCTGCGATGTCCCAGAGGGTGTCACCCACTTGCACCTCATAGCGGTCTGGATGGTTGGCGTTGACGGCGATTTTATCCGCCGCCTGGAGGTTGAGAGACAAGAGCAGCCCCGCGAAAACCCCGATAATTTTGCGGCTGAACTTGGACATGGCTATTCCTTTGATGAAGAATTGATGTCAGTGTAGCCCAAAGCGCCACTGTTTCAAAACAAAATGATGCGCTTACTGTTAGATGCATCATAAGGTTAGCGTAAAAATCTATAGTTTGCTCGAAGTTTGTGTTCAGGGTTCAGAATAATGGTCTCAAAACTTGAAATCCTCCGCTTCCCCGATCCCCGTCTGCGTACCAAGGCGAAACCCCTGTCTGAGATTGACGAGTCGATCCGTCGCCTGGTCCGTGAGATGCTCGAAACCATGTATGCTGCCCCAGGCATCGGACTGGCAGCGACCCAGGTGAACGTGCATAAGCGGGTGATCGTGGTCGATGTGACGGAGGATCGCTCCGACCCTTTGGTGCTGATCAATCCGGAGATTCTCGAAAGGCGTGGCGAGGAAACCATGGATGAGGGCTGCCTCTCCGTGCCCGGTTTCCATGAAAGCGTCACCCGGTCCGAGTGGGTCAGGGTGAGGGCGCTGGACCTGGACGGCAATTCCGTCGAACTGGAGACGGACGGGCTGAAGGCCGTTTGCATCCAGCATGAGATCGATCACCTGGAGGGCAAGCTGTTTGTCGATTACCTCTCCAGCCTCAAGCGCCAGCGTATCCGGAAAAAACTGGAGAAGGGTGCGCCCCCGCGCGAGGAGGAGGCCCCTGTGCCGGCCCATAAGGACCTTTGATCAGATGCCGGGGCGCATCCAAGGACGGAAAGGGCGCCGGGAAAGGGATAGAATCGGAGCGTTTCACGTCCCATAGGTCCCTGTAGTACCCAATGCGTATCATTTTTGCCGGAACCCCCGAATTTTCCGTTCCGCCCCTGCGAGCCTTGCTGGGGAGCGGGCACCGAGTGATCGCGGTCTATACCCAGCCCGACCGGCCCGCTGGCCGAGGGCGCAAGCTGACCCCTGGCCCTGTGAAGGCGTTGGCCCTGGAGGCCGGGGTGCCGGTCCATCAGCCGCTGAATTTCAAGGCGGAACAGGATCTGGCCGCAGTCGAATCCCTGGGTGCCGATCTTATGGTGGTGGTCGCCTATGGTCTGTTGTTGCCCCAGCGGGTCCTAGACGCCCCCCGGCTCGGCTGCATCAATATCCACGCATCCCTTCTGCCTCGCTGGCGCGGGGCGGCGCCGATCCAGCGCGCCATTGCGGCGGGGGATCGGGAGACCGGGATCAGCATCATGCAGATGGAGGCTGGGCTGGATACGGGACCGATGCATTTGGTCAGGTCTTGCCCCATCGGGGAGCGGGAGACGGACGAGAGCCTGCATGACAAGCTTTCTGCCCTGGGCGCCGAGGCGCTGATGGCGTCGCTGCCTTGCATAGAGGCGGGGACATCCCCCCCCCTGCCCCAGGACGATGCCTTGGCTACCTATGCCCATAAGCTCAAAAAGGAGGAGTCCCTGATCGATTGGAGGCTGCCGGCCCATAGGATTGATCAACTGGTGCGCGCCTACAATCCCTGGCCTGTGGCGCAGACGTCCTGCGGGGAGGCGGTGTTGCGCATTTGGGATGCGGTGGCGCTGGATGCCAGGGGGGCCGAAGGGGTTGCCGGTGCCGTCGTTGCGTCCGGACCGGCGGGTATAGATGTCATGACCGGCCAGGGCCTGTTGCGCATCACCCGATTGCAGATGCCGGGCAAGCGCGCCATGGAAGCGGCCGATTTCCTCAATGCCCATTCAGTGGAGGGCCTTGTCCTTGGCTGATGGCGCCGATCGCGAGGGCGTAGCATCGCGGATCTGTGCGGCGCGGATCATCGCAGCCGTATACGCTGGGCGCTCCCTGACGGATGCCCTGGCGATTTCCTGTGCCCAGGGGGAGAGCCAGCCCTTCATCCAGGCGATCTGTTATGGGGTGCTGCGGGAGTATCCCCGCCACAGGCTATTGCTGAGACGCTTGCTGAAAAAGCCGTTCAAGCCCGCCGACGGTGATATCGATGCCCTTGCCCAGGCGGCGCTTTACCAGATCGACCGCATGCGTGTGCCTCCCCATGCCGCCGTGAATGAATCGGTGCAGGCGGCCAAACACATGGGCAAGGCCTGGGCGAGTGGCTTACTCAATGCCCTGTTGCGGCGTTACCTGCGTGAAGGCAAAGAACTCAATGCGCATCTGGACGAAGACGAGGAGGCCCGGCTACGCATGCCGACCTGGCTGCTGCGACGCCTGCGCCAAGACTGGCCCGGGCAGTGGCAAGCCATTGCCGAGGCGAGCGCGCTGCAGGCCGGCCTGACCTTGCGCGTCAATCGCATGAGAATCGACCCCAGGGGCTATGCGCAACTGCTTGCGGAACAGGCTATTGCCGCCAGTCCCCATGCCCATGCGCCCGAAGCGCTGATGCTCGATAAGGCCATGCCGGTTGAGCTGTTGCCGGGATTCGCCGAGGGGTTGGTTTCGGTACAGGATGCCGGCGCCCAACTGGCTGCCGCCCTGCTAAATGCCGCCAGGGGGGAGCGGGTGCTGGATGCCTGCGCCGCGCCGGGGGGCAAGAGCTGCCACATTCTGGAGCGGGTCGGCGGGGACTTGGATCTGACCGCCGTAGACCTGGACGCGACCCGCCTCCTAAGGGTGGGAGAGAATCTGAATCGGCTGGGCCTCAAGGCCCGCTGCTGTGTCGGGGATGGGGCGGAACCTGCCGGTGATTGGGCCCAAGGGGGCTATCAACGAATTCTGCTCGATGCCCCCTGTTCCGCCACCGGCGTCATTCGTCGGCATCCGGATATCAAGGTCCTGCGCAAGCCGGATGATTTGCCCGTCCTGGTGGATCTCCAGCGACGCTGCCTGGAGGCCCTCTGGGCGCTGCTGGCGCCAGGGGGTATGCTCCTTTATGCGACCTGCTCCATCCTGCCGGAGGAAAATGAGTGGCAGCTGGCCGGCTTCCTCGCGCATCACGGAGATGCACGGGAACTGCCGATCGAGGCATCATGGGGCATGGCTAGGCAGGTCGGTCGCCAAACCCTGCCGGGAGAAGAGGGCATGGATGGTTTTTATTACGCCTGTTTGGAAAAGATCCCAGGATGATCAGGGCAGCAAGTTTCAAGCTGATCGATAGTCCACCCCATGGCGGGAAGGGGGCCTTTCCCGCGTTGTCGCGGTGGCTGTCCGTCCTCCTCCTGGCGAGCCTCTCGGCCGTGGCTGCGGCCGATGGCATCGAGGTCGAGAGTCTCTCTTCCCGCCTGCAGGAGGGTGTTTACCTGCTCGATGCGCAGATCCTTTATCAACCTTCCAAGGCGATATTGGATGCCTTGGAGCACGGCGTATCCCTAACCTTCGAAACAAGGCTGGAGGTCCTCCGGAAGGATGCCTGGATCTGGGAGAGGTCGATCGCCAAGCATCGCCTGCGCTATCAGTTGCGTTACCATGCCCTGGTCTCCAGGTACGAATTATTTCTTCCGGACAAACGGTCTTTGCGGTTCGCCACCCTGGAGGGGGCCTTGCGTGCCTTGGGTGAAATGGCCGACGTCGCGATCGTCAAGGAGTCCGCGTTGGAAGTGGGCCAGGAATACCAGCTACGCCTGGGGGTGAAACTCGATATCGAGTCCTTGCCCGTTCCCCTGAGGCCCAGGGCCTACCTCTCCTCCGATTGGTCCCTCTCCTACGAGCCCCGCACATGGCCCCTGGTCCGCTGAAGCTGTCCCGTAGCGGCTGGCCGATAGGGGGGCTGCTGTTGGTTTTGTTGCTCGTGCTCCATTTTCTGAGCAGTGCTGTCCAGAACGAGGATGGGTCAAGCCGCTTCTTCGTTCCCCTCCTGCTCTTCGCCATTGGCGGCCTGATACTCCTTGCCTTCCTGATCATCGTCAGTGGTATCCGGTTGTGGCTGGAATATCGGCGAAAAAGGGTGGGCTCGCGCCTGACCCTGCGCATGGTCGTCGTGTTCCTGCTATTGTCCCTGCCGCCGGTTTCCCTGGTTTATTACTACTCCATGGAGATCATGTTGCAGGGGATCGAGCACTGGTTCGATGTGGATATCGATGGCGCCGTGGAGGATGCCCTCAAGCTCAGTCAGGTTTCGCTTGATCTGCATAAGCGGGAGAAACTCCGCCTGACCAATTACCTCATGATGGGAGTGGAGGATAGCTCCGAGACGGCGCTGGCACTCAGCATCGATGATATGCGCGAGCGCTTCGACGTGCGGGAACTGGTATTGATGGATTTGAAAAACCGCGTTATTGCATCCAGCAGCGCCAATCCCGCCGATTTGGTGCCGACCTTGCCGGAAATGGATGCGGTGCGCCAGGTCAAAGAGGGGGAGCCCTTTGTCGACCTGGTTCCCGGCAGCGACGAAGGCGGCATGATGGTGCGGGTGGTAGTGGCCGACCCCAAGGGCAGGCCCTTCATCCTACAGGCAGTCTATCAGACCTCCGAGCAGATCAGCGCCATGACAGGAAAGGTGCAGGACTCTTTCCGGCGCTATCGGGAGCTGGCCTATTTGCGCGATTCCCTGAAGTTCAGCTTCGGGTTGACGCTGGTGCTGGTCCTGCTCTATGCAACCCTGGCGGCGATCTGGGCCGCCTTTTTCTCCGCCCGGCGACTTGTGGCCCCGGTGACTCAAATTGCCGAGGGGACCCGTGCGGTAGCGGAGGGCAATTACGACAAGCAACTACCCATGCCCAGGGGGCGGGATGAGCTGAGTTTTCTCGTCTCCTCCTTCAACTCCATGACACGCAGCATCGCCCTGGCGCGTGACATGGCCGAGCAAAGCCAGCATGAGGTGGAGACCCAGCGGGCCTATTTGCAAACGGTGCTGGGGCGGTTGTCGTCCGGGGTGATGGCCTTTGACTCGAACCTCTGCCTGCAAACGGCCAATCCCTCGGCGCGGCAGATTCTTGGGGTGGACCTTGACGCCATGCATGGCCAACCCCTCTACCAATTGGGAGCGGAATACCCCGGTCTGCAATCCTTTGTCGAAGCCATCGAGCCGCCCCTGGCTCAGGGCCATGAGGAGTGGCGGGGCGAGGTGGCCCTCTTCACCGGGGAGGGGCGCAAGGTCCTGCTCTGCAGCGTCTCCCCCCTGGCCCCGTCGAGGGATGAGGCGGCGGGCCATGTCCTGGTGTTCGACGATGTCTCCGCCCTGTTGCAGGCGCAGCGGAACGCGGCCTGGGGCGGTGTCGCGCGGCGTCTGGCGCATGAGATAAAAAATCCGCTGACCCCGATTCAATTGTCGGCCGAACGGTTACGCCACAAGCTCCTCGACAAGTTGGTCGAGGAGGACAGGTCGATGCTGGATCGCGCTACCCGCACCATCGTGCAGCAGGTCGAGGCGATGAAGGAGATGGTCAATGCCTTTTCCGATTTTGCCCGGCCACCCAGGATGCGGGTGGAGCCCGTCCTCTTCGATGCCTTCGTGAACGATGCCCTCGATCTCTATCGGGTGGCGGGCCATGGCCCGACGCTCAGTGTCGATCTGGCGGCCGGTTCTGCGAAAGTTGACGCAGACCCGAACCGATTGCGGCAGATACTGGTGAACCTGGTTAAAAATGCCCTGGAGGCACTGGAGCCGGTGCCTGACGGCCGCATCCTGGTAGCCAGCCGGCTCGGGAAAGGGGCTGAAAACCATTTCGTGGAGCTGGAGGTGAGTGATAATGGCCCCGGTTTTTCCAGTCAGGCGCTGCAACAGCTGTTCGAACCCTACGTCACCACCAAGACCAAGGGTAGTGGCCTGGGACTGGCCATTGTGAAGAAGATCGTGGAAGAGCACGGCGGCATGATCCGTGCGGAAAATCTGAATGAGGGCGGCGCCCGTGTCCTGCTGTATTTGCCTTTGCTGAATACCGACGGCGAGGTTGGAGAAGTGGCGTTGCCCTTGGAGATGGCGCACAAATGAGCGAAGCCTACATTTTGGTTGTGGATGACGAGCCGGATATCCGGGGCCTGGTCCAGGAGATTCTCCAGGACGAAGGTTATCGGGTGGCCGTGGCGGAAAACGGTGAATGCGCGCGCAAGGCCATGCGGGAGCGTCGTCCCGATCTGGCCCTGCTGGATATCTGGATGCCGGATGTGGATGGCATCACCCTGCTCAAGGAATGGGGCGAGAGCGGTGACCTTCCCTGCCCGATCGTCATGATGTCGGGGCATGGGACGGTCGAGACGGCGGTCGAGGCCACTCGTCTGGGTGCCTATGATTTCCTGGAAAAGCCCCTGTCGCTGGCCAAGCTGTTGCTGACAGTGGAGCGGGCCTTGGAGACCGACCGCTTGCAGCAGGAAAATCTGGGCCTGCGCAGCCAGTCCTCGCAGCCGATGGAACCCGTTGGCAAGAGCGCAGCCATGCACCGCCTGCGCGAGCAGGTTCGCCGCATCGCCGTGCATGACACCTGGGTCTTGATCACAGGTGAACCCGGTAGCGGGCGCGAGACCTTTGCCCATTTCCTCCATTCGCAGAGCCCGCGCCGTGCCAATCCCTTCGTTAAGGTGGCAGTCTCCGCCATTCCCCGGGAGAACGCCGCCCGTGAATTGTTCGGGAGCGAGCAGGATGGACAGATCCGTTACGGTATCTTCGAGCAGGCCAGGGGCGGGACCCTTTTTCTCGACGAGGTGGCCGACATGGACGAGGAGGCGCAGTCCCATCTCCTGGGTGCCCTTGAGAAGAATGCCTTCGTGCGGGTGGGCGGCAGCGAGCCGGTCAGCATTAATGCCCGTATTGTGGCGGCAACCCAGGAGAATCTGGCCGAGCGGGTAAGGCAGGGCGAGTTTCGCGAGGAGCTTTTTTTTCACCTCAATGTTGTTCCCCTGCACATCCCTTCCCTTCGTGAGCACGCCGAGGATATTTCAGAGTTGTTGTGCTATTACGTGGACCACTTCGTCATCCACGAGCGGCTCCCGTACCGCCATTTCGATGTGAGGGCGCAGAATTTCATGCGCAACTACCCTTGGCCGGGCAATGTGCGCGAACTGAAGAATTTGGTGCAGCGCTTGATGATCCTGGGATCTTCCGAGGAGGTTGGACTGGAAGAAGTGCAGACGGCCTTGACCGCTGCAGTCAGTGAAGGCCCTGGCGGTGCACCGTTTGCGCTGAATCTTGACCAGCCCTTGCGTCAGGCGCGCGAGGAGTTCGAGAAGATCTACCTTGAGTATCAGTTGGATAAATACAAGGGGAACGTCAGCCGGGTGGCCCAGGAGGTCGGCATGGAACGGACGCACCTCTACCGGAAGATGCGTGCCGTCGGGATCGAGATCAAGGATCGCAAGCCATGAAGATACTGATCCTGGGCGCCGGGCAGGTCGGCTCCTCGGTTGCGGAAAACCTGGCCAGCGAGTCGAACGATATCACCGTCATAGACCAGGACGGGCGGCTCTTGCAGGAGATGCAGGATCGTCTGGATATCCGCACTGTGCTGGGACATGCAGCCCATCCGGGGGTATTGCTGCGGGCGGGGGCGGAGGATGTCGACATGGTCATCGCAGTGACCAACAGCGACGAGACCAACATGGTGGCCTGTCAGGTCCTCCATACCCTATTCCGCACGCCGACCCGTATCGCCCGCGTTCGTGCGGTGGAGTACCTTCAGGAACCAGCCCTGTTTGGCGCGAACGCCCTGCCGATCGATGTCTTGATCAGCCCTGAGCAATTGGTGACCGATTATATCCTGCGGGTGATTCAGCACCCCGGCGCCCTGCAGGTCCTGGATTTCGCCGATGGCAAGGTTCGCCTGGTGGCATTGCGGGCCTACCACGGAGGTACATTGGTGGGGAGCGAGCTTAGAGAACTGCGTTCCCATATGCCACCCAAGGCCGATGCCCGGGTTGCCGCCATCTATCGCAAGGGCAAGGCCATCAAGCCCCAAGGCCATACCCTCATCGAGGCCGAGGATGAGGTCTTCTTTATCGCCGCTTCCAAGAACATTCGCGCGGTAATGGCTGAGTTGAGAGGTAAGGAGAAACCCTCCCGCCGCATCATCATCGCTGGTGGCGGCAACATCGGTGTCCGCCTGGCCCGCGCCCTGCAAAAGGATTACCGGGTCAAGATCATTGAGTGCAATCTCGACGGGGCACGGCGCATTTCAGAGGAGTTGAGCCGCACCATCGTGCTGCATGGGGATGCCGCCGACGGCGATCTGCTGCTGGAGGAGAATATCGAGGGCACCGATATCTTTGTCGCCGTTACCAACGATGATGAGGTGAATATCCTCTCCGCCATGCTGGCCAAGCAGCTCGGGGCCAAAAAGGTGATGGCCCTGATCAACCGGCAGGCCTACGTGGATCTAGTCGAGAGCGGCCCCATCGATATCGCCATCTCGCCGCAACAGGCCACAATCGGGACCCTTCTCACCTATGTGCGCAAGGCCGACGTGAGCGCGGTCCACTCACTGCGAAAGGGGGCGGCCGAGGCCATAGAGGCGGTGGCACACGGGGATCGCGCCTCCTCAAAAGTTGTCGGTCGCGCCATCGAGGATATCGATCTGCCGGACGGGGCGAGCATCGCAGCAGTCGTTCGGGGTGAGGAAGTGATCATTGCCCACCATGACACGGTCATAGAGGAGGAGGACCATGTCATCCTCTTTCTGGTGGACAAGCGCAAGGTGACCGAGGTGGAGCGTCTGTTTCAGGTCGGGATTACCTTTCTTTGAGATATTGCAGAGCGCAGCCTTGTCACTCTTCTGGGCGAAACAGGGCCAATGTCTCGGCGGCAATCTCGCTGACCTCCGGGTTGTCATCGTCCAGCAGGGACTCGACGAGGGGGCGGGAGGAGGCATCGCCGCAAATGCCGAGATAGTGGCAGGCATCGGCCCTGACCTGGGGTTCGCCAGAGGATATCAACTGGGCCAGGGGGGCAACCGCGTATTGCAGGGCATCGTCGCCTTCCAGATCCTCCACCAGGGCGCCGATGCCGATGCGCAGGGCCATTGGGACCCTCGTGTCGCCGAGCAGGGGGATGATCTCTGTCAGGGTGGAGGGGCGCTCCCTGATTCGCCGCCTCGCCTCGGGGAGCCGGCGTTGCTCGACCAGGTAGGCGATGTATTGCGACTGGCCGCTGTTGTTGGCGGTGTGGTCGGCCCAATCAGCCAGTTCGGATGGGCTGCGCACCCCTTCGAGCCTGAACTCTCCGATCTGGCACCAGGGCACGGAGCGCACACCATGTGCCTCGGCCACTTCGGCATGGAGGCCGACATTGACGATCTCCAGCCGCCCCAGTTTTCCCTGTTTGACCAATTGGGTCAGGTGGTCAATCATGGCCGGGCACTGGGGGCAGCCAGTGGCAACAAGCAGCAGGGCGTCGGTGCCGTCAGGCATGGCATGGGTCCTTTGGAAGTCTGTCCGTCCTATATATATGAAACCGGTGGCGATCTCTAGCGCATACAGCGACAATCCGCCTAATTGCCTTCCCCTGATCGTTCCCTCTCCCCAACCCTGAGCAGGCTGCTCCCGGCGTTGCCAACCGACTACCTCCCTGTAGTCGTCTCCCAGAGGGAGAGGGAGCAAGCGGGCGCTCCGCGACCTTCATTGAAAGGGCGATGACTCGGGAAACCCTTATGGAAATGGTCAAATAAAGCGACCTTATGGGATCAGTTTATAAAACTGTTTGGCGCAAGCCCCCGTTAATCATTATCTTCCCACTTCCCAAATTATGTGTGGATGGGCTATTCATGCCCACCTGATGTCAGGACCCGCGCATGATGTTTTTCGCGGGGGGGTCTTGGGGCCGCGTTTCACTTTAAACGCCTCGTGCGAGGCGCTGTTTCACTGCAAGTGATTTTAGGAGAACCGACTATGCCAACATTTGTGCGTACTGATAAGTGCGATGGCTGTAAGGGCCAGGACAAGACTGCGTGCATGTACATCTGCCCGCACAACCTGATGAAACTGGACAAGGACGGTTCCGAGACCGGCCACGCCATGAAGTCCTTCAATCAGGAGCCCGAACAGTGCTGGGAATGCTATTCCTGTATCAAGATCTGCCCACAGCAGGCCATTGAAGCCCGTCCCTATGCCGACATCGTTCCCCTGGGCGGCTCCGTGCAGCCCCTGCGCGGCACTGATTCCATCATGTGGACCATCAAGTTCCGCAATGGCACCATGAAGCGCTTCAAGTTCCCGATCCGCACCACCCCCGAAGGCTCCATTGATTGCTACGGCGGCAAGCCCGCTGCAGATATCACCAAGATTGGCTCGTCTGGTTTCTTCAACCACAACGAGCAGAAAGGCTATCGCGACGGCAATCCCGCTGAGCTGATTTGCAAGTAAGGCGTTTGCCGACTGCTGCAAACCTATTTCTGAAATTTTAGAGGTAAGAATAATGGCTGGAGAATTTGGAAATCCCGAGGTAGTCCAGGAAGAAGTTGACATCCTCATCATCGGTGGTGGCATGGGCGCCTGCGGCGCTGCATACGAAATCGGTCCCTGGCTCGACGCTGCCAAGCAGCAGGGCGTAGACATCAAGGTCAAGGTTGTCGATAAGGCCGCCCTCGACCGTTCCGGCGCCGTCGCTCAGGGCCTGTCCGCTATCAACACCTACATTGGTCCCGAGCAGGACCCCGCTGACTACGCCCGCATGGTCTCCAACGACCTGATGGGCATCACTCGCGACGATCTGGCTTACGACCTGGGTCGCCACGTTGACGAGTCCGTGCATCTGTTCGAAGAGTGGGGCCTGCCGATCTGGAAGCTCGATGCCAACGGCGAGCGTCATGACGGTGCAGCCGCCATCGGCGAAGGCCTGGCCAGCCTGAAGGATGGCGGCAAGCCCGTCCGTTCCGGCAAGTGGCAGATCATGATCAACGGCGAATCCTATAAGTGGATCGTTGCCGAGGCCGCCAAGAAGGCCCTGGGCATGGATCGCATCCAGGAACGTGTCTTCATCGTCAAGCTGGTCAATGACAAGAACGATAAGAATCGAGTTGCCGGAGCCGTCGGCTTCTCCGTTCGTGAACACAAGCTGTTCGTCTACAAGTTCAAGGCCTGCCTGCTGGTTGCCGGCGGCTGCGTCAACCTGTTCCGTCCCCGCTCCGTCGGTGAAGGTCAGGGCCGCGCCTGGTATCCCGTTTGGAACGCCGGCTCCACCTACGCCATGGCCGCCGAGGCCGGCGCTGAGCTGACCATGATGGAAAACCGCTTCGTACCCGCCCGCTTCAAGGACGGTTACGGCCCTGTGGGCGCATGGTTCCTCCTGTTCAAGTCCCAGGCCACCAACGCCTTTGGTGAAGTCTACATGGTGCGCAACAAGGAGATGTTGAACGACTATCCTCCCTACGGTCAGGCTGCCGTTCCCGCCTCTTGCCTTCGTAACCACCTGATGCTCAAGGAGATGAAGGAAGGCCGCGGCCCCATCTGGATGGATACCGTCACCGCCCTCGCCAAGCTGCGCGATACCCTGTCTCCCCGCGAAGTCAAGCACCTGGAAGCAGAGGCTTGGGAAGACTTCCTTGATATGTGTATCGGCCAGTGCGGTATCTGGGCCGGTGAAAACATCGAACCGGAGAAGAAGAACTCCGAACTGATGCCCACCGAACCCTACCTGCTTGGTTCACACTCCGGTTGCTGTGGTATCTGGGTCTCCGGTCCCGAGGACGTCGGTGCGCCGACTTCCGAAGAGCATGCCGAGAAGGGCAAGGTCCCGGCTCACCTGCCGCAGGGCTGGAACTGGGGTTATCGCGGGATGACCACCGTCAAGGGTCTGTTCACCGCTGCTGACGGTGTTGGCGCGTCCGGCCACAAGTTCTCCTCCGGTTCCCATGCCGAAGGCCGCATGTGTGCCAAGTCCATGGTGAAGTACGTCATGGACAATAAGGACATGGCTCCTGAGCTGGATACCGACGTAGACACCCTGATCACCGAGATCTATCGTCCGGTCCGCAACTTCCTGGAGTTTAAGGACTACAGCACCGCCATCGACGTCAACCCCAACTACATCACCCCCAAGATGTTGCAGTTCCGACTGCAGAAGATCATGGACGAGTATGTTGCCGGTGTGGCCACCTACTACACCACCAACAACATCATGTTGGATCTTGCCGAGCAGAAGTTGGGCATGCTGAAGGAAGATGCGCTCAAGATGCGTGCAAAGGACCTGCACGAGCTGCTGCGTGCATGGGAAAACTACCATCGCATCCTGACCGCCGAAGCTCACATGAAACACATCCAGTTCCGTGAAGAATCCCGTTATCCGGGCTTCTACTACCGCATGGACAAGAACTTCGTGGACGAAGAAAACTGGAAGTGCTTCGTGAACTCCATCTACGACAAGAGCACCAAGACCTGGACCGTGTTCAAGCGCGCCCACAAGGATCTGGTGGACAAGAGCAAGCTGTTCAAGGCTGCCGCCCACTAATCCCCTGGGGATAGTGGACTAGGAGTCCGGGCGTCCTTGGGCGCCCGGATTTTTTTTTGCCATCGATTAAGCCGTGGTTTTTTGACGGCTGTCATTGATTTATCCTTCCCCGGATTTGAACGAACTCGAATTGGCTAAGTAAATGAGCGAAAAGTTTGACATCCCATTTAAGAGCAAAGTGGTCCCCGCCGTCCTGGAAGAGGGCGCCCGGATCAGATTCCGTTGCCACAAGGAGATCTCCTGCTTCAATGCCTGTTGCCGGAACGCCGATATCACTCTGACCCCCTATGATGTGATCCGCCTGAAGCAGCGGTTGGGCCTGGGCTCTGCTGAGGTCCTCAGGGAACATAGCCTGCCCTTTGAAATGGACAATCATGGGCTTCCCGGCATCAAGATGAAGACTTCGGATAGCGGTGCCTGCCTCTTCATGCGCGAGGGGGAGGGCTGCTCCGTCTACGAGGACAGGCCTACCGCCTGCCGATACTATCCCATCGCCATGTTGGCCATGAAGCCCAGTGACGAGCCAACCGAAAGGCATGCCTATAGCCTGGTCAGGGAGGCCCATTGCAAAGGGCATGAGGAGTCGGCTGAGCAAACCGTTGAGGAATACCGGCGGGCCCAGGGGGTCGCCGAGTACGATGAGATCAATCGGGATTTTTACCAGCTCATCCTCAAGAAAAAATCCACAGGTCCTGCGGTGGGCCGTCCCTCCGAGACCAGCCTGCAACTCTTCTTCATGGCCTGTTATGACATCGACCGGTTCAAGACCTTTGCCCTGAGCCCATCTTTCCGCGCCTCTTACAAGCTGGATCCGTCGGTATTCGAACAGATCGAAATCGACGACACCTTTGCCCTGCAATTTTCCATGGCCTTTCTCAAGCAGGTGTTGTTCGGTGAGAAAACCATTGCGGAGCAGGAGGGTGCCTGGGAGAAGCGCGTTGCCGAGCGCAAGGAAATATGGGAATTACGCCGTCAGGCCGAGATTGCCAGGGCCGAGCAGAAGAAAGAGGAGTTGATGCGGGAAGTGGAGTCCTGAGCATCCAGCAAGCCGAAGATTCAGGATTGAGGTGAAAAAACCCCGGGTCAATTTCTGGACAGCCTGACCCTGAAAAAAAGGCCCTCATAATGAGGGCCTTTTTTTGAGCCGCTTGCGACCGTCTGTTATTTCTTGGCGATCTCTTCCAGTTGCTTGGCGGAAACCACCTGTCCGTCCAGTGCGGCATCCTTGGCGGAACGGCCGAAGGCAACGGCCATCAGGCTGGAGTAATAGACCACGGGCATCTTGAACTTGGTGCCATAGGTACTATTGATCTGGTCCTGATAGATCTCCACATTGGCCTGGCAGAGGGGGCAGGGGGTGACGATCATGTCGGCGCCATGGTCATAGGCGGCCTCGATGATGCCCTTGATCATCTCCTGGGATTTCTCCGGTTCAGAGAAGGCCAGGGCGCCGCCGCAGCACTGCACCTTCTTTTCATAGGTCGGGATCGATTCGGCACCCAGGGTCTCGACCAGCCGGTCCAGATAGAGGGGGTTCTCGTAGGACTCGCCGGCGATGCCGAAGGGGCGGTTGGTCTGGCAGCCGACATAGCCCGCGATCTTAAGGCCCTCCAATGGCTTCTTGACCTTGGAGCCTATCTCCGCATACCCGATGTCTTCCACCAGGACTTCCGCCATGTGCTTGATCGGTGTGGCATTGTTGAGCTTGAGTCCGGCCTCTGCCAAGGCCTGGCTGGCCTCTGCCATCAGTGCGCCATCGTGGTGGAAGCGCTCGGCGGCCTCGCGCGTCGCAAGCCAGCAGGCCGCGCAGGTTGCCACTATGTCCTGTCCGGCATTGTGTTGCTCGGAAAGGGCGATGTTACGGGCCGAAAGGGCCAGCCGAGGCAGGACGCCGCCTCCGCCGTAGCCGATGGATGCCGCACAGCAGTTCCAGTCAGGGATCTCGTTGAGCTTGATATCAAGCTCCTCGCACATGGTCTGGACGGAGACCAGATAGTTCGAGGAGGATGCGCCCTTCTGGGAGGAACAGCCCGGATAGAAGGAATATTCACGCTTTGCCATCAGTGCCGTCTCCTCATTTACCGTATTTCGCGATGCGCGCGTCTTCAAGTTCCTGCGCCTTTCTGATCATCTTTTGCAGGCCGGAAACATCCTTGACGCCGTGGCCGCCGAAGAATTCGACAGCGTTCATGCGCTTGGCCTTTATCATGTTCTGCCCCAGTTTCATGTTGGCCAGGGAGTTCTTGATGCCCTGCACAAAGCCATCCTTGTAATAGAGGGAGAGGCCAAGCTTCAGTTCGTTGACTCGGCCGGCCTTCATCATGTTGTCCCAGAAAATCTGGGCGAATGCCATGGTCGGCTGTCCCTTTGGTGCCAGGCCAAGGCGTCTCGCATAATGGGCCAGGCCGTGCATGATGTGGGTGATGGGCAGCTCGCGGGGACAGCGGACGATGCAGTTGTAGCAGGAGGTGCACATCCACATCGCGTCGGAGCTGAGCACTGCCTCGCGCTGGCCGGCACGGATCATCATGAAGATTTCCTGCGGGGGGTGTGCCCAGTGCTTGCCGAGGGGGCAAGAACCCGAGCAGACGCCACACTGCATGCACATCTTCACCCATTCGCCTTCTTCGACATTTGCTTCGACTTCCTTGAGGAAGCTGTTGCGATACTTTTCGATCATGTTTTGATTGAGGTCGCTCATCTGCGGGCTCCCTTAGAACTTGAACGGGCTTTGGCCGATACGGGCGATGGTATCGGCCATATCGTTAATCAGCTTGGGTGCGCGCTCTATGTCGGTGATAGCCACTTCGTAGAGAGCGACACGCTCGGGTTCGAGGTTGAGCGAGGAGAGGGTATCCCCGACCTTGCTCATGCGCTCGGCAGCTATGGCGGAACCCCGCACAAAGTGACACTGGTAGTCGTCGTCACGGCGGCAACCCATCAACACCACGCCATCGTAACCGCTGTTCAGCGAGTCGGTAATCCAGGAGAGGTTGATTGACCCCAGGCAGCGAACCGGGATGACGCGCGCCCAGGGGGTTAGCTCCCTGCCCGACATGGATGCCTGGTCGAGGGCCGGATAGGCATCGTTTTCACAGGCGAACACCAGGACGCGCGGCTTTTCGGCGAACTCGTCCGGGATATTGCAGTTCTTGATCTGCTGATTGACCGATTCGACCGAATAGTTCTCGAAGGAGATGACGCGGACTGGGCAGGCACCCATGCAGGTCCCGCAACGGCGGCAGCGGGCCTCGTTGTAGAGTGGGTAGCCCTTATCATCCTCATTGATGGCGCCAAAGGGGCATTCAACCGTGCAGCGTTTGCATTGGGTGCAGCCTTCCTTGCGGAAACTGGGGAAACTCAGATCGCCGGAACGGGGATGGGCCGCGCGGCCAAGACCGGCGTTTTCAACCGCCTGGATTGCCTTCATGGCGGCGCCGGCGGCATCATCCATGGCCTGCTGGATGTCCATGGGTCGACGCACGGGGCCAGCGGCGTAGATGCCGGTGCGCCGGGTCTCATAGGGGAAACAGATGAAGTGGGAGTCGGTAAATCCGTGACGCAGGTGCGGCAGGTCTGTACCTTGACGGTAGCTGAGATTCAGGATGGACGGCGGGGCCACTTCCAGTGCCTTTCTCAGCGTCTCTTTCTCGCTGGAGCCTTCCGCAGCCTCATCGAAGGCGAGTTGGGCATAGGGATCGGGGCCGGAATTGGCGACAATGCCAGTGGCCAGAACCACCAGGTCACAGGTTATTTCAGTGGCTTCGTTCAGGATCAGGTCCTGGAACCTGACCAACAGGCTGCTGCCTGGAACAACCTCAGTGGCCTTGCCCTTGGAGAAGGTCACCATCTTCTGCTGGCCGGCGCGGTAGAAGTCTTCACCGGCCGCGCCAGGGGTGCGTAGGTCATCAAAGAGGATGGTGGCGTCGCAGCCGGGATTCTGGTCCTTGAAATAGATCGCCTGCTTGATGGAAGTGGTACAGCAGAAGCCGGAGCAGTAAGGGAGGTGTGCCTCCCTCTCGGACCGTTGCCCGGCGCACTGGATGAAGGCGACGCTCTGAACCTCTTTTCCATCGGACGGACGCCTGATCGGGCCGTTGCCGGCCTCTTTCGCCAGCTGTTCCAGTTCCAGGTTGGTGACCACGTCGGGGCTCGCGCCGTAGGCAAATTCGCCGAGCTGGCCGGCATCGTATGGCTTGAAGCCCGAAGCCTGGATGATGGCGCCGAAGTCGGCGGAAATGGTCGGGCCGGAGGCGGTAGCAATTTCTACGGAGAAACGACCGGGCGCGCCGGAGGTCTTGGCTACTGTGCTATTAAGCTGCACCGAGATGTTGCCGGCAGATTCAATGCGCGTGATCAGCTCAGCGACATTGTTGTCGACCGGCTGCGGCAGATCGGCGGTGCGGCTGTTGGTGGTGCCAATGGCTGCGGCGCGATGGGGTACCCGCTTGTGCAGAAGGGCGGCATGGCCACCCAGGGCACCGCTTTTCTCGACCAAGGTGACTGGGTAGCCCGCCGCGGCGGCTTCCAGAGACGCAGTCATGCCGGTTACGCCACCACCCACGACCAGGATGTTTTTGTTCAGGCTTTGCTCGCCAGAGGATGAGGGTTTGTTGATGGTCCTCAGCTCGGCGCAGGCCATGCGGATGTAATCCTCGGCCATCTCTTGGGTTGTTTCGCCGTTTTCGTCCGTTGCGGGGCGTACCCAGATGACCCCTTCACGCAGATTGGCGCGGGTCATGGCCGCCTCGGGGAAGTTGAAGGCCTCGACCTTGGCGCGGCGAGAGCAGGCGGCGATCATGATATGGGTGGCGCCTTCGGTGATGTCGTCCTTGATCATCTTTACGCCCTCGGCGTTGCACAGCATCTCGTGCTGCTTGCACTCCTGGAGTTTGCCTTCACGTTTTGCGGTGGACAAGAGCTGTTTGGCATCAAGGCGATCGCCAATGCCGCATCCGGTGCAGAGGTAACCCACTAATTTCTTTTCGGCAGACACTGTTTAGCCCTCCGTTCCGGCGACTCGGTTAACGACTTGGATGGCGCGAAGAGCGGCCCCGGTGGCATGCTGGACGGAACGGTTTACGTCCAGGGCGTCGGAGGCGCTGCCGGCGGCGAAAACGCCACCGTTTTCCGATGCGGGCTCGATGAAGCCCTCGCGGTTGATCACGATAGGGACCGGGAAGCTGCCCGCTTCGACGCTGGGTTCCATGCCAACGGCCAGGACCACCAGGTCATGGGTGTTGGCATAACGATGGTAGCCCTCGGTGTTGACGCCGTGCAGGACCGGGTTAGCCTCCTTGTCCTGAGTGACGGAGGCTACCTTGGACTTGATGAAGCTGACATTGTCCTTGGCCTTGACCTTGGCATAGAAATCCTCGAACCGGTCAATGGCGCGGATATCAATGTAGTAGACGCTGACCGTTGCGTCGGCGTAGGCATCGGTCACGTAATGGCACTGCTTCAGGGTTGCCATGCAACAGATACGCGAGCAGTGGAGCAGGTGATTGCGGTCACGAGAGCCGGCGCACTGGATGAAGGCGACATTCTTCGCCTCTTTGCCGTCGGAGGGACGGATGATCCTGCCGCCGGTGGGACCGCTGGGGTCGGCCATGCGCTCGAATTCGACATTGGTGATGACGTTCGAGAAGCGGTCATAGCCATAGGGCTGGATCCGAGCGGCATCATAGGGCTTCCAGCCCGTCGCCCAGACCACGGCGCCGCAGGGAATGCTGATTTCCTCATCCTGCATATCGAGGTCGATGGCGTTGTATTTGCAGGCGTCCTTGGCCTTTTGCGCCTCATCGGACCCCAACATAGCGGGATCGATGACGTACCGCATGGGGTGGGCCATGGTGTTCGGCAGGTAGGCGCCCTTACGCTTGCTCAGGCCGTAGTCGAATTCGTTGGGGAATTCGGCGCTGACCGCCTTGCCGCACTCGCCGCAGGCCGTGCAGTTCTCGTTCACATAACGGGGGTTGATCTTGACGGTGGCGGTATAGCTGCCCGCCTCGCCGCTGAGTCCGGTAACCTCGGCCATGGTCAGAATGGTCAGGTTGGGGTTCATCTTGGCGCGGCGTTGATTGATCTCCAGACCACAGGCAGGGAAGCACAGCTTGGGGAAATACTTGTGAAGCTGGCTTACACGGCCGCCCAGGTAGGGGCGTTTTTCAACCAGAACGACCTGCTTCCCGGTTTCAGCGGCTTCCAGGGCGGCCGTCATGCCGCTGATGCCACCGCCTACCACCAGAATGGTCTGATTGGTTGCGACTACTTCCGTCATGGATAACCCTCCGTCACGGATTTGGATTTAGGCTTGTAGCGACGGGGTAGGGCCTATAGAATCCCGACATCATCGCTTGGTTATTTTCAGGATGGGGCGCTGATCCCCCCTGATTTTTGAACTGCCAACCATACTCCCCTTCCTCGCGCCCCGCCATAAGGTAGCTGCAGAAGTTTGATCGAAATTTCAAATACGCTGATAGAACTTGCGTATAGTCTGAGGGCTCAGCAATGCACAAGGCTGTTCATGTCCTCAAGCCCGAGGAAAACCCCATCGCCGATGGCGGGGGGTGCTGAGCGCGGTCAACGCACTCCCCGCCTCGATTTTCTAGGCACAGCGCAAGCGGTGCAGCGTCACCTCTGGCGGGCAATTCAGGCGAACACTGACGATACAGGTCCCCGCACCGACCGAGGTATAGCCAAGCATGTCGTGATAGTGCCAGGGGCCGGAACCCATCTGCCGTGGGCATTTTGCGTCAAGCGTGACCGGTACCCCGCCGGGAAGGCAGATCTGGCCGCCGTGGGTGTGGCCACAGAGCATCAGATCGAAACCTGCATGGGCGGCTTGGCGATAGATCTCCGGGGTATGGGAGAGGAGGATTGATACCGCCTCAGGGGGGACATCCCGGGCTGCCTTCTGGATATTGTCGACACGGTAGTAATGGGCGTCGTCTATACCCACCAGATAGATCCATTCATCACCACGCTCCAGGCGAATGGCGTCATTGAGCAAGACGCTCACCCCCATCCCCTCCAGCCCCGGCAACATGCGGATGCTGTCGTGGTTGCCGAGTACGCCATAGATGGGATTGTGCAGGCGGGCGCAGAGGATCTCCATGCCGCGCAAGGCCTCATCGATGGGGCCATAGGTCTTGGCGCGGTAGTCGCCGGTCAGCACGCAAAGATCGTACTCCAGTTCACCGGCCAGAGCGGCCAGTGCCTGCATGGCCGGTGGGTTCATGTCGGCGTGCAGGTCGCTGATGTGCAGCAGCGTGAGGCCCTCGAATGTCTGGGGCAGGCCCCTGATGGGCACCTCGTTGAGCCTCACCTGGATATCGAGGGTGTTGCGCCAGCCGCGCTTGTAAAGGCCCGCGGCCCGCAGAGTTTTGCGAATCAGAGAATGGACCGAGTACCAGTTTTCAGGGTGGAAGAAGTTGATCCCGCCGCCGAAGATGCGCGGCTCAGACTCGGACTCAATGCCCAGCCGCTGGCGGGCATGGAGCCGACCGAGGCGCCGTTCAAGCTGTTCGAGCAGATCCTGTTCCATACGTAGCAATCTAGCCTGGAACCGGCATCGAGGCCAGTGGGGGATGGGCTGACAAACGATCAAATGGCCGTTGCAATGCCACATGGGCGGGGTCATAGTTCCCACGTACTTTGCTATCCATCCAGTCGCCGATGAACAAAGAGACCTCTCTCTATCTGGATCTGGTGCGCTTCGTCAGCGCCTTGCTGGTCTTGTTCGCCCATTTTTCCATGCCCCGCTTCAGCGATGCTGTCCTCGCGGATCTCTACCCGCTTGGACATGGGGCCGTCATCGTTTTCTTCGTGCTGAGCGGTTATGTCATCGCCTTTGTAGCCGACACCAAGGAGCGGAATCTCTGTTCCTTTGCCATCAGCCGCTTCGCCCGGCTCTACTCGGTGCTGGTGCCCGCCTTGTTGTTGGTGCCGCTGCTGGATGCCCTGGGACAGTCGGTCAATGCCCTTGTCTACCTGGATCAGACGCGAAGCTCCTATTTTCTGGGGAGATTCCTCGCCCATCTCTTGTTTGTGCAAGAGTTCTGGTGGGGGAGCGTCAGGTATTTCAGTGACGCTCCCCTCTGGTCGCTGGGCTTCGAGTTTTGGTACTACCTGCTCTTTGCCGTGGCGGTCTACCTGAACGGACGCAAGCGGCTCCTGCTTCTGCTGGCCGGTTGTCTGCTGGCGGGTCCCAAGATATTGGTGCTGATGCCGCCCTGGCTGCTGGGCGTTGCCCTGTATCATTTCCACCGGGACCGGCAGTTGTCGCCGCTGTCCGCGAGGGTTTGCTTCCTTGGCTCGCTGATCTTGCTGCCGGCGCTCTTCCCCTATTACAGGGCCATCGATTCCGCCCTGGACGCCTTACTGCCCTGGCTGACCTATGAACGGTTCGGCAATGCGGAGGGCTTCATCACCGACTACCTCACCGCCGCCCTGGTGGGGCTCAATATCCTCGGCATCCCCTACCTGCGGTGGGATCTCTTCCGCCGGGGACTGACCGCGCTGGAGCGGCCCATCCGTTATCTCGCCAATGGCTCCTTCAGCCTCTACGTCTTTCATTTCCCGCTGCTGCTGTTCTGGGCCGCCATCCGCCAGCACAACCCAGAGAATTTCACCGACCGGGCGATCTTGCTGGTCCTGACCCTGGTCAGTTGTCTGCTGCTGGCCGAGATTACCGAGAAGCGGAAATATCTCTGGAAGCGCGGTTTGACCTGGCTGTCCCGGATACGTGCCGGGCGCTTGCCCTGTCCCCAAACGTCTGGGGATTAGTGAGGCTATTTCTCCTTCCGGTCGACGCATAGAGGGCGAAATCGGCCTGGTTGAATAACTCGGCGACATTGCGCATGCCGGCCTTGAATTCCGCGATGCCAATGGAGAGGCTGGTTCTGATCTGATGCTGACCGTAGGGTAGGGGCTTGTCATGGAACAGGGCCAGCAAGCGGTCCCCGATCAGCCGGGCCTCCCGGATGGATGATCCTTCCAGCAACAGAACGAATTCGTGCTCCGAATAGCGGGCCAGGAGATGGGTCTTCCTGAGTCCCTATGTTGTGAATGCGGTGAATACCGCGGACCAGGAGAACATCCTGGATCTGCTCACCGTATTGGCTGGCTATCCCCTCGATGGCATCGAAGGTGAACAGGAGCAAGCTCAAGGGAATTTCCTCTGTGGCCGCCTTGCGGAAAGCACGATTGAGGTGCGTATTCAGGACATGCTTGGTATGGCAGCCGGTCAGCGCATCCGTTTTGGCCGGATGGTGGCCGTCATCCAGTTCGCCCCGTGCCGGGTCTTTACCGGAGATGAATTTGAGCCGGGTCTTGCCGACCCTAATGATATCGCCGTTGATGAGCACGGAATCGCTGTCGAGCTTGCGCTCGTTGAGATAGGTGCCGTTGGCGGAACGGACATCGCGCAGGTAGTAGGAGATGCCGTCATGGATGATCTGGAAATGGCGCCGGGAGAGGTGGCCATCGGAGAGGGGGTTTTCGTTTTCTGGCAGCCGGCCCAAGTCATCACATCCTGGCACAGGGAGATGACCATCCCCTGCTCAGCGCCCGAAATGACCTGCAAGGCGCCGGGGTTGTTCGCGATGTCCTCCGTGGGACGCGGGTTCGGCCTTGAGCGTTGCGTGTCGGTACCCGGGTCTATCGCTGTCATCACTTTTTCACTTTGTCTCTGTAACCCCACCTCCGATGCGCTCGTTGAGAACAGCAAAGTCTCCGCACGCCATCGGCCCTGGTTTGAAAAGTGGGTATAGGTGCAAGTACTGTAGCGCTCCAATAGGAGTCCGTGTAGGGGCCTTCTTGATGAATTGCCAATTGGCTGATCCGTCTCAGATTGGAGATAGGATTGCTGTCTGCCCCCCCTCAGTCTCCAGGGCGCTGATTAAGAATCACAGCCCCTATCGATCAATCGGGACTGTGCAGCTGCTTCCTGCTGTCGCAGTGCTGACTTCCCCCTTCTGATCTCCCTCAACATCCTGCCGAATATGCCGGGCGGTCAGGTGCTCTTGGGAATGAGTTTTCTGCGGGACATGGAGCTACTGCAAAGGGACGATCAACTAGGCATCAGCGCGCTTGTCTTGCCATTAAGCCGGCGAGACTCGAAGCAAAACATGACGACTGGCGCCACCAATGACTAGAATTCACCTGATAGACTTGCCAAAAGAAGCGAGGCAGCGGTGGCAGATTTTGTAATGATGGAACCGGTGGACAACATACATGGGTGATGTATCCAGAATCGACCCCAAGTTGTTGAAGCGGCTGATACCGCTCAACACCCTTTCCGATCACGGCTTTCAGTCGATCCTTACCCACGCGGAGGTCTTCACCGCCAAGAAGGGTACGCGCCTGTTCAAGCAAGGCGACACCGAACAGTTCCATTTCTATCTGTTGGCCGGGCAGGTTCGTCTGGAAGTCGACGGCCTGGAGCAGGAATGCCTGGATGGCCGCGATGAGGCAGCCAAATTCCCCATAGCCCATCAATTGCCGCGCAAATACACGGCGCGCGCCCTGGACAAGATCCGCTTTCTCCGGCTCGACAGCCAGTTCCTGGGCACCATACTGGCCAATAGCAGCGGCAGTGATTACGAAGTCAGCGAACTAAACCACAAGGGAGGGGATGAGGAGGAGGACTGGATGACCCAGGTACTCCGCTCGCGCATCTTTCAACTGATTCCTCCCAGCAATATTCAACGGGTCCTGATGCACATGGAGGAGTATCCCGTTTCCGCCGGCGATCTGGTCTATCGGCAGGGCGAGGAGGGGGATTATTTTTACATGATCAACCGTGGCCGCTGCCGCGTCGAAAGAGACATGAACGACGGCAGTCCCCCCATCGAGCTGGGAGAGTTGGGGCCTGGGGCCGGGTTTGGCGAGGAGTCGCTGATTACCGGAGAGAGACGCAACAGCACCGTGACCGTCCTGGAGAAAGGCCGGCTGGTGCGTCTCAGCAAGGCCCATTTCAACGAGCAGGTGAAGTCTGCTCTGGCCCGGCCCTATGCTTACCCGGAGGCCCGGAAGGCCGTGGCGGAAGGGGCTGTTTGGCTCGATGTGCGAGAACCCGAGGAGTTCGACAAGGGGCACCTTTCCGACGCCATCAATATCCCTTTCAGCCTGCTCCGCTATCAGGCCGAGAGCCTGGATCCGGAGCGTAAATACATCATATGCTGCGAAAACGGCAGGACGAGTCCTGCCGCAGCCTTTCAACTGACCGATCAGGGGCTGGATGTCACCGTGCTCGATCAGGGGCTGGCCGGTGTTCCAGGAGATGACCTCCAGCGATCGGAGATGGACGCCGAGGAGGTCGAAAGCGCGGCGCAAATCGACCTTCATGAAATAGAGCAGGAGGCCGAACTGGGGCATGTGCCGGGGGATGCCAGTACCGAAAGACTGCAGCGACTTGAACTGGTCGCCCAGGCCGCCTCCAAGCTGAAAGGCTATGCGTTGCGCCTGGAGAGGGACAAACGCCGGCTGGAAGAGAAGCGCATCAAGGAGGTGCGCGTGTTACGCGAGGCCCTGGAGAAGGCGCACAAGCAGCGGGTCAAGATGGAGCGCCATTATCTGGCCCAGAAGAAGGAAGACGAGACCTTGCGGGTAGCGCTGGATCGGGCCCGATCCGAGACCGAACGGCTCAAGGCCAGTGAGGATGAGCAGGCGAAAACTCGCTCCCAGTTGGCCGAGAAAGATGCCGAGCTGGCACGGCTCAGGGCCAATGGTAAAGAACTGGAGGCTGTGCGCGCACAATTGGCACAGGCCCGCAGGGAGGTAGAGCAATTGAACGCCAGGATTGCGGCGGCAGGGGCCGAAACCAGGCAGTTGAATAGTTTGCGAACGGAGCTGGCCGAGGCGCAAGCAGCGCTGGGCAATGAGGTCTCCGCCATGGAGTCTGCCGAGCAGCAGTTGTTTGAAATGGAGAAGCGGGAAGAGGTGCTTCGAGGTCAACTAGAGGGTATCGAGAACGAGCGCGCCATGGAGGAGCGGAGGGCCGGCGAACTGGAAAAGAGCAACAGATCACTGCAGGAACAGTTGAACAAGGCTAAGCTGGAGCTAAGCGAAGCAGAGCAAAGGACCAGGGGCCAGTCGATCGAGTTGGAAAATCTCCGTTCCCGGAAAGAGCAGCTTGGGGTCAGATTGGAGAATGAGACCGCCGGCAGGATCGCAGCCGAGGAGCAATTGTCCATTGTGGAAAAGCGGGCCGAGAACCAGCGCGGGCAGTTGGAGCAGGCAGGGCGGCAACGGGATCTGGCAGAACAGAAGGTCAACTCCCTGGCGATGGAACTAGAGAATCTCCGCTCGACCATGGAGCAGTTCATCTCCCAGTTGGAGGGGGATCCTGGCGATGTGGATCAGATCGCCGCCTTGACGGCTGAGCTAGAGATGGTACGGACGCATTCCGAGGAAGAAGCCATGGGTTATCGGGATAAGATCGATCGGCTGGAGCAGGAGATTCGCCAGTTGCGAAAGTGAGAGCGAAGGTTGAACATTCAAGAATGAACGGTGGTGTTACGTGGCAATAAGAACAAACGATGCGGGATTGGAGTTCGATCAGGTCGCGGCCCTGACCAGCGAACTGGAGATGCTGCGCATCCAATCCGCCGAGATGGATGGCGCTAATCAGAAGAAGATCAGGCAGCTCGAGCGGGAGCTGGAGGGCAACTTGCAGAAGCTGCGTGCAATCAGCAGCGCGACCCCGGTGGACCCGGTCGAGCACCAAGCCATGCGGCAGGAGCTGGAGACCCTGCGGCGGACCGTCGCCGACTTGCAGCAAGAGCTGGAGGAGGCCAACCACCAAAGCCAGCAGGGCGAGGATGCCCTGGAGGACAAGAACGATCAGATCGAGCGGCTGAGTCAGGAAGTCGACATGCTGCGCGGGGACATGGAGGAGGCGGAATACAAGCGCCGTGAGGCGGATGAGGCCAAGAAGCAGCTTGAAAAGGGTCTGTATCAATTGCAGGAGGAGATGGACAGGATCATTGCATCGAGGGAATCGATGCAGATGGCGCAGATGGAAGGCAACGGCGGCGGTAAGCAATTGCTTATCGGGATGATGCTCGGTCTGCTGCTTATGCTCGGGGGCATCGAGACCTACTCCTTTATGGCGGGCAAGGGCGAACTGGTCGCTTTGTTGCAGTCTGATACCAGCGCGCCGAACCAGCCTGCCATCGCCCAAACCTCGACGCCCCCCCCCCCCGACTGAAGCCGTTTCGCAGCCTCGCTCTGACCATCGGCCCGAAAAGGTCCAGGAGACCCCGAGGTCGGACAAGCGGGTTGCCGCAGCCTCTCCACAGGAGACGGCCGAGCCCAACCCAACGTCGGGGCAGGAAAAAACCGCCCTTGCCGAACAAGCCAAGGAGATGACGGCCCCGGTCACGCCCCCCCAGCCCCCTGCTGAATCTGTCGAAGCGGCCAAGGTCGGGCAGCCCGGCAAATCGCCCGGACCGGGTGCCGAGGCGGTTGCGAAGCCGGAGGAACCTAAGGCCATCAGGGATGAAAAGACTGGGCAGGTCCTCATCAGCCTCCTGGGCGGTCGTTTTTCCATGGGCAATCGCAGCGGGATCTCCGCTGACGAGGCACCTGCCCACGAAGTCGTATTGAAGCCTTTCCTGATCGGTGAGAAGGAGGTGACGTTCAGGGAATACGACCGTTTTGCCCAAGCCAGCGGTCGGCCCCTCCCGAAAGACGAGGGTTGGGGGCGGGATGATCGCCCCGTGATCAATGTCAGTTGGGAGGACGCCAAGGCATTCACTGACTGGTTGTCCGCCGAAACCGGCCAGAAGTATCGGCTTCCGACCGAGGCCGAATGGGAATATGCCGCCTCCGGGGGAGGTGATGCCTTCTACTGGTGGGGCTATCAGAAGGGGCTGAACAATGCCAACTGCTTCAACTGCGGCAGCGAGTGGGACGGCAGATCCACTGCCCCGGTCGGTAGTTTCAAGCCCAATCCCTACGGGCTGTATAACACGGCTGGGAATGTGCAGGAGTGGGTGGGCGATTGTTACAAGAGCAGCTACCTCAATGCCCCCACGGACGGCAGCGCGGTTGATTTCAAGGGTTGTGGCGAGAGGGTGGCGCGCGGCGGGGCCTACAATAAGCCGGCGGCCAGCATGCGTAACACCAAGCGGTCTCGATTCGTGAAGGGCACGGCGATCTCCTCGCTGGGTTTCCGGGTCGCGCGGGATCCCTGAACGATTCACTGTTTCAGGGTGACAGGCCGGTCCCATTGATGCGCATCTCCTGGGCCTGTGCCAGGCGTCGCGCTTCGGTCCTGCTCAACCATTTCCAGGGCAAGGGGATGAGGCCCGGCACATGCTTGCGGTATTCCCGATAGATGTCACCGTGGTACTGGATCAGTTTGCGCTCCTCCAAAAGGGAGCCAACCATGAGATAGGCCGTTGCGCAGAGCGAGGCCGTCAGCAGCGCGGGGTCCATGTCGCGGCTCCAGATAAGAACCAGGCCCAGCCCGTACCAGGGATGGCGGACAAAGCGGTGCAGTGGCGAGATCCTCAATCGCTCCTGGTCAGCCACCTCACGCCGATTCTCGCGGACTTGGCGGAGGCCGAGAAACTCCCCGGTGTCATAGAAATTTAGCGACCAGGTGAACAGGGCCAATGCCGCCAACGCCAAACCGTTGGCAACAATAAGGGCGGCGCCCTGCCATTGCCACAGGGGTTCGCCGCGCCAGAGCAGCGTGAGGCCAAGGGGGGCCGCCAGCAACAACAGGGCCTGGGTGTTGAATATAAGGCGATGGTAGGGGGTCAGTCCCGGGAACCGGCGGTGCGCCAGGCGCTTGAACCAGAGTGATGCCAGGGTCGAGTGGATGATGAAATAGAGGTTCCAGGCCAGGATCAGCCAGAGGGTTTGCGCGGTGCTCATTGCGGGAGCTGGGCCTCAATAGACTGGTTTCAGGAGGACATTGGGTTCACGGGCCATCTCGGAGACCTCCTCGCCGGTAATGGGGCCGGAGAACATATAGCCTTGTACCAGATCGCAGCCGCGATCCTTGAGAAAGTCCAGTTGCCGTTCATTTTCGACACCCACGGCGGCAACCCGCATGTCCATGCTGTGGGCGATGGCAATGATGGATTCGATGATGGTCTCGGCCTCCTCGTCACCGGGGATAAGGCGTACAAATTCCTTGCTGATCTTTAGAATCTTGACATGAGACCGCTTGAGCTGAGCAAGGGAGGACCGGCTGGTGCCGAAGTCGTCCAGGCATACCTTGATGCCGAGGCGTTCCAGGCCATGCAGCTTGTCGATGGCGAGGACCATATCGCCGATTAGCAACGCCTCCGAGATCTCCAATTGAAGCTTCGTGGGACATTGTTGTTCCATCAACAGGGCCATTTGCTCCACAAAGTTGCGTTGGATCAGTTGATGGCCGGAGAGGTTGACCGAAACCTCAAGGTCATTGCCCTCCCGTTCCCAGATGCGAATCTGTTCGCAGGCCTGGGAGATGACCCATGCGCCGACCTCGCGGATCAAGCCGGCCTCCTCCAGGACAGGCAGCAAGACATCCGGGCTGAACAGGCCCAATAGGGGATGTTCCCAGCGCAGCAGGGCCTCCGCCCCGACAAAGCGGCCGTTGGTCAGATCCACCTGGGGTTGGTAGAAGATCCTCAATTCGTTGCGCTCCAGGGCATAGCGGATGTCCTGTTCAAGGCGCAGACGTAGCTGGGATTCCTCAGTGAGCTTTTTCTGAGCGAAGTAAAAATGACCGGGCCCTGTCGATTTGGCCAGATACATGGCGGAATCGGCGTGACGGTAAAGGCTGTCTGCATCCTTGCCATCTTGGGGGTAAATGCCAATGCCAATGCTGCAAGAGACATTGAGCTGATGGTTCTTGACCTCGATGGGCTCGGAGATGGCGTGGATGATCTTCTTGGCGATGGTGGCGAGAGAGGCCACATCGCCGATGTCCTCCAGCAGAATGGCGAATTCGTCGCCACCCAGGCGGGCGCAGAGGTCCCCCTCCCTGACGCACGCCTTCATGCGCTGGGCAACGACCATGAGAACCTCGTCACCGACCTGATGGCCCAGGGTGTCGTTGATCTTCTTGAAGTAATCGAGGTCGATGCTGAAAACGCCCAGTTGATCTTGGCGGCGTTTGCCTTGTGACAGGGCATGTCGCAGCCGCTGGTAAAAGTGCATCCGATTGAAGAGGCCGGTCATCTGATCGTGACTGATCATGTCGCTCAACTGCTCAAGATCCCTGGATTGCCCGGAAATGACCTTGCCGGTGGAGACGAAATGGGTCAGCCTGCCGTCCTCGAAAACGGGTGATATGGATTTGTCTTCGTAGAAGGTGGAGCCGTCTTTGCGCTTGTTGACGAACAGCGCGGAATAGGTCTTCCCCATGGAGATGCTGAGCCAGAGCTGCGAATAGAAGAGGGCGTCATGGGCGCCGGATTTGAATATCCGGCAATTCTCCCCGATCAGTTCATCCGATCTATAGCCGGATGCCCGCTCGACAGCCTCGTTGGCATAGAGGATTTGACCAGTGGCATCGGTTATCAGCACGAGATGGCTTGCTGCGGAAATGGCGCGAGGGAGAATTTCTGTGAATTCCTTGGCCATGTCTGGGTCCTGAAGGGTTTTGGGAGAATTCTGTTGAATCCCTGTTAAGGGTCCATCTTGATTATATGTATCATTAACTATGCGCTATATCAAGCTGTTTTCAAAGGGCTTGTTGCGTCTGGTTGTGGTGCCTGAATTTCAAGCTGCCTCAGATGCCTGAGCATTCTTCGTTGGGTTGCGTCAAAAAATCGAGAATCGGCTATGCTTTTGCGAAATGAGCCGACGCTGTTTCAAGGGCTCCCCAGCCAAGGATGGAAACAAGTCCCTTTGATCAAGAGGATTACGCATGCCTGACCAGAAAAAGTTGTTCATTACCGGCAATAGCGTCGGCCTGGGGCTGGCTCTGAGTGAGGTATTTCTGATGCACGGCTGGACCCTTTGCGGTTGCAGCCGACGGGGGTGCGATCTGGTTGGGGTCAGTGATGTGCGCTGTGACCTGACCGATTTCGACGGCCTGGGCTCAGCCCTGGAAAGGCTGCTCGGGGGTTTGGCCCGCCTTGATCTCGTGATCCTTAATGCCGGTGTCCTGGGGGAGACCAAGCCGATCAACGAACTGTCCCTGGAGGGTCTCCGCGCTACGCTGGATCTCAATCTCTGGGCCAACAAGCTGATACTGGACTGGCTGATGGCCTCTGACATCCGTCTCGACCAGATTGTGCTGGTCTCATCAGACATGGTGGATCTTGCTGGGAGGGGCTGGGCTGGTTGCGCCCTATCCAAGGCGGCGTTGAACATGATGGCCAGGCTTTACGCCCATGAACTTCCCCATGTTCACATCAGTGCGATTGCGCCCGGCCTGATCGCTTCGCCGTCGCCGGAGCCTTGCCAGAGAACTTCCCTTTCGAGCCCAAGGCAAGTGGCCGAACGCATCTATAAAGTACTGCCTCACCTCCGGGAATATGAGTCCGGCAGCTTCATCAATATCCGTAAGATCCTTGCGCCGGATGAATACGAAAGGCTCCAGGTTGCCGCCCCGGCAGCGGCATCCTAGGTCCCTTGATGGAGAGTGCCCGGCATGGCCCGTCATTGCGTCATGGCGTAAATTATACTGCTGTTGAGAAATATCAATGCCGGTTTTCAAGTGAAATCAGTAGAATGCACTTGGTTAGGAGAGGCTGAGCGATCGCGTGAGCTGCCTCTCGGTGAATGTAGGTCGCCGAAACCAGACCTGCTGCGGGTGCAATATCCGCTTTTACGTTCCGCGCCTTGCGTGGAACTTGGTTTCATATCGCATCTCCTCCATTTGCCGCCCTACTCTCGGGCGGCTTTTTTTTGCCCGGAATACCCCCTGGCTCGAAATATTTCAGGGCGTTGGCCTCTATCCCACTGGGATTGGTCGTCAAGTTCGGGGAAGGAGATCCTGTCGGTTGCAAGGAGGTCTATTACTCAAGGTTCCTGTATGCTCTCATCCAGCGACTGTATCAACGGATCAAAGAAGTAGCGGATTACCCGCCGTGTGCCCACATGGATCTCTGCCGCCAGAGTAAGCCCAGGGATAGGGCGGAAGTGTTCAGGCACCTTGCGCAGGCGCCAGTTATCAATCTTGATTCGCGCCTGGTAGACCACGCGGGAAGATGCGGGCTTGTCCTCCTTGGCGGAAAAGCCACTACCGAGAAAGGCATCTCCGCTGATGATCCGAACCTCGCCCTCAAAGGTGCCGTGGCGCTGGAACAGCCATGCATCCAGCTTGATCCGCATAAAAGGGGACGCTACCCTTTTTAGCTTTCCTTCTGGGCCTACTTTGCGGAACAAACCTCAAACTTCGCCCAATTTGCCTACTCAGCCGTTCAATAAAAGCACAAAAAGGGTAGCGTCCCCTTTTCCCCGCTTTTCCCCGAATATCTGGAGTCCACTTTAGAGTTCAATCAACTAATAAGTTCTCCCCCGAAGGCTTTCGACGTTTCTTCGCTATCGCGCCCAGATACCGCCTTGCCCGTGGCCGCCTCGATCAAACCGAGAAGTGCTGAGGCACGATGGCGGATGAAGCCGTCGAAATCATCCGACCTAAGCTCAGCAACGGGTATCACGTGTGACAACAAGAAGACATCGAGATCGGTACTCGGAACCTGCTTGCTCTTCTGGATGCGTGGCAGGTAGATGCTTGGCGCATCGCCACTAATAAAGCGGTTGGTACTCGCGGCCAACGGGGCTTTGTTCACCACGCTGTTCCATTTTTCCTTCGGCAGTTTGTTGTTCTCGCACCAAGCGCGGGGAAAGATGTGGTGGATATCAATGGCGTTGTTGAAGTAGGTATTGAGGTCAATGGGGGTGCCGCTGACAAAATCCTTGCTGCCATGCTTCATGAGCAATGCAGCCAGTCCTTTGTAGGCCGCCGCGAGCCTTGATTGAAGCGACAACAATCGCGTCGGTGCGAAACTCGCGTCCCGAACCGTTCGGGGCTCAACACCACCCTCTACCCACTGAACAACATCCGGCAGATCCATCCCGAAACGGGTTTCATTGGCGCCGCCATAAAGCTCACCGAACACACCGCACCAAAGCCACCGCAGGAGCTTTTGCTTGGCGCCGTGCTGCGAAACCTTATCGCTCAAGTGGGCACAGATCGCCGCAAGGGGAATCAGTTGCGTTGCGTAGGGTAAGCCGCGAACATCGAAAATCTTCTCTTCAGCCAGCAGTTCAGCGGCCTTCTTGAACCCCTCTTCGACACGCGCTTGCAGTTTCTTGAAGTCATCCAACTCAAGGCGCAGAACATCCGCACGTTTGCAAGATACGGCGGACTTGGTGGTCAGATGCCGCTCGTAGCTGGCAAGCAACGTGACGGCAGTCAAAAATGCAGTTCCATCCACTGCGCTCAGAACATCATGCTTAGCGACAAACCGCTTGCAGCGCGCTTCCCAGTTCTCCCGCAACAGGAAGTCATTGGCCGCGAAGGTTGCCGTCATCAGCTCGAATACGGTCAGCGTCACCCCTCCTGTATTCACCTTCTCGAACACCTGGCAGACAGCCTCGCGCGGCGTGTCCTGGGTAAGTTCGATGGCCGGCACCTTGAATTGCTGGAAGCGAAGCCAAATCTCCTGTTCGAATCGCATCAGGAACATCATCGCGTCGGCATTGTTTCCGTGATGAGCCGCGTACCCCATCTTCCATTGCATAAAACCCTGCGTATCGAACATCAGCCCCACAGGGAACATTTGATTCTGGTGTTGGAGGGCATGTGTACTTAGATCGAGCTCAATTTTTCTGCCAAAATCGGAAGTGACCTGGAAAGTGTCGGGAACTGATACGACCGCGTCTTCGCGATCTTCCGCAGGATCGCGGCACTTCGCCATGTCCAAAAAGTAGAAGCGGTGTATCTCCGCGCCTTTTTCGGTCCTGGTTTTGACTGGCAGTCCGCTTCGTAGCGCGAGATACATGGACGTAAGGCGTTGCTGCCCGTCCAGCACGAGCATCTTCGGCTTTGGGTTCGGTTGTAACGAAACCCCCTCGAAGAGGCGTGGTTTAAATGGCACTCCGCCGGCTTCTAAAAACATGACCGAACCAATTGGATAGGAAAGAGACAAGCTGGCAATCAGCGACTTGATGTGCAGGTCATCCCACACCCAGCCACGTTGAAAATCGGGAAGCTGTGTATCACCCTTGGCAATGGCGTCAAGCACATCTTTGAGAGAGGGCTCTGCTGTTCGGAAGCTCATGGTTTCTTTGCCTTTCCATCAAATTACAGACCTCCCAAAACAGGCCGAAAACCGCCTGATTTTTTGACAGACCGAGGTGCTTAGGTGCTGTGCTGCAAAAATATTTACGTGCGAAATCAACAGTTAGCAACTCGCGCCTGAGTCCAAAGTATCCAATAGCCTGAGGTTCGGCTTTAAGATCAATGTGTTAATGCGTTTTTGGACAGTGGGTTTAGGGAGGTCTGAATTATCAAATTAGAAGCTACTGCTTTAGCCCCATGTCACGCCTGACCGATAATAGAGACACCCCTCAGCCGACTGCGGTGGAAGCTAAGGGGCGTATTCGAACGTCAAAGCTAATCACAATTACGGTGACAGTTTAATAAATACACCTAATCGCCATCATTGCCTTTAGGCCCGCGCTTTTGCGGTTTAAGTATCCGGCTCGTCTGCTTTTCAAGCCCTTCGATCCATTCTTCGCTGCCCAACGGCCGCCCGGTCGTCTCCGAACGGCGTAGGGCGTTGAAAGCTGTGGGTTCGTCTTCGCACTGCCCCAGGAAGGCGGCAAAATCGCCATAACGCTCTAGTAGCGGCGCAACCTTTACCAGCCCATCATCCTTGCCCAAAAGATGGGCGGCAATGCTCGACCATGACCAATCCTCGGCGCGCTGAACGAGCTGGGCGCGAACTGGGTTGAGGGTGATGTAGCGCACCGCATGGGCCAAGTAGGCCTCGTCTATCACCACGGAACCGAAGCGCCCCTGCCAAAGATGGCCAGTGACCCGCATGCGGGCGTTGATATAGCCGGTGTAGCGGCGGTGTGCATCGGCAAAGGTGCGGCGCAGGCCGTCTTCATCGAATGGCACGACGATGAGGTGGATGTGATTCGGCATCAGGCAGTAGCACCAGATTTCCGCGTTGGCCTTGAACGCCGCTTCGCTCAAGAGATCCTTGTAGAGCGCGTAGTCACTGTCTTCAAAGAAGACTTGCGTACGCCGGTTGCCGCGTTGCGTGACATGATGGGGGTGGCCGGGGATGACAAGACGGGATAATCGTGACATGACGGGAATGTGACATATTTAGTGTATTTAGTAAAGTGTCACCGTAATAAAATATTTCAGTTGACACTAATATGACGTGTGGCTAATCTTGGTAATAAGAATCATTCTTACCTGTGAGTTGCCAGCCAGTGGACACTGAATATCGCTTGAATCAATTGAAGGTTGGTCAACGGGTGTTGCTGCGGGCCATCGACGGCGATCACCTTCTGATCCGGAAGCTCCTGGGATTAGGACTCCGGGTGGGTTCCCGTTTGACGGTGACGCAAAGGCGGGGTGCCGGCGTGGTGGTGGCCAATCAGGGGGCCAGGGTCGCTATAGGACCCGGACTGGCTGACCGGTTGCGCGTCGTACTGGAAGAGGTGGGGTGCTGATCATGGGTTGCTGTGAGAAGGATGCCGGGAAAACCGCTTGCCGGAGTGAACTGACCATCGCCCTGACCGGCAACCCAAACTGTGGCAAGACAGCCCTGTTCAATATCCTGACCGGCATTCATCAACGCACCGGCAACTGGCCGGGTGTTACGGTGGAGCGCAAGGAGGGGGAGTGCCAGGTCGGTGGGCGCCATGTGACTATTGTCGATTTGCCGGGGATCTATTCCCTGGATGCCGCCTCGGCCGATGAACGGGTGACGCGTGACTATCTGCTCTCCGCCGAGTCCGATCTGATCGTGAATGTGGTGGACGCGGCCAACCTGGAGCGGAGTCTCTACCTGACCGCCCAACTGCTGGAGATGGGCGTTCCGCTGATCCTGGTCCTGAACATGATGGATGTGGCCAGAAAGCGTGGCATGGATATAGATCTGACGAGGTTGGCCGGGACCCTGGGTTGTCCCCTGGCCCCCATTGTCGCGGTGACCGGTGAGGGGCTGGAGGTCTTTTCGGCCCTGATCGGAAAGGCGGAACTCGATGCCAATGGGCTCCTGCGTCCCGGTTACGACCAACATGTGGAGCAGGCATTGGCGACCCTGGTGCCCCTGTTCGAGGTGGTCTCCGGTGGCATCGGCGCACGCTGGCTGGCGGTCAAGGCCCTGGAGCATGATGCCTATGCCCTGGAGCGGCTCGATGAGGCCGAGCGGATGCGCGTCGCCACCCTGCGCAAGGGGCTTGCCGAGCATGCCGGGGTGGACGTGGACCTTTATCTGGCGGACCAACGCTATGGCTTCGCCCATGAATTGGCGCAACAGGTTATCAACAAGCCGGGCGAGCTGGACAAGACCCGATCCGACCGTATCGATGCCCTGGTATTGAGCCGCTGGTGGGGCGTGCCCATCTTCCTGGCGGTCATGTATCTGATGTTCGTCTTCACCATCAACATCGGTGGTGCCTTCATCGACTTCTTCGATGGGTTGGCCGGCGCCATTTTCGTTGATGGGCTCGGCGAAGCGATGCGGGGCTGGGGGCTGCCGGAATGGATGGCTGTGATCCTGGCAAAGGGCTTTGGCGGTGGCGTGCAGGTGGTGGCCACCTTCATTCCCATCATCAGCGCCCTCTATCTCTTTCTCTCCGCCCTGGAGGATTCGGGCTACATGGCCCGGGCAGCCTTCGTCATGGATCGCTTCATGCGTTCCATCGGCCTTCCCGGCAAGGCATTCGTGCCGCTGATTGTCGGGTTTGGCTGCAACGTGCCTGCGATCATGGCGACCCGGACCCTGGAGGATGAACGCGAGCGGCGGCTAACCATCCTCATGAATCCCTTCATGTCCTGCAGTGCCCGCCTGCCGGTCTATGTCCTCTTCGCTGCGGCCTTTTTTCCCCAGAACGGCCAGAACCTGGTCTTCCTGCTCTATCTGATCGGGGTGCTGGTGGCGGTGCTGTCCGGTTTCGTCATGAAAAAGACCCTCTTGGCGGGGGTCGGTGGGGATTTTCTGATGGAAATGCCGCGCTACCATTTGCCAAGACTGCGTTCCGTGCTTCTACGCACCTGGGACCGGCTCAAGCTGTTTGTCACTGAGGCGGGGCAGATCATCATTGTGATGGTGGTGGTGTTGAACGTGCTCAATTCCATCGGAACCGACGGCAGCTTCGGCAACGAAGACAGCGAAAACTCGGTCTTGAGCCAGACAGGGAAGATGGTCACCCCGCTCTTTTCCCCCATGGGGATAGAGCAGGACAATTGGCCCGCCACGGTGGGTATCTTCAGCGGCATCCTGGCGAAGGAGGTCGTGGTCGGGACCCTTGATTCCATCTACAAGAATCTGGCGGCGAACAAGGCCGTTGCCGAGCAGGCTCCCTTCAATTTCAATTCCGCCCTGGCCGCCGCCGCGGCAACCATTCCCGCCAATCTGGGCGCCCTGACCGATTCACTGCTAGATCCCCTCGGCATCAGGGTCGGTGATCTTGCGGACGCTAGTGCCGTGGCGGAAAAACAGGGTGTCAACGAGGGGCTGTTCGGCGAGATGGCGGGCCGCTTCAATGGGCAGGTAGGGGCCTTTGCCTATCTGTTGTTCATCCTCCTCTACTTCCCTTGCGTGGCGGTCATCGGCGCCATCGTGCGGGAAGCAGGGGCCTATTGGGCCATGTTCGTGGCCCTCTGGACCACCGGCGTGGCCTATACCTGCGCCACCCTCTTCTATCAGATCGCCACCTTCGAGCAACACCCCGGTAGCTCCATCGGCTGGATTGTCGGTCTCTCGGGTCTCTCTGTGCTGACCCTCTGGCTGTTGCGCCAAGGGGCCACCGCCAATGAAAGAAAGGCACGGCTGGCATGATATTGCGAGAGATCGGAAGGTATTTGGAGTTACGGGGACAGGCCGGCCTGAGGGACATTGCCCTGCATGTGGATGCCGAGGAGTCCGCCGTCAGGTGCATGCTGGAGCGCTGGGTCCGTAGCGGCAGGGTCGGGCGGCTTTCGGCGATGCCATCCTGTGGGAGCGCCTGCGCCAAATGCAGCCCCCGTGAGACTGAGCTCTATATCTGGCGCGACGGCATCAAGGCCCAGCCCCTGCCGCCCCCTAGCCTGATCTGCAACTGAATAGCCCGGGTTTTCCAGGATTACTGCTGGATGCGGATGAAGATGCTCTTTGTCTTATAGGCCTTCAGCGTTTCGTGCAGGCTCTGGGCCTGAGCCCGGCTGTAGGGGCCGCCCCTCACGCGATGGACGGTATTCTGCCCGCTGGGACCGGAGACGGTGACGCTTTGGATATCAGCCCGGATCCCGAGCAGACCAAGGCTGGCCTTGAGCCGGTCCGCATCGTTGTAATTCCGGAACGATCCCATTTGCAGCATGAATACGGCTGCGCCGGCGGGCTCGGCGGCGGGTTTTTGTTCGGCGCTTCCCTGCGCCTCTCCCCCTTGGGGCTTTCGCGAAAATCCGCTCTCTGCGGATTGTTGCGGCGTGGCTGTCGTAGCGGGTGTAATGAGCTGGGGCGGGGCTGGGGCAGCGGCTGCCGGGGCTGGTTTGGCGATCTCCTGTTCGGGAATCACCACCTCCTGTTCCGGTAGCACCGTATAGAAGTCGAAGCGTGGTTTGGGTGCCTCGGGCTCCGGTTCGACCCTCGCCGGGGGCGGCGGTGTGGCCGCCGGGGCTTTGGCTACCGGAACGGCAACCGGCGTTTCCACCGTGATACCGCCCTGCTTGATCCAGGCAAGGCTGGCGCCCAGCGCGCCGACCAAGGCGCCTGCGAAGAACCAGAGCCAGGGCGGGGATTGGTTGTGCCGCCGCCTGGCCTGTGAATTGTAATCCCTTGCCATTACATCTGCTCCGGCGCCGAGACCCCCAACAGGTTGAGGCCGTTACGCAGGGTCTCCCGCGCGGCCAGGATCAGCTTGATGCGGGCGTCGCGCAGGGCCGGCTCCTCTACCAGGAAGGGGTGGGCGTTGTAGTAGGTATGAAAGCCATTGGCCAGCTCGCGCAGGTAGTGGGTGAGCTGGTGGGGCTCCTCGTTCAGCGCGGCGTTTTCTATGAGTTCCGGGTAGCGGGAGAGGATCTTCATGAGGTCCATCTCATGGGACTCCACGAGCCGCTCCAGGTTTTCCATCCCAGGACTGGGTTCGACCGCGAGGCCCTTCTCGGCGGCCTGGCGCAGCACGGCATGGATGCGGGCATGGGCATATTGCACATAGTAGACCGGGTTGTCGCTGGACTGGGACTTGGCCAGATCCAGGTCGAAATCCAGGTGCTGCTCGCATTTGCGCATCACATAAAAGAAGCGGGCGGCGTCGCGGCCCACCTCCTTGCGTAACTGGCGCAGGGTGACGAATTCGCCCGAGCGGGTGGACATCTGGGCCTTCTCGCCGCCGCGATAGAGGATGGCGAATTGGACCAGCAGGACATCGAGCCTGGAGGCGTCGTCCCCCAGGGCCTGTAGCGCCGCCTTGACGCGCGGCACATAGCCGTGATGGTCGGCGCCCCAGATGTCGATGACGCGGTGGAAGCCGCGCTCCATCTTGTCCATGTGATAGGCGATATCGGAGGCGAAATAGGTGGTCTGGCCGTTCTCGCGTACCAGGACGCGATCCTTCTCGTCGCCGAAATCGGTGGAGCGGAACCAGAGGGCGCCCTCCTTCTCGTAGGCATGGCCGCTGTGGCGCAGGCGCTCGATGGCCCGGTTGACCGCCCCCGACTCGGTGAGGGAGCGCTCCGAATACCACTCCTGATACTCCACCCCGAACAGGGAGAGGTCGTCGCGGATGTCGTCCAGGATGGTGTTGAGCCCTAGCTCGAAGACGAAGCGGTAGCGGTTGTCGCCCAATAGCAGTTTGGCCCGCTGGATCAGGGCATCGATATGGGCCTCCTTGTCGCCGCCGGCCGGCTCGTCGGCGGGGATGTCCGCGAAGACCTCGTCCGCCGAATGCCGATAGCTGTCTCCGTGCCCCCGGTGCAGGGTAGCGGCGATGTCCCAGACGTAATCGCCCTTGTAGCCGTTGGAGGGAAAGGGGAATTCCTCGCCGCAGAGTTCGAGGTAACGGAGCCAGACCGAGGTGCCGAGGATGTCCATCTGCCGGCCGGCATCGTTGACATAATATTCCCGGTGGACTTCGAAACCGACCGCCTCCAGCAGATTAGCCACCACCGAGCCGTAGGCGGCACCGCGGCCATGGCCCACATGCAAGGGGCCCGTGGGGTTGGCGGAGACAAACTCCACCTGGACGCGGCGGCCCTGACCCAGACTGGAACGCCCGAATTCATGTCCTTTGGCGAGGATCTCGGGGATAAGCGCCCGGTAGGCATCGGTGGAGAGGTAGAAATTGATGAAGCCGGGGCCGGCGATCTCGACCTTTTCAATGCCGGTCGACGCAGGCAGGGCAGCGGCCAGTTTTTCCGCCAGGTCGCGGGGCTTGCAGCGAGCGGCCTTGGCGCAGACCAGGGCGGCGTTGGTGGCGAAGTCCCCATGGGCTGGACCGCGCGCATGCTCGATGGAGAATGTGGGGAGTTCCCTCTGCGGTAGCACCCCGTCGGCGACCAGCGCTGCAAGGGCTTGGAAAACCAGGTCCTGGATCTGTGATTTCATCGATGAATTTCCAAAATACGAGGCCCATACGGGCGCGGTCAAATTACGGTGACACTTTACTAAATGCACTTAATTACTAATTAAGTGCATTTAGTAAAGTGTCACCGTAATTCAGGCTAGTAGTTAAATAGTCGTGTAGGATACCAAGAAAGGGGCAGTCAAAGCATTTCCTGTGGGTCCACGTCGATGGACCAGCGCAGCAGATGCCCCGTCTTCAGCCCCTCGATGGCTTCAAGCCAGCGGCCAAGATAACGGTGCAACTGGGTCCGGTTTGTCGACTGAGTCAAAAGCTGATATCGAAAACGGCCCGCCCGCCGTTCCATGGGGGCCGGGACCGGTCCCCACATCTCTATGCCCGGCATGGCCTGATCCCGGCCAAGCCCCAGAGCCAGGCGCAGAAACTCTTCCGCTTCGCCCCGGCGGGGGGATTCGGCGCGGAGCAGGGCCTGGTGGCTGAACGGGGGTAGGCTGGCGGCACGGCGCTCGGCCAGCATCTCGGAAGCGAAAGCGGGATAGCCTTGTTGAATCAGCAGGTTCAGCAAGGGGTGGTCGGCATGGTGGGTCTGGATCAGAACCCGGCCGGGTTTATCGGCACGGCCGGCACGGCCGGCGACCTGTATCAGTAATTGGGCCATGCGCTCGGTGGCACGGAAGTCGGCCCCGAACAGCCCCTGATCCACATCCAGAATGCCGACCAGGGTCACATTCGGAAAATCATGGCCCTTGGCCAGCATCTGGGTGCCGAGCAGGAGTGAGTGCTTGCCCTGGCGGACCTGTTCCAGCATATGCTGCAAACTCCCCTTGCGGCGGGTGCTGTCGCGGTCGATCCGGACCAGGGACTGGGCGGGGAAAAGGGCTTGCAGTGCGGTCTCGACCTGTTCAGTCCCCTGTCCCAAGGTTATAAGGCGTGGTCCCTGACAGTCCGGACACTGTTGCGGGACCCTTTGAAAATAACCGCAGTGGTGGCACCAGAGCCCATTTTCCTGAAAGTGGACCGTCATGCGGGCGTCGCAATGGCGGCATTGGGCGGTCCAGCCGCAATCGTGACAGATCAGGATCGGCGCGAAGCCGCGCCGGTTGAGAAACAGCAGGACCTGTTCGCCCCGTCCCAGGGTAAGCCCGACCTCGGCAAGCAGCGCCTTCGACATCCCTGCCTCCAAGGGGGCGGAACGGATGTCCAGGAGTTGAATCAGGGGGGGGCGTGCCGTACCGGCCCGTTGTGTCAGGCGCAATTCGGCAAATCGCCCGTTAAGGACATTGTGCAGGGCTTCGAGGGATGGGGTCGCCGAGCCGAGCACGACCGGGCAGCCGGCGCGACTTGCCCGCAGGATTGCCAGATCCCGTGCCGAGTAGCGAATTCCGTCCTGTTGTTTGAAAGAGAGATCGTGCTCCTCGTCGACGATGACCAGGCCCAGATCGGGCAGCGGGGTCAGCACGGCGGATCTCGTGCCCAGGAGTAGCATCGCCTTGCCCTGAGCGGCCTGGGACCAGGCAAGTGCGCGTTCCTTGTCGCTGAGACCCGAATGCAGCAATAGCGGGGAAATGCCCAGGCGTTCGCCGAAACGCTGGGTGGTCTGCGGGGTCAGGGCGATCTCTGGCACCATCACCAGGACCTGTCTTTGCTGTCGCAGGACCTGCCGGGCGATCTCCAGATAGACCTCTGTCTTGCCGCTGCCTGTAACGCCATGCAACAGAAAGACCTGGAATCCCTCGGTGCTGGAGACCGCATCGACTGCCTGCCTCTGTTCCTCATTGAGGACGGGCGCCGGGACGGGGTTGGACACTTGGGGAAGTAATTGCAATTGCTGGCTCTCGATCCAGCCTCTTTCGCACAAGGCGAGCAGCGCGGGGCGGCAATTGCCGTAGTCGGCGGTCAGATTGGCCTGACTGATGCCCTCGGGATGGTGGCCCAATGCGGTGAGTAGTTCAGCCTGTTTGGGGGCGCGGCGTAGTTGTTCGGGATTGATGGAGCGGCCCTCATTTGTGAGGCGCCAACCGATTGCGCTGTTGGAGGGGGCAACTTTCCCCAGGCGCAACAGGACCGGCAGGGCGGAGGCATAGACCTCACCCGGTGGATGCTGGTAGTAGCTTGCCACCCAGGAGAGGAACCCGATCTCCTCCGTGCCCAGCAAGGTTTCCAGGTCCAGAACCTCGATAACCCTTTTGAGGCGATCGGGGGCCAGGTCGCTACGCTTAATGACCTCGATGACGATGCCGATACGCCGGGACCGGCCAAAAGGGACAAGGACCCGTACGCCCTCCCGCACAGTGACTCCCTCGGGGGGTAGGTAATCGTATAATCGACGCAGGGGGGCGAAGACGGCGATGCGGAGGATCTGGGCTTGCATGGTGGCGTTAATTGTACCCTGACATAGAGGATCGGCAGGGAAGGGGTCGGGACGCGGTTAGGGGTTCCTTCGCCCTCTTGTGCGAATATCGGATCGAAAGCAGATTGTCCTTACTCACAGAAGCTGTGGATAATTCTGTGGGATGAAAAGGGAAATAGCTCCCCGGACGCACTGGTTGAGCCCTTTGTGTCAATTCGGCTAAATTTTGCACAGGAAGAAAAGTCGTTCATTATTAGCTAGTTGCATTTGTATTCGAGATGTGCCTGGTTCTGGTGTCGGGGTTGACAAAAGACCGTCGGTCCTGTTCAGGACTGTGAGTAAGCGAGTAGGATAGATGTCGGGTTGTCAAGTGGAATTTCTGCGCGCCCATTTTCCCCGTTCCAGTCATCTCCATGAAAGCATGGTGCCCTCTCGATGACGGGGGAGGCGTTGTCCCGAATCGCCGCCCACATCAGCGAGGCGACCGGCTGGCCCTTTCGCCCGTCCAGGGTCAGGCACTTGGGTGGGGGCTGCATCAATGAGACCCTGTTGCTGGATGACGGCAGGCACCAATGGTTTGTGAAGCTCAACCGGGCCGATTTACTCGATATGTTCGAGGCAGAGGCGGCTGGCCTGGAGGCCCTCTCCGCAAGCGGAACTCTCCGCACTCCAAAGCCCCTCTGTCATGGCCTGGACGGCGGCCGCAGTTTTCTGGTGCTGGAGTATATCGAGATGAGCCCCCCTCGATGGGATAGCGCCTCCCAGGCAGGGCGGGAATTGGCGGCCATGCACCTCAGGCCGGGTGAGACGTTCGGCTGGCATCGGGACAACCGTATCGGATCAACACCCCAGAAAAATGGGCAGGCCTATGACTGGATCGACTTCTGGCGTGAGAAAAGGCTTGGATTCCAGTTGCACCTCGCCGCCAGCAACGGTTACGGTGGGGCACTTCAGGAACGGGGCGGGCTGTTGATGGCGCGTTTCCCGGCCCTGATCGACCACGCCCCCAGTCCCTCCCTGCTGCACGGCGACCTATGGGCCGGCAATATGGCCTATGACAGGGACGGCAATCCGGTAATCTTCGATCCGGCGGTCTACTACGGCGACCCTGAGGTCGATCTGGCCATGACCGAGCTTTTCGGTGGATTCGGGGATGATTTTTATGCCGCCTACGCGGCGCGCCGGCCCCTCGATCCGGGCTATCCTGTGCGCAAGATCCTCTACAACCTCTACCACATCCTCAACCACCTCAACCTGTTTGGCGGCGGTTATCTGGCCCAGTCTCAGTCGATGATCGACCGTCTGTTGGCCGAGTGCTGAGAGGCTGTGAAAATACCTCCTGCATTTCAGAAACCCCTTTAGGCTCAAGCCCCTTTATGTAAGACGAGACCAACAGGGATGCTTGATGGTGATCAAGGCATTTGTCGTCTGAATGGACTCAAGTAGCCGCACCATTCCCGCATCCAACAAAGGTCCGATGGAAGAACAAGTCGGCGAACTCTGGCACCGCCTCATTACCCGCCTGGCGGATGACCGTCATCTGGAGGCAGGGGTCCGTCTGGCCCAGGTGCAGCGCCCCCTGAACATCTATTTTCGTGCCCTGGGTGGCGATGGCGGTCTGCAAATCGAGGCCGCCGATGCCACTGCCTGCCAGGCGCGTCGCAATTGGCTGCAACGCATCGCCGGCCTTGGTCGGAAGGTGGAACTGGCCTGGCGCGACCAGCGTTCGCTCCGTCTGCCGGGGGAAATTGCCTGGTTCGGCGAGGCCAGCCTCAACCGCGATCTCTATTACTGGCTGGCAGCCCTGGCCGTGGGCGATGATGGCCGGCACGGTGGCTGGTTTAACGCCAATCAGACCCTCAGCCGCAAGACCCTGGAACGTTTCCCTGGCCTGCGGCCCCGATATGAACGCCTGGTGCAGGCCCATCTGGCGCAACGCCCCGCGCCGGAAACCCTCAAGCACGACGAGGCGCAGGCCGAGTTGGCAGTCAGGGCCGCCCTCGAAAGACCCGGTTCCATGGGCCTCCTGCCCACCGCCAAGCGCCCCCCCTTTCCCGTCCCCCTCTGGCTCCATCCCGATCCACCGCTGACAAGCGACGGCCTGAAGAGCCCGGAACCCGATGAGAGCGGGGAGAACGAGGGCGCAAAACAACGCAACCTGGAGGATGTCGCCCGACGCCAGGCCGAGCGAGTGAAGGAACCCGAGGCAGACCGTGGCCTGGTCACCATCCGCATGGAAAACATCCTGACCATGGGGGAGTTCGTGAATGTGGACCGGGGCACGGAGGATGAGGAGGATCTGGACCAAGCCGAGGCCATGGCGCGCGAGCTGGACCGGATTTCGGTCAGCCGGGGCAAGAAGAAGGCGTCATCCCGCCTGCGGTTCGACCTGGACTTACCGGGGGCGGCGGATGACGACCTGGTCCTGGACGAGGGCCAACTGCTGCCGGAGTGGGACTGGCGCAAACAGCAACTGCAACCCAATCATTGCCGCATCATCTCCCTGCTGGCGGACAAGGCAACCCCTGTCCCCTTGCCCAATCACCTGAAGCGGACCGCGAAGAAGCTGCGCAACCAGTTCCAGGCCCTGGCCCCGGCGCGTATCTGGTATCGCGGCCAAGCGGACGGGGAAGAGGTCGATATCGACGCCTATCTGCGCTTTGTCACCGACAAGGCTGCCGGACGGGGGACCGGCAGCGACGGCCTCTACCGGGAGATGCGCAGCGGCGCCCGCGACCTGGCCTGCCTGCTGCTGGCCGACCTCTCTCTCTCAACCGACAGTTGGATCAATGACCACCACCGGGTCATCGATGTGATCCGCGACAGCCTCTTCCTCTTTGCTGAATCCTTGGCCGCCACCGGCGACCGCTTCGCCATCCTCGGCTTCTCCTCGCGCAAACGTGACCCGGTTCGGGTGCACAGTCTCAAGGGATTTGGGGAGAACTACGGCGCGGCGATCCGGGGCCGGATTCAGGTCATCAAGCCAGGCTACTACACTCGCATGGGTGCGGCCATTCGCCACGCCACCGGGCTGCTGAACGGGCAACCGGCCGGGAGGCGGTTGCTGCTCATCCTCACCGATGGCAAACCCAACGACCTGGACAAATACGAGGGACGGTACGGCATCGAAGACACCCGCCACGCGGTGCAGGAAGCCCGGCGCACAGGCCTGGAGCCCTTCTGCGTCACCATCGACAGGAAGGGCAACGACTACCTTCCCCACCTCTTCGGAAGCGGCGGCTATCTGGTTATCGGCAACCCGGCCGAGTTACCGAAACGCCTGCCCATGCTCTATGCACGATTGACGGCTTGAGGTACTTAGGCGATTTCTGTCAATTGAGGTTCTTGCAAAATGGCCGGGAAGGCCATTTTGCAAGTGCCTCAATTAATATCCCATCTTGCTTGTCTTTTCGCCCCCTGCTGCGTTGCCCCAGGCGTTACATAGTTCGACTATGCGCCGCCTGTGGCGCCTTGCAGGGGAACGAAAATCCTGCGCAATCTGGGATATTAATTTCCGGCAATCGCCTTACCCCTCGAAGCCTCAAGCCACAAGTCTTCTTCAGAAAATCAGGGCCAAAAGCCCAAGGATGACCAGCCAGACTGCCAGGGATCGCCAGACGAGGGAGAGGGCCGCCTCGATCTGGGCGGGGTTTTCTTCCTCATTGTCCTCGTCCTGGATCATCAGTGCCCCGTTGCCGGCCTGGATCAGGAGGCCCTGGGCCGCTTCCCCGTGGACCTCCATGGGTTGTTTTTCCCAACCGCGCCAGGCATCCAGGGTGTTTTCGAAATTTCCAGCCAGGGCGAAGGCAAGGACCAGTGCACGGCTGGGGAGCCAATCGAGAATATGGATCAGGCGCCGGCGCCCTTGGGCATACTCCTCGCTTGGACTCCCTGCCAGGCCCTGCGGGAGGCAACGGGCCATACGGTAGAGGGCTGCCCCCAGTGGCCCCAGGACGAGAAACCAGAAGATGACGCCGAAAATCCGCCGATTGGACTGATGGAGAATGGCCTCGCGCACCTGGCGGACAAGTCCGACAGCTGTGCCTGCGGGTTCGCCGTCACAAATCCTGGCAGCGGCCAGGCGGGCCTTCTCCTCTTCGCCGCGCCCCAGCGCATAGAGGAAATCCGCCGCCTCGTTGTCCAGATCCTCGGGACCCAGGCAGTAGAGCAATACCGCAAAGGCGAAGAGAAAGGAGAGCAGGCCGCCGAGGAGGCCGGCCAGGACCCACTGGGCCAGCGCAATAGCGACCAGAACAGGGGCGAGGATTGCCAGGGAGCCCCAGAAGCGGCTGGTGGTCCAGCCCCCCTGGGGATGGTGCGCAAGGGTGCTGTGGTAACGCTGGAACCAGTCCGCCTTGCGCCATTCCCGCTGGTCGATAAGGAAGCGTTCGGCAAGCAGGGCGAGTAGCAATACGATGAAGGTCATGGGCATCCCTCGGTTGGTTGAATCAGGGCGCGGTAGCGTGGCCAGTCAAACGCGGGACCGGGATCGGTCTTCCTCTCGGGAGCGATGTCGCTGTGCCCGACGATGCGTTCGGGGGTGATGCTAGGATAGCGCTCCAGGATAATTCCCGTAACCCTGGCTAGTCGTTCATATTGGGCATCGGTATAGGGAATCTGGTCGCTCCCCTCCAGCTCGATGCCGATGGAGAAGTCGTTGCAGGCAGTCCGTTTGCAAAACTGGGAAGGACCCGTGTGCCAGGCCCGCTTGTCAAGCGGGATGTACTGGAGCAGTTCCCCGTCGCGGCGGATCAGCAGGTGACTGGAAACCCGCAGCCCCGCGATCCCCGCGAAATAGGGATGTGCGTCGGGGGGGAGGGCGTTCCTGAACAGCAGGTCAATCCAGGGGCCGCCGAACGATCCCGGCGGCAGGCTGATGTTGTGGATCACCAGCAGGCTGATCGTCTCCCCTTCGGGCCGTTCATCGAAATTGGGCGAGGGGCTTTGGCGGGCGTCTGTCAGGAGCATGGCCGGTCAGGCCTTTCGATAGTGCCAGACAACGGCGGGCGGGATATTCCACAACACGCGCGTCACGGGGAGGCCGGTCAGACCCAGCCGGCGCTGGAGGACGGGATGGACGGGGGAGCCGAACCCATAGGTGAACTGGATGAAACACCCCTTGTCGCTATCCAGGATGCGAAAGCTCTCCCGCAGGATATCCCGTTGCAGGCCGATACCCAGCGACAGGAGGGGTAGGCTCGAAACGACGGCCGAAATCTTGGGACTGCCCGCTCCCTTCACCAGTTCGCCCAGCTTCCCAGCATCGCCCTGGATTACCCGTACACCAGGGAAACGGCCGTGCAGGAGGTGGCAGAAATGGGGTTCCCGCTCCACCAGCAGCAGCCGTTCCGGCGCGATCCCCTGGTGTAGCAGGGCCCGCGTCACCACACCCGTGCCGGGACCCAGTTCCAGGATAACTCCATCACCCAGGCTGTCGACCTCCCGCGCCATGGCCCTGGCCAGCATATCGCTGCTTGGTGCCACGGCACCGACTTTCAGCGGTGAGCGCAGCCAACTGCCGAGAAAGAGCCCCAATTCTTGAATAGCCATGTAACTATAAGTATTCCACTGGACTTTGAGGGACCTGCAAAATTGGCGTTCTGGCAAGATTGCGAGGCAAAAACTGAAGACGCAATTTTCAGTTTTTCAATGGCCAATTGCCATTGAAAAGAGGCATCTCATCCCTGCAAGGAGGGCTGGCTGGACCCAGATCGCCTGCCTCATAATTTCGCACTGTATCGCATTTTCCCCCTAGGCCACCATGCTCAGTTACCAACATCTTTATCACGCCGGAAATTCCGCTGATGTCCTCAAGCACGCCTTGCTGGCGCTACTGATGCAATTCCTGCAGCGTAAGGAGAAGCCCTTGCGCGTCTTCGACACCCACGCAGGATCGGGCCTCTACGACTTGGAGAGCACAGAGGCATGCAAGACCGCCGAATACCGCGAGGGTATCGGCCGCCTGTTTTCTCTCGCAGATATACCCGAGTCCCTGGTCCCCTATCTGACGTTGGTTCGCGGCCTTAACCCGGACGGCAATTTGCGGCGCTACCCCGGCTCGCCCCTGCTCGTCACCAAGCTGTTACGGCCGGATGACCACCTGGAACTGATGGAACTCCACCCCCGGGCACTGAACGAACTGCGGAACGCCCTCGGCCATGAGCGGCGCGTACACATCCACAACCGAGACGGCTTTGAGGGACTGCCGGCCCTGTTGCCGCCCCGTGAGCGCCGTGGCTTGGTCCTGATCGACCCCTCCTACGAGGTCAAGGAGGAGTTCCACCTTGTCCAAACCCTGCTCCAGGAGGGGATGCGCCGCTGGGCAACTGGCTGCTACGCCATTTGGTATCCCCTCCTGAACCACCCGGCGGCCGTCGATTTCCTCCCTCGCCTGGTGGCCACAGGCATTCCCCGAATCTTCAGGGCGGAACTGGCGTTGCTGCCCAGGACCCAACCCGGCATGACCGGCTCCGGCATGC
>JAHJDE010000094.1 GCA_018812525.1 Gammaproteobacteria bacterium
TATGGGTATATCCTTTGCTCCCCGCCTTTCGCGAGCTGCTCGTTTGTCCCTGAGCGGTTAGTGGGTTGGCCGAATATTTACTTGAAAATGGCGGTTCATCCCTGAACCGCAAGAGGTTCTTGCAGTTTTGCAAGAACCTCTTGTGTACAGGGTATTACAGCAGCTTCAGGAAAACGCCGCCCACACCGGGCAATGATCCGAGGGCTTTTCCATGGCGCGGATGGCGTAGTCGATGCCGGCGGCAGTGCAGTGTTGCATCAGGTTTTTTGAGGCGAGGATGAGGTCGATACGCAGGCCCCGTCTCGGTTCTCGTTCGAAGCCTTTGCTGCGGTAGTCGAACCAACTGAAGCGGTCTTCGATCTCGGGATGCAGCTTGCGGAAGCTGTCTTCCAGGCCCCAGTCCAGCAAGGCGCCCAGCCACTCGCGCTCCTCGGGCAGGAAGCAGCACTTGCCGGTGCGGAGCCACCGCTTGGCATTGTCGGCGCCAATACCGATGTCCCGGTCCAGCGGGGCCACATTCATGTCACCCATAACCACCAGGTTGTCTTCCGGGGAGTGGTGCTCGCGGAGGAAGGCCAGCAGGTCGGCGTAGAAGCGCCGTTTGTTGGGGAATTTGGTGGGATGATCGCGGCCCTCGCCTTGGGGAAAGTAGCAGTTGATTACTGTCAGGGGCTTGCCGTCCGCGTCCTCGAATCGCGTCCAGATGAGGCGTCTCTGTTCGTCACCCTCAGTCTCCGGAAAACCCATACCCAGGGCCGAAGGCGCCTGCCGGGAGAGGATGGCGACGCCGTAATGGCCCTTTTGGCCGTGAAAGCAGACCTGATACCCCAGCGCCTCGATCATCGCACGGGGAAATTCTGCATCCTGCACCTTGGTCTCTTGCAGGCCGATGATGTCCGGATGGTGCAGTTCGACCAGGCGTTCGAGCTGGTGGGGGCGTGCCCGCAGGCCGTTGACGTTGAATGACACCATTTTCATTCGGATTATTCCTTCGACAGTGCCTCGCGGCATTCCCGTTCGCCCATCTCGAACCCATGGACATAGGCTCGGCCCCAGGGGGTCGGTTGCTGATTCTCGATGATGTCCTCCGGGTCTGGGTCCACCTGTTCGCGCAGACGGCAGTTATAGCCGGCCTCGTCCAGTACGCGCACCATGCCGTTGGCGTAGCCGCGGTTGTACCAGGGCTGCGGATCGTCTGGCGCATCGAGGAAGCCGGCGGACTCCCCATAGAGCCGATGGATGAGTTCGATCAACCGCTGAACCAGATCGTAGTCGTGCATGGAGGGGCCTTCAGTTGAGAAAGTAGGATCAGACTCGAATTGCGGAGGGATTCATGTAATTCGAGTCTGACCCTATTTTCACCGGATCAACCGAAACGACCGGTGATGTAGTCTTCCGTCAGCCGGTGGCGGGGGTTGGTGAAGATCTGCGTGGTCTCGCCCACCTCCACCAGGTTGCCCAGGTGGAAATAGGCCGTGCGCTGCGAGACGCGGGCCGCCTGCTGCATGGAGTGGGTGACGATGGCGATGGTGTAGTGTTCGCGCAGTTCGTCGATCAGCTCTTCCACCTTGGCGGTGGCGATGGGGTCCAGGGCCGAACAGGGCTCGTCCATCAGGATCACCTCGGGCGAAACGGCGATGGTGCGGGCGATGCAGAGGCGCTGCTGCTGTCCGCCGGAGAGGCCGGTACCCGGCTGGTCCAGGCGGTCCTTGACCTCTTCCCAGAGCCCCGCCTTGCGCAGGCTGGTTTCGACGATCTCGTCCAGGTCGGTCTTGTTGCCGGCCAGGCCGTGGATACGGGGACCGTAGGCCACGTTCTCGTAGATCGATTTGGGGAAGGGGTTCGGCTTCTGGAAGACCATGCCCACCTGGACCCGCAAGGGGACCACGTCCAGCCGGGGGTCGTAGATGTCCTGGTCTTCCAGTTGGATTTGACCGCTGACCCGGCAGCCCTCGATGGTATCGTTCATGCGGTTGAGGCAACGCAGGAAGGTCGACTTGCCACAGCCGGAGGGACCGATCATGGCGATCACCTCGTTCTTGCCAATGTCCAGGCTCACGTCGATGATGGCATGCTTGTTGCCATAGAAGACATCGACATTACGGCAGGTCATGCGCGGGTCCTGGACCTGGATCTCGCCGACGGTGCCCGAGATCTTCCGTTCGCCCAGGGCATCCGAGCTGATACCGGTATTGCGGGGAAAGTCGCTTTCGTTCATAGCAATGCTGTTATCCATAATGGGACTTCGGGTCTCGAACACAGCTATCACCAGCGGCGTTCAAATTTCTTGCGGAGATAGACGGCGATGGCATTCATCACAATGAGGAAGGTCAAGAGCACCATGATCGCCGCCGATGTCTTCTCCACAAAGGCGCGCTCCGGGCTGTCCACCCAGAGGTAGATCTGTACCGGCAGGGCGGTGGCGGGGTCAAGGAGACTGCCGGGCAGGTCGACGATGAAGGCCACCATGCCGATCATCAGCAGCGGGGCGGTCTCGCCCAGGGCGCGCGCCATGCCGATGATGGCGCCGGTGAGTATGCCCGGCATGGCCAGCGGCAGTACATGGTGGGTGACCGCTTGAAGGTGCGAGGCACCCACGCCCAGGGCCGCCTCGCGAATGGAGGGCGGCACCGATTTCAGGGCCGAGCGGCTGGCGATGATGATGGTGGGCAGGGTCATGAGGGTCAGGACCAGGCCGCCGACCAGCGGCGCAGAGCGGGGTATGCCGAAGAAGTTGATGAATACCGCCAGACCCAGCAGCCCGAAGACGATAGAGGGCACTGCGGCCAGGTTGTTGATGTTGACCTCGATGAGATCGACCCATTTATTCTTCGGGGCGAACTCCTCCAGGTAGACGGCGGCCGCCACGCCGATGGGGAAAGAGAGCGCCAGGGTCACCAGCAGGGTGTAAAGGGAGCCCAGCACGGCACCGCCGATGCCGGCCTGCTCGGGTTCGCGGGAATCGCCCGAGGTGAAGAAATTGGTGTTGAATTGTTGTTCGATGCGGCCCTGCTCCTGCAAGCGCATGACCCAGGCAATCAACTGGTCCTTGGTGCGGCGGTCCCCTTCGGGGGTGGCGAACTTGACGATCTCCCAACTACCCTTGGCCGCCCCTTTGGTCGAGGAGAGCGGCAACAGGACCTGGCCGGAAATCCCGCTGTTGTTGACGCTGGCCGCCTTGACCAGGCCACCGTTGATGCGTACCAGGTAGCTGGGGAGTTCGCCGGAGAGCGCTTCATCCCCACCGGGGGTCTCCGCGCGCCTGCGCAGGTCGGCGACCTCCGTGGCCTTCGTGGCGATCTTACCGGCGAGCCCTTCCCGTTCAGCCAAGAGATTCTGCCTGGCCGCATTCTGTTCCGCGACGAGGCCCAGGTTGCCGGCGGCCGTCTCCTGCTCCACCCGCTTGTCGATGACCGCGATCTCAGCGTCCACCCGGGCAAGGGTCTCCTCCGCAAGGCCAAGCCCCTTTTCGGCCTTGGCGGCCTTGCGCAGCAGGGATTCCTTCACCTCGTTCAGGACCGCGTTAAAGGAGTTGGTGGTCAAAAGGACCTTGATCTCGCCTTCGACGCCGGTTGGCGAGGCAATCCCCTCGCCGGGATAGGTCTCGATATCCGTGGCCCCGCCTTTGATCAGGACATCGATCTCGTCATCCGCGGCGACCCAGACGGCCTGCTTGCCACCGATCAGCCCTGGGTTCCCCAGGACCCGCTCCCGAAGCTGGAACCCGGCGCCGGAACTGATGACCTTCTTGAGCTCCCGCTTGGCGCTCCGGCCCTTGACCTCGGGATATAACCCTTGCAGGGCCTCCCGGATCAGGGCGTCGTAGTCGGCCCTGGCAAGAACGGCGGGGGCGCGCTTGCCCTCGGGGTCAATCTGCCCCGCATTGAACGCGATATCGAGCTTGATGGCGGTTTGAAAAAAGGCCGTGTAGCCATTGGCGACGATGCTGATGAACAACAGCGAGACGAAGGCCAGGCCCGACACCACCGCAGCCAGGCCGTAATACCGGAAGCGCCGCTCGGCCGCATAGCGCTTCTTCAGCGTCCGCTCCAGGATATCGAGGGTACGGGGTTTGTGTTCAGCAATGGACATTCGCCTCCCCCCCCTGCTATTCATACTGCTCGCGGTACTTGCGTACCACGTGCAGGGCGACGATGTTGAGAATCAGGGTCACGATGAACAGCATCAGACCCAGGGCGAAGGCCGCCAGGGTCTTGGGGCTATCGAACTCCTGGTCGCCGACCAGGAGGGTGACGATCTGCACCGTCACCGTCGTGACCGCCTCCAGGGGATTGGCGGTCAGTTTGGCCGAGAGCCCCGCCGCCATCACCACGATCATGGTCTCGCCGATGGCGCGGGAGACCGCCAGCAGAACGCCGCCGACGATCCCCGGCAACGCGGCCGGGATGATGACGCGGCGCACGGTCTCGGATTTGGTGGCCCCCAGGGCATAGGAGCCGTCGCGCATGGACTGGGGCACGGCGTTGATCACGTCATCCGAGAGGGACGAGACGAAGGGGATGATCATGATCCCCATGACGACCCCGGCGGCCAGGGCGCTCTCGGAGGAGACCGTCAGGCCCATCGACTCCCCGATCCCCCGGAAAAAGGGGGCCACGGTCAGGGCGGCGAAGAAGCCATAGACCACGGTGGGGATGCCCGCCAGGATCTCCAGGAGCGGCTTTGCCAGGGCACGAAAATGCCTGTTGGCGTATTCAGAGAGATAGATCGCCGACATCAGGCCGATGGGCACAGCCACCAGCATGGCGATCAACGAAATTAATAGTGTGCCGGCGAAGAGGGGGACGGCGCCGAAGGCCCCGGATGATCCCACCTGGTCGGCGCGGATGGACATCTGCGGACTCCAGTCGAGCCCGAAGAGAAAATCGGTGATGGGAATGATCTTGAAGAAGCGTATCGCCTCGAACAGCACCGAGAGGACGATGCCGAGGGTAGTGAAGACCGCAATGGTGGAACTGACGATGAGCAGCACCTTGACGGTCCTCTCCACGGCGTTGCGCGCCCGCAACCCGGGTGAGATCCGGCTCCAGGCCGCCCCCATTCCCAGAATGCCGAGGGCAAGCACCACCAGGCTGAGGGCGGCGGCGCTGGTGTTTTCCAGGCTGATGAAATGGTCGGCGGCGGCCTGGACCCCTGGACTGGCCACGCCGGTGACAATATTGCCGCCGGCCAGATTCTTGATGTCGTTGACGACCAGATTCAACCGTTCCGGCGCAAGCTGGCGCAGCTCCTCGGGCAAGTCGGCGACCACCAGAATGGTGATGATATTGGGTTCGAAGGCCAGCCAAAGGCCCAACACCAGGAAGGCGGGAATCCCGCACCAGATTGCCGTGTAGGCACCATAATAGCAGGGCAGGGAATGGAGCCTGGGCACGGACCTGATGCCGCCAACCGTTGCGATGGAGCGATGGCGCCCCAGGTGGTAGGCCATGGCCACCAAGGCCAGCAACACTATGATCAGCAAGGACGGCTGCATGGGTTCACCGATAACTTTTCATTTCGGTTAATGATCATGGGGCAAGTCGATCCGCCCCATAATGGAGAGAAACCTGTAGTCAGGACATACCTTCCGTCCTGCTCAATGGCACAAAGAGGCGCCTTACAGGCAAAGCGGCCGGAGAGAAAATCTCCGGCCGCCCGCTGAGTGGCTTGCGCCCTTTTCTTTGAGAATTACTTCTTCTCTTCGAAGACCATCGGAGTCAGTGCCTTGGCGTCGGCCGCGTACCTGGCCTGCTCTTCCTTCGGCATGGAGATCAGACCCTTGTCGGCCAGATAACCTTCCTCACCCCAGGCCTTGTCGCTGGTGAACTCGGTCAGGAATTCCTGAATGCCGGGGATTTTACCAACATGGGCCTTCTTTACATAGATGAAAAGCGGACGGGAGACCTTGTAGGAACCGTCGGCAATGGTTTCAAAGGCGGGTGCCTGGCCATCGACCTTGGAGCCCTGCACCTTGTCGGCGTTCTGGTCGAGGAAGGAGAAGCCGAAGATGCCCAGGGCATTGGGATTGGCTTCCAGCTTCTGCACGATCAGGTTGTCGTTTTCGCCGGCCTCGATGTAGGCACCGTCTTCACGGATGGCGTGGGCCACGGCCTCGAACAGCTTCTCGCCCTTTGGGTTGAAGGCGCTATCAGGGAGGCCCAGCTTGGCCATCAGGGCCTTGATATCGGCCTCTTCCTTGGCCCCCTTCAGGGCAAGCAGATCCTCGATCTTCTTGGCGCCGCCCTGCATGGCCATTTCGGCGAAGGCGTCACGGGTGCCGGAGGTCGGGGGCGGACCCAGCACCTCGATCTTGGTGGCGGGCAGGGCGGGATTGACATCCTTCCAGGTCTTGTAAGGGTTGTCGATCAGCTTGCCGTCGGGGCCGGGGACCTGCTTGGCCAGGGCCAGAAAGATATCCTTCAACGTCAGTTCGAACTGAGCGGACTTCTTGGAGTTGGCGATGGCGATGCCGTCATAGCCCACCTTGACTTCAATGATATTTTTCACGCCGTTCTTGACGCAATCATCAATCTCACTCTGTTTGATGCGGCGGGAGGCATTGGTGATATCGGGGTTTTCAACGCCGACACCCTTGCAGAACAGTTTCATCCCGCCACCGGTGCCAGTGGATTCGATCTTCGGGGTCTTGAAGGTGCTGCTCTTGCCGAACTGCTCGGCAACGGCGGTGGTAAAGGGATAGACGGTGGAAGAACCGACGATCTCGATATGATCGCGAGCGGCGGCGGCATGCAGGTTAGCGGATACAATCATGGACAGCGCGGTAACAGCAAAAGTCTTTTTAATCACTAGGACCTCCTGGGAACCAAAAAACACATCGGGCGGTTACCCGATGGCTGGCGCCTATTGTGGGAGTGAGATGTGAAACTTTTATGACAGTGTCATCAAGACGGCCTGCCCGGCTACTGCTGCTTGCTCAGAAAATCCAGCAAGCCCATGGTGGCATTGAAGAAGTCGCTTTCCGTGTGCTCCACGCAGTAGAGAAGATTCCGGCGCATGGCCCCTTCCAACTCTCCCCCTTGCAACAGATTCTCACCGGTGGCAAGAGAGAGGCCGGAGGTGAAGCCACTCAGCCAATCCTCGTAACGCAGATACTCGGCGATGGCCGTCTCCTCGCCCTTTTCCCAACCCGCATAGGCCTTGCGGTACTCCTCGCAAGAACGCACGCCATAACCAACCAACTCCGGCTTTTCCGCCTGTGCCGAGAATCCGGCCAGCGCCAGTAGGGTTCCGAGAAGAATTTTGCGCATGAATCACTCCACCAAAGGGATTAATCGCGCGCATTATGACGTAATTTAAATCTTCCGTTAAATCTTCCGCGCAGGGGCAGGATCAGCGAGAGGTTCCACAGCGGGCGCGGAAATTCCCCGCACCCTCAACCCTTGGCGCTGGCCTCCTTGACCTTGCCGGCCAAGCGGGCGGCAATCTCTTCGACCTGTTCCAGATCGATCCCCTCGACCATGACCCGGATCAGGGGCTCGGTGCCGGAGGGGCGCAGCAGGACACGGCCCCGGTTACCCAGCTCCTTCTCCGCATCTGCCATCGCCTGGATGACAATGGGGTTCTCCAGCACGCCGTCGCGGCTCTTGAGACGGACGTTGATCAGTTTCTGCGGATACATCTTCAACCCGCCCAGGAGCTGGCCCAGGTCCTGCCCGGTCTGGCGCATCTCCACCAGGATCTGGAGGGCGGAGACGATGCCGTCCCCCGTGGTGGTCCTGTCCAGGCAGATGATGTGGCCGGAGGACTCGCCCCCCAGTATCCAGTTCCGTTCCTTCAGGCGCTCCATGATATAGCGGTCGCCCACCTGGACCCGGTCCAGGACGATCCCCTTGTCCGCCAGGGCGTGTTCCAGGCCCAGGTTGCTCATCAGGGTGCCGACCACGGCGCCCTGGAACTCCCGGTTGCGGATGCGGGAACAGGCGATGATATAGAGCAACTGGTCGCCGTCGATGATCTCGCCGCCGCTGTCCACCATGAGCACCCGGTCGGCGTCGCCGTCCAGGGCGATGCCCAGATCGGCGCCGTTTTCTAGTACTGCGACCCGCAGCTTATCCATGTGGGTCGAGCCCACGTCCTTGTTGATGTTCAGGCCATCGGGCGAGGCGCCGATGGTGATCACATCAGCCCCCATCTCCTCGAAGACATAGGGGGCGATGTGATAGGCCGCGCCGTTGGCGCAATCCACCAGGATCTTCATGCCCTGGAAGCTGATGTTGGAGGGTACGGTGCTCTTGCAGAACTCGATGTAACGGCCGGCCGCGTCGCCGACGCGATAGGCCTTGCCCAGGAACTGGGAGTCCACCGTCTCCATGGGCTTGTCCATCTCCTCCTCGATCAGGGACTCGATCTCGTCGGCCAGCTTGCTGCCGTCGTGGGAGAAGAATTTGATCCCGTTGTCGTGGTGGGGATTGTGGGAGGCGCTGATGACGATGCCGGCCTGGGCGCGGAAGGTGCGCGTCAGATAGGCGATCCCCGGCGTCGGCATGGGGCCGAGCAGGTGGATATCGACCCCGGCGGCGGCCAGTCCCGCCTCCAGGGCCGATTCGAACATATAGCCCGAGATGCGGGTGTCCTTGCCGATCAGGATCTTGCCCTCGACACCCTGGCCGAGGACCCGCCCGGCGGCCCAACCCAGCTTCAGGATGAACTCGGGATTGATCTTGTCATCGCCGACCCGGCCACGGATGCCGTCGGTACCAAAATACTTGCGTTTCAAAGAGGCTCCTCTGTTCGCTCGATCACGGCCCAGGCCATTTTAGCGGCCTCGACCGTCTCCTTCACATCATGCACCCGCAACAAGCGGGCGCCGCGTTCGACGGCCATCACGGCGGCGGCCAGGCTGCCATTTATTCGCTGCTCCACCGGGACGCCGCCCAGCACAGCCCCAACCATGGATTTGCGCGAAATGCCGACCAGCAGCCCATGACCCAGGGCACGAAATTCAGCCAGACGCGCCAGCAGGCTGAGATTGTGCGCCAGGCCCTTGCCAAAGCCAAATCCCGGATCGATCAGGACCCGTTCGGGCGGGATGCCGGCCCCGGCGCAGGCGGCAATGCGCTCCCGCAGAAAGGTCATGACATCCGCGACCACGTCGTCATAAGCAGGTGCGGTCTGCATGCTGTCCGGCTCGCCCTGCATGTGCATGAGACAAACGGGGACACCGCTGGCGGCGGCGACCGCCAGGGCGTCGCCCTTTCTCAAGGCGAAGATATCGTTAATGAGGCCGGCGCCGGCGCGCACCGCCTCGGCCATGACCTCGGGTTTGCTGGTGTCAATGGAGAGGGGCAGGGGCAACTCGGCGTGGAGGCGCTCGATCACCGGGATCACCCGGTCCAATTCTTCCTGAAGCGAGACCGGACTGGCGCCGGGCCGGGTGGATTCGCCACCGATATCCAGGATCGCGGCGCCCTCGCCGGCCATGCGGCTGCCCTGGCGCAACGCCTGCTCCAGACCTTGGAAGCGTCCGCCATCGGAGAAGGAATCAGGGGTGACGTTAAGAATGCCCATGACGGCAGGCCGGCTCAGATCGAGCGGCCTGCCGGCGCAGTCGAAGAGGGAGGGGGGTGTCATGGATAATGTTGCTTGAGCCTTGTAGCCCTGTAGGTTGGGTTAGGCGGTTTTTCGCGCAAGCCCCAACGGGGTGAGGCGCATGGATGCGCCGAACAAAAAACCGCCGGGAGCGGTTTTTCGCACAAGCCCCAACGGGGTGAGGCGCAGGGATGCGTCGAACAAACCCAACATTCTCGCCGGCCTCTGTTGGGTTACGGCGCACTCCACCCCTCCGAATTCCTCGATGGTATTGGGTTTGTGCGCCTAACCCAACCTACATCAGTGCTGATTCACCGGGCCGCCGATGCCCGGTTCGTCACTCTTGCCCTTGCCCTTGGCGTCCGAACGCTTTCCGTTTTTCTTGCCGCCGCTAGGGGTTTCGTCGTCCCAATCGGCCGGGGGACGGGGGGTGCGGCCGGCCATGATGTCGTTGATCTGATCGCTGTCGATGGTCTCGTACTTGATCAGGGCGTTGGCCATGCTGTGCAGCCTGTCTAGATGCTCGGTCAGGATTTCGCGCGAACGCTCGTAGTTGCGGTCGATGATGACCCGAATCTCTTCGTCGATGGCATGGGCCGTATCGTCCGAGACATTCTTGTGTTGAGTCACCGAGCGGCCCAGAAAGACCTCCTGGTCGTCCTCGGTGTAGGTCAGCGGACCCAGGCGGCCGGAGAGGCCCCACTTGGTCACCATGCCGCGGGCGAGCTCGGTGGCGCGCATGATATCGTTCTGGGCACCGGTTGTGACCTTCTCCTCGCCGAAGACCAGCTCTTCCGCGATACGGCCGCCGTAGAGGCTGGAGATCATGCTCTCCAGATGCTCCTTGGAATAGGAATACCTGTCCTCCTCGGGCAGGAACATGGTGACGCCCAGGGCACGGCCGCGCGGGATGATACTGACCTTGTAGACCGGGTCATGGGAAGGCACCGTGCGGCCGACGATGGCGTGACCCGCCTCGTGATAGGCGGTCAGCTTCTTCTCCTGCTCGCTCATGACCATGGAACGGCGCTCCGTGCCCATCATGATTTTGTCCTTGGCCCGCTCGAAGTCCTCCATCTCCACTAGGCGCTTGTCGCCGCGCGCGGCGAAGAGGGCCGCCTCGTTGATCAGGTTGGCCAGGTCGGCCCCCGAAAAGCCGGGGGTTCCGCGGGCGATGATATTGGGCTGGACATCGTCGGCGATGGGCACCTTGCGCATGTGGACCTTGAGGATCTTTTCGCGGCCACGGACATCGGGCAGGGGCACCACGATCTGGCGGTCGAACCGGCCCGGACGCAGCAGGGCGGGATCGAGCACGTCGGGGCGGTTGGTGGCGGCGATGACGATGATGCCCTCGTTGCCCTCGAAGCCATCCATCTCCACCAGCAACTGATTCAGGGTCTGCTCCCGCTCGTCGTGACCGCCGCCCAGGCCGGCGCCGCGATGACGGCCGACGGCGTCGATCTCGTCGATGAAGATGATGCAGGGGGCGTGTTTCTTGGCCTGCTCAAACATATCCCGGACGCGGGACGCGCCGACGCCCACGAACATCTCCACGAAGTCGGAACCGGAGATGGAGAAAAAGGGCACCTTGGCCTCACCGGCTATGGCGCGGGCCAGTAGGGTCTTGCCGGTACCGGGCGGTCCCACCATCAGGGCACCGCGGGGGATCTTGCCGCCCAGCTTCTGGAATTTGCCGGGGTCGCGGAGGAATTCCACCATCTCGGCCACATCGTCCTTGGCTTCCTCGATGCCGGCCACGTCGTTGAAATTAACCTTGACCTGGTCCTCGCTCATCATGCGGGCACGGCTCTTGCCGAAAGACATGGCACCCCGGCCGCCGCCACCGCCCTGCATCTGGCGCATGAAGAAGATCCAGAGGCCGATCAGGATGAACAGGGGGAACCAGTTGATGAAGATCTGTTGCAGCAGCCCCGGGCGCTCGGGGGGATCGGCCAGGATCTCCACCTCGCTGTTGATCAGGTCGCCGATCAGGCCGTCATCCCTGGGGCTATAGGTGGAGAAGCGGGTCCCACCGACGGTGGTGCCGACGATATTGTTGTCCTTGATCTCCACCTTCTTCACGTTCCCCTGCTTCACCTCGCTGAGAAACTGTGAATAGGGGATGGTCTGGCCCCGCGTGGTCTGGGTCGAGAAGTTATTGAATACCGACATCAAGACCACCGCTATGACGACCCATAGGATGATGTTCTTAGCCAAATCGCTCAAGACAGAGTCCTCAAATATAACGTAAGAGTTGCGAAGCACCTTCGCCCCCTCTCCCCGAGGGAGAGGGATGCCGGGCCTGTAAGCCCGTAATGTCCCGGAAATTATACCCGTTTTCCTCTGGCCAGGAGATAGACCTCCCGGCTGTTGGAGCGCGAGGCCTCGGGCTTCCTCGTCATCACCTTGTCGAAGCTGAGCCTCAGCGCCTTGAGGAAGGCCTCGAAGCCCTCCCCCTGAAATACCTTGACCAGAAAATCGCCGCCGGGTTTCAGGGTCTCCCGCGCAAATTCCAGGGCCAGTTCACACAAATGGATGGAACGGGGTTGATCGACCACGGCCACACCCGAGACATTGGGCGCCATGTCGGAAATTACAAGATCGACTGCCCGCCCGGCCAGCAAATCCCGCAATCTTTCCAGGGCTTCCTGCTCCCTGAAATCCCCCTCGACGATCGCCACGTCGGCCACCGGGTCCATGGGCAGGATATCCATGGCGATCACCGCCCCCTTCCCGCCCACCAACCGGCTGGCCACCTGGCTCCAGCCGCCGGGCGCGGCACCCAGGTCCACCACCACCTGGCCGGGCCGGAGGATCTTGTCCCTCTCCTGGATCTCCAGCAGCTTGAAGGCCGCGCGGGAACGAAAGCCCTCGCGCTGGGCTCGCTGCACATAGGGGTCGTTGAAATGCCGGTTCAACCAGCGCTGACTGCTCTTGGTCTTGGCCATCTAAATTTTACTTCGTCACTCGGGAAGGCTTCCGGGGCTATAATGGCCCGTTTTCAGCCGGACACCAAGCCATGAAGCTCAGCGAACCCCAAAGGCGCCATCTCAAGGGACTGGCCCATCACCTGAAACCGGTTGTCATCGTGGGGCAGGCGGGGGTTACCGAAGGGGTGTTGGAAGAGATCGGCGTCGCCCTGGACGCCCACGAACTCATCAAGGTCAAGGTCAACGCGGGGGAGCGGGAGGAGCGGGACGCCATGATCGAGGCCATCGCCACCGCCACCGGCGCCGCCTTCATCAACCGCATCGGCCACATCGCCATCTTCTTCCGCCGCAACAGCCGCAGGCCGAAGGTCGTTCTGCCGTCGGGTTGAACGGCGGGGGCGCTTTTCAGCCACGTAGCCCGGATGCAGCAAAGCGGACAAATCGGCAGGACAGCCGATTTGTCCGCCTTGCGCCCGAAGGGTGCGGTATAGGGAAATACCGCATGCATCCGGGATGATCCGAGCCACGCGCTTCCCGGATTACACTGCGTTCCATCCGGGCTACTCGCTGAGTTACTCGTATCGCACCTCAACGATCTCCAGCTCGCGCTTGCCGCCGGGGGTGTTGACCAGGGCTACGTCACCTTCCACCTTGCCGATCAGTGCGCGTGCGAAGGGGGAAGTGACGGAGATCATGCCCTGCTTGATGTCGGCCTCGTCCTCGCCGACGATCTGATAGCTGTGCTCCTCGCCGCTGTCCAGGTCCTCCACCAGCACGGTAGAGCCGAACACCACCTTGCCGCCGGGGTTGAGATTCCTCACGTCGATGATGTGAGCGTGGGAGAGCTTTGCCTCGATGTCCTTGATGCGGCCCTCGATGAAGCCCTGCTGCTCGCGGGCTGCGTGGTATTCGGCGTTTTCTTTCAGGTCGCCATGGGCGCGGGCCTCGGCAATGGCCTGGATGACCCTGGGACGGGCCACCGTCTTGAGTTCGTTGAGTTCCTGACGCAGTTTCTCCGCCCCACGGACGGTCAAGGGGACTTTGCTCATCCAATTCTCTCCATCAATTCAGGTCGTGCAGATCGCGCAGTCTGCGGATCTGGCGCAGATTCCGCCGCTTCAGGCCCATGCAGGTCGCCTCGGCGCCGGAAATGGTGGTGGTGTGGTAGATCTTGTTCTGGAGGGCGCCACGGCGGATCTCCGCCGAGTCCTCGATGGCCTGCTTGCCCTCGGAGGTATTGACGATGAGGCTGAACGCCTCGTTCTTGATCATATCGATCACATGGGGCCGGCCCTCGAAGACCTTATTGACGCCGACGCAGGGGGTGCCCGCCTCACGGATGCCCGCAGCCGTCCCGTGGGTGGCGAAGAGCTCGAAACCCAGTTCGTGGAGATCGCGCGCCACCCTGACGGCCCTCGATTTGTCTGCGTCGCGCACGCTCAAGAGGGCCTTGCCACCGCTGGGCAGCTCGATGCCGACTGCCTCCATCGCCTTGGCGTAGGCCTCGCCGAAGGTGTCGCCGATGCCCATGACCTCGCCGGTGGACTTCATCTCCGGTCCCAGCACCGTATCGACACCGGGGAACTTGATGAAGGGGAAGACGGCCTCCTTGACGAAGAAATTGCGGGGAATCAGCTCGCGCTCGATACCCTGCTCGGCCAGCGACATCCCCGCCATGCAGCGTGCCGCCACCTTGGCCAGCGGGATGCCGATGGCCTTTGAGACAAAGGGCACGGTGCGCGAGGCCCTGGGGTTGACCTCCAGCAGGTAGATGTCGTCGCCCTTGATGGCGAACTGTGCATTCATGAGGCCGATGACACCCAGCTCCATGGCCAGCTTGCGCATCTGCTCCCGCATCCGGTCCTGGAGGGAGGCGCTCAGGGTGTAGGGCGGCAGGGAACAGGCCGAGTCGCCGGAGTGGACGCCGGCCTGCTCGATGTGCTCCATGATGCCGCCGATCAGGACCTGTTCGCCGTCGCAGATGGCGTCGATGTCCACCTCGATGGCATCGTCCAGGAAACGATCCAGCAACACGGGCGAGTCGTTGGAGACGCTGACCGCCTCGCGCATGTAGCGGCGCAGGTCATCCTCGTTGTAGACGATCTCCATGGCACGGCCGCCCAGCACATAGGAGGGGCGCACCACAAGGGGATAGCCGATCTCTTCTGCCAGGCGAACCGCCTGCTCTGCCTCGACCGCAGTGCGGTTGGGAGGCTGCTTGAGGCCCAGCTTGTCCACCACCTTCTGGAAGCGCTCCCGGTCCTCAGCGGCATCGATGGAGTCGGGGCTGGTGCCGATGATGGGGGCGCCAGCGGCTTCCAGGGCGCGTGCCAGCTTGAGCGGGGTCTGGCCGCCGTATTGCACGATGACGCCGGCCGGGTTCTCCTTCTGGATGACTTCGAGCACATCCTCCAGGGTCAGGGGCTCAAAATAGAGACGGTCGGAGGTGTCGTAGTCGGTGGAGACAGTCTCCGGATTACAGTTGACCATGATGGTCTCGTAGCCATCCTCGCGCAGGGCCAGGGCCGCGTGCACACAGCAGTAGTCGAACTCGATCCCCTGGCCGATCCGGTTGGGACCGCCGCCCAGGACCATGATCTTCTTGCGGTCCGTGGGCTGGGCCTCGCACTCCTCTTCATAGGTCGAGTACAGGTAGGCGGTGGAGGTGGAGAACTCGGCGGCGCAAGTGTCCACCCGTTTGAAGACGGGGCGGATGCCCCAGGCCCAGCGCAGCTCGCGGATGTCTTTCTCCAGTCGGCCCACAAGCAGGGCAATGCGATGATCGGAGAAGCCCTTGCGCTTGAGGGCACGCAGGCGTTCCTTATCCAGGCCGGTAAAGCCGTCCCTCTCCAATCGGGTCTCAATAGCGATCAGTTCCTCGATCTGGGCCAGGAACCAGGGATCGATGCGGGATATCTGATGCACCTCATCAATAGAGAGGCCGGTGCGGAAGGCGTCGGCCACATAGAAAAGGCGGTCGGGCCGGGGCTGGCGCAGCTCGTTGCGAATACTGTCGAGCGCACCCTCCTTGTCCGGATCGAGCATCTCGCACAGGGCGCCGCGGCCGATCTCCAGGCCACGGATGGCCTTTTGCAAGGATTCCTGGAAGGTGCGGCCGATGGCCATGACCTCACCCACGGACTTCATCTGGGTGGTCAGGCGGCTGTCGGCCTTGGGGAACTTCTCGAACGCGAAACGCGGCACCTTGGTGACCACATAGTCGATGCTGGGCTCGAAGGAGGCCGGGGTGGCGCCGCCGGTGATGTCGTTCTGCAACTCGTCCAGGGTGTAGCCAATCGCCAGCTTGGCCGCCACCTTGGCAATGGGAAAGCCGGTGGCCTTGGAGGCCAGGGCCGAGGAGCGGGAGACGCGGGGATTCATCTCGATGATGATCATCTGCCCGTTCTCGGGATTGATGGCAAACTGGACGTTGGAACCCCCTGTATCGACGCCGATCTCGCGCAGGACTGCCAGGGAGGCGTCGCGCATGATCTGGTATTCCTTGTCCGTCAGGGTCTGGGCCGGGGCGACGGTGATGGAGTCGCCGGTGTGCACACCCATGGGATCGAAGTTTTCGATGGAGCAGACGATGATGCAGTTGTCCTTGTGGTCGCGCACCACCTCCATCTCGAACTCCTTCCAGCCGAGGATCGACTCCTCGATCAGGAGTTCCTTGGTCGGCGAGAGGTCCAGGCCGCGCTTGCAGATCTCGACGAACTCCTCCTTGTTGTAGGCGATGCCGCCGCCGCTGCCGCCCAGGGTAAAGGAGGGGCGGATGATGGTCGGAAAACCGATGGATGCCTGCACCTGGAGGGCCTCTTCCAGACTGTGGGCGATGGCCGAGCGCGGCATGGCGAGCCCGATCTTCCGCATGGCCTTGCGAAACAGATCACGGTCCTCCGCCTTATCGATGGCCTCGGGCGAGGCGCCGATCATCTCCACGCCGTATTGCGCAAGCACACCCTCGCGGGCCAGATCAAGGGCGGTATTGAGCGCCGTCTGTCCGCCCATGGTCGGCAGCAGGGCCTGGGGACGCTCCTTTTCGATGATCTGGGCAACCGTGCGCCAATTGATCGGTTCGATGTAGATGGCGTCGGCCATCTCCGGGTCGGTCATGATCGTAGCGGGGTTGGAGTTGACCAGGATGACCCGGTAGCCCTCCTCGCGCAGCGCTTTACAGGCCTGGGCGCCGGAGTAGTCGAACTCGCAGGCCTGGCCGATGACGATGGGGCCGGCGCCTATGATCAGGATGCTTTGGATGTCTGTTCTTTTTGGCATGTCTTGCTTCGATAGGTAGGATGCGGTGAGCGGTAGCGAACCGCATCATGTCGCGCCGGCCGGTGCGGTTCGTTCCTCACCGCACCCTACGGCCTTTACGGTCAATTAACTCTTCATCAATTCAATAAAATGGTCGAACACCGGCGCCACGTCATGGGGGCCGGGGCTGGCCTCGGGGTGGCCCTGGAAACTGAAGGCCGGGCGGTCGGTCCGGTGGATACCCTGTAGCGAACCGTCGAACAGCGACTTATGCGTTGCCCGCAGGTTGGCGGGCAGGGTCGCCTCGTCCACGGCGAAGCCGTGGTTCTGACTGCTGATCATCACGGTCTTGCTGTCCAGGTCCTGCACCGGATGATTGGCCCCGTGGTGGCCGAATTTCATCTTGATCGTCTTGGCGCCGCTGGCCAGGCCCAGCAACTGGTGGCCGAGGCAGATGCCGAAGGTGGGCACGCCGGCCTCGACGATCTCGCGAATGGCGGCGATGGCGTAATCGCAAGGCTCCGGGTCGCCGGGGCCGTTGGAAAGAAAGACGCCGTTGGGCTTCATCGCCAGGACCTCGACGGCCGAGGTCTGGGCCGGCACGACGGTCAGGCGGCAGCCGCGATCCACCAGCATGCGCAGGATGTTGCGCTTGACACCGTAGTCGAAGGCCACCACGTGGAAAGGTAAATCGGTCGCGGCGGGCGGGTGTCCCTGCTCCAGGGTCCAGGAGCCGACGGTCCATTCGTAGGAGGTAGCCGTGGTCACTTCCTTGGCCAGGTCCATGCCCTTGAGTCCAGGGAAGGTCCTGGCCGCCGCCAGGGCCTTGGCCTCGTCCACCTCGCCCGCCATGATGCAGCCATTCTGGGCGCCCTTTTCGCGCAGGATGCGGGTCAGGCGCCGGGTGTCGATATCAGCGATGGCGACGATGTTCTGCTCACGCAGGTATTGATCCAGCGGCTTTTGGTTGCGCCAATTGCTTGCACGCAGGGAGAGGTCGCGGATGACCAAGCCGGCGGCATGGATGCGGTCCGACTCCTCATCCTCGTCGTTGGTGCCGGTATTGCCGATATGGGGATAGGTCAGGGTGACGATCTGCCGGCTGTAGGAGGGGTCTGTCAGGATCTCCTGATAACCGGTCAACGCCGTGTTGAATACCACTTCACCGACGGTCGAACCCTCGGCGCCAATGGCGGTGCCGCGAAATACCGAACCCTCTTCCAAAACCAAAATCGCTGGCTTACTCAATGACCTCTCCGACGCAGGTAAAGAAAACGGGAGGAACCGGCCGGCTCTTCCCGTTTTCAGGAATCTCTATGATCGAACTGGCGGCAGGGAACGAGGGATCGAACCACAACCGGGAGGATTTTAGTGCCGAAGCACATCTTTGTCCAATTCGCTGCCTGGGGCTCAGGACAACGTCATCTAAGGCAAACGGCATTCAAAAGAGGTTCTTGCAAAACTGCAAGAACCTCTTGCGGTTCAGGGATGAACCGCCTTGCAAAATGGTCAGGATGGCCATTTTGCAAGTTCCTCAAAACTATTAGCAAAAGCAGGGTAGGGGTAGGGGCGGGTTTTAAACCCGCCCCTACGACAGGGTCAACTGTGATTTCCAGGATCAATCGACCGGACAAGGCCTAACGGAACCGCCGCAGATACCACCACTCGAAACCGCGTTTGAGCCAGTGGAAGGCGCGGCAGGCCGGCAGGACCAGATTGAACCGCTCGGTTCGCCCCACCAGCATGCCCTTGTCATTGCTATCGACGATACAGAGCAGTTCGGCCTTGAAGGTCCGTTCCGGTTCGCGCCCAGCCAGTTCGGCCAGCAGATTTGCCGCTGCCGCCCCAGCCTGGAGATCGGCCATATGGGCCTGCTTCGGCATCCAGTCCGGGCCAGGGTAGCTGCCCGAATCGCCGGCCACATAGACCCGCTCCCAACCCGGCACACGGCAAAGGCTGTCGGCCTTGAGCAGCCCGCCCTGTGAACGCGGCAGTTCGGTGTTGTCGAACCACTGATTGCCGGTCATGCCCGGCATGAAGAGAATCAGGTCGGCGTCGAACTCGCCACCCTCCGTCATCACCCTGGACTGGGTGAAGCCCTTGAGCTTATGGCCCAGATGGGACTCGATGCCGCGCCGCTTCATCTCTCGCAACAGGCCCGCCACCGCCTTGGGACCGAGGCGGTTGCCGGGCTGCGGGGCAGGAGAGAAAAAGGTGATCCGAAAGCGGCTGCGCCGCCCCTGCTGGCGCAAGAGGCTGTCGATGCCGAACAGGAATTCGAACATGGGGCCACCGCGCATGGCAGTCGGCTCATTGGGATTACCCGCGAAACCGACGGCGATATTGCCCTCCGGCATTTCGTTCAGGCGATCGCGGATCCGCTCCGCCGCCGGAATCCCCTCACAGGGGGTGATGGCGTACTCGATCCCCGGCAGCTTCTTGATGAAGCGTCCGCCCGAGGCGATGATCAAACCATCGTTCCTGACCTTGCCCTCAGGGGTGACCACCAGACGACCGCCTTCCTCAAGCCCCATGGCGCTACCCTGATGGTATTTCACCCGCTTGGTCCGGAAGAAATGGGCCAGATCGATGCGCAGATCCTCGGCCCGGCGGATACCGCTGGGGATCCAGATGATGCCGGGCAGATAGACAAACTCAGGCCGAGGGGCAATCAGGCTGATCTCCAGGCTGGCATCGGCCTTGCGCAACCTCTCAACGGCGGTCAGGGCAGCGAAACCTGACCCGATGACGGTCACTCGATTCATGAGGGGGCTCCAGGGTTTGAACAGTATAATTGAAACATGACCAAGTCTATCCTATGCTATCCACTATGAATAGATATGTAGCGATAGGTGAAGCCTCTGAAGCACTGGGTGTGTCGATTACGACATTGCGGCGATGGGAGGCAGAAGGCAAGCTAATACCGGAGCGCACGGCGGGACGGCAACGGCGCTACGACCTCGCCAAACTCAAGCCAGAGTTGTTTCACTCTGCACAGCAAGACCGCAAGACTATTGCCTATGCTCGCGTATCAAGTCACGACCAGAAGGATGATCTTGAGCGGCAAAAGCAGGTTCTGGAGTTGTATTGCGCCAAGCAGGGCTGGGCGTTCGAGGTGGTGGCTGATCTGGGTTCGGGCATGAACTACAACAAAAAAGGCTTGAAGCGTCTGCTGGACGAAATTATCGAGGGCCGCGTCGGGCGTCTGGTAATCGTCCACAAAGACCGCTTGTTGCGTTTCGGCGCAGAACTGGTTTTTGCAATCTGTGAAGCGAAAGACGTTGAGGTACTCATCATCAACAAAGGTTCGCGGAGCGACGCCAGCCCTGCACAGCAGGGTGAAGATGCGGATACGACATTCGAGGAAGACCTCGCCAAAGACGTGCTGGAGATCATTACAGTGTTCTCGGCGCGCCTGTATGGCAGCCGCTCGCGCAAGAATCAGAAATTGCTGGACGGCGTGAAGCAAGCCGTGGAGGCTGCGGCATGCTGATCGTCTATTTTCGCGGCAGAGCCGCTCCCACGGCGGTGGGAGCGGCTCTGCCGCGAAACAGATCGCCCAACTGGGCGCTGGCGGAGTGGCAGCGGCAGTACGAGGCGTGTAAAGCCGATGCAAGCCTGCCAAAACCATCGCAAATGTCCCTGCGCCGCCAACTCAACGGCATCAAGGCCGAGCGGTTCCCGTGGATGCTGGAAGTGACCAAGAACGCGCCGCAGATGGCGATCATCCAACTGGGCGCGGCATTCAAGAACTTCTTTGCCGGTCGCGCCAAATACCCAAGTTCAGAAAAAAGGGCATCCATGACCGCTTCAGCCTGACCAACGACCAATTCAGCATCGATGCTTCACGCATCCGCATCCCCAATCTTGGCTGGGTGCGGATGCGTGAGACGTTGCGCTTCACCGGCAAAATCATGTCGGCCACGGTTTCCCGCGCGGCCGACCGCTGGTTTGTCAGTATCACCATCGATACCCCGGAAGATTTGCCTCTACCAAAAGCCGAAAACCAAGGCGCGGAGGCTGTAGATTTGGGCGTATCGGCACTGGCGACGCTCTCAACCGGGGAGAAAGTCGAAGGGCTCCTTGCAAAGTTGCCAAGCACCAGGCAGATTGAGGCCAGGTCTAGCCAACTTGAATCGATTAGCGATTAGGATCTGACCCTTGCCGGCGTTAGGCTGCCCACTTCGTGATGGGAGACCTACAACATGCACACATTGGAAACGACTTCCGGCTATAGACCGCATGTCCAAGGACAGCAAGAGGGGGGGCCAGCGTATTATCGGAAGGCGAGCCAGGATCGAGAGGTTCGCTTATCCGTGGTATTCGTTCCCTGTGCTGTTCAGTGGGGCATGGGGATCGATTCTATGGATCAAGTTTTAGGCAGCCTGCCAGCGCAGTAGGGACACCGGTTACCCGGCGCCCTCTGCGGAGTCAAGTCTCCCAGCGGAACCATCCCGCCAGGCTCTCACAGATCCGTACGCAAAACGCGGGGGCACAGGGTCGATCAGACAGCAGGATTGCCATTGGCATCGAATCCAACAGATCGACTCTGACCCCATTGGTCATATTGATTCTAAAGGCAGGTCATTCCCAGCACCTTGGCGGCTTTGTTCAGGCGCGTATCGAAACAGGCAAAACAGACCGGTGTTTGCGCGATGCGCCCGGTCTCAAACGCAGCGGCAAGCTGAACACTATCGTAGCCGCGCAAGGCAAAGGTATCGGCATACTCTCCGGCACGCACCACGAGCGACTGATCGACCTCCATCACCACAAAGCGCGGCCAATCTTGCGCCAGCGCCGCCTTGGCCTGTTCGATCACGGGCGTGTCTTCCGGCACCTCCCGCGCCCGGCGTGACAAAGCGGCATGTGCTTCTGCCCAGGCGATCCGGCACAGGGCCTCAGCCTCGGCCGCTCGCGCCCTTACCGCTTCACTGTCCGCTTTGAGGATGTAGAGCTTGAGCAGCGCCGAAGTATCGCAAAACAGGATCATCCACGATCTTCCAGCACCAGCGCGGACATCGGCTTACCACCGCCTTGCAACGCCAATGCCGCGCCCTCGGGCTTGCCGCCCTGCCAGCTTGCCACGCCCGCAGCCAGTAAGCGGGCGACGCCCGAGCTATCCGTCGGCGGCACCCCGATGAGACGCGCCACCACTTTGCGGTGTGACGTTAGCTCAATTGGCTGCCCGGCTTGCGCCTGCTCCACGTACTGAGATAAATGTGACTTGAAATCACGCATAGACACTTCCATTTGTGACCCTCTATTTAGGTAAGGAGAAAGTTAGGTAAGGAGAAAGGTAAAATCTATCACAGGCCTGCTTCAGCTTCTCCAGATAGAACGGATAATCCCCATCGGCATAAAAGATGGGGTCACGATTATTGCCGCGCACAATGACACCAACTGTGTTCCTTGAGGACCCCCTCCTCTTACCTGCTCGTATAGCTGACTTTCCCTTTAATTTTCCGGGGCCGAGGGTGCAGTTCATCACCCCGGCGACCGCTCCGCCCTCCCCTGTCCTCCCCAGATCGATGACCTCCAGCCCGGCGCCGAGGTCGCGCGCCATCCGGCCGATAGTCCCCGCGCCCCGCAGGGCCTCCCCCATCCCTGCCGCCGTATCGGCCCTGGGGGTCGCGGCCAGGACCTCGTCCGCGATACCGTGGTCGCCAGCGAAGAGCACCAGTTGCACCGGCCCGTCCGCCAACCCGGCCTGGGGCTGGGGGGTGCCACCGGCACCTCCAGCCAGGCGAACTCCCTCTCCATCGTCATCGAACCGGCCTTTGGGGATCGAGCAGGGCTTGCAGCCTCCTGGTGTCCAGGTGTTGCTCCACCCGGTCGGCCAGGCGCTCGATGGAGGCCTGGCGCAGGGCCTCCAGATCCATGGACTGGGGGGCGCGCAGGCCGGCCCATTCGAGCAGGGCCCGGCCCGCCTCCGGCCGGTCGAAGAGTCCGTGCAGATAGGTGCCGAGGATCTGCCCGTCCTCGCTGGTGGCCCCATCCGCGCCACCGGGTAGGAGCACCGCCGGCCGGGCCAGGGCCGGGCCTTGGGTCACCCCCGCATGAATCTCGTAACCGGCGACGGGGACGGAACCCTCGCCCAGGACCAGCCGCCCCTGGACATTGCGCAGTTGCTTCTCCGCCTCCAGGGTCGTCTCCAGGTCGAGCAGCCCCAGGCCCTTGCTGCTGCCCGGATCGCCCTCGATCCCCAGGGGGTCGTGGATCGCATGGCCCAGCATCTGGTAACCGCCGCAGAGGCCGATGAGCCTGCCGCCGTAGCGCAGGTGGCGGCGGATCGCCGGTTCCCACCCCTGCTCGCGCAGCCAGGCCAGATCCTGCCGCACGCTCTTGGAACCGGGCAGTATGATCAGATCGGCGGGGGGAATGGCCTCGCTGGCACCGATGAAACGCAAATCAACCTGGGGGTGGAGCCGCAGGGGGTCGAAATCCGTGTGGTTGCTGATGCGCGGCAGGCGCGGGATGATCAGACGCAAGGCCGCCTCCTCACCGGCAAGGGAGCCGCGCGAGGCAAGGCCGACGCTATCCTCGGCCTCCAGGTAGAGGTCGTGCAGATAGGGCAGAACGCCCAGGACCGGCTTGCCCGTCTCCCGCTCCAGCCAGTCCAGGCCCGGTTGCAGCAGACCCATGTCGCCACGGAAGCGGTTGATGACGAAACCGGCCACCCGCGCCCGCTCGCTCCCGGAGAGCAGGGCCAGGGTGCCGGCCAGGTGGGCGAAGACCCCGCCCCGGTCGATGTCGGCGATCAGGATCACCGGGCAGTCCACCCCCTCCGCGAAGCCCATGTTGGCGATGTCGTTGGCCCGCAGATTGATCTCCGCCGGGGAACCGGCCCCCTCGACGACGACCGCCTCGAACCGCCCCGCCAGGCGCCGGTAGGCGGCAAGGACGGCCTCCCGCACGACGGGCTTATAGGCGTGATAGTCGCGGGCGTTCATGGTCCCGATCGCCCGGCCCTGGACGATGACCTGGGACCCAGTGTCGGTGTTGGGCTTGAGCAGCACCGGATTCATGTCGCTGTGGGGCTCCAGCCCGCAGGCGATGGCCTGCACCGCCTGGGCGCGGCCGATCTCGCCGCCATCGACAGTGACCGCGCTGTTGAGGGCCATGTTCTGGGGCTTGAAGGGGGCGACCCGCACGCCCCGGCGCGCCAGCCAGCGGCAAAGGGCCGTCACCAGCAGGCTCTTGCCGGCATCGGAGGTGGTCCCCTGGACCATCAGGGTACGTGCGCTCACGCTAACGATCATGGGGCAAGGTCGCCTCGCCCCCTTCGACTGCGCTTCCTTCGACTCCGCTCAGGACAGGCTTGATCGTTCCCCCTCCCCAACCCTCCCCCAGAGGGAGAGGGAGCAAAGGTGCTTCGCGTATGTTCATAGATGACTTCCTTCAAGGCGGCATCCAGGCGTTCCCAGTCTGCTCCGCTGCCGGGCAGGCCGAGGCGCAGGCTGGGCGGATCGGTAAAGAGGCGTGTCAGGATGCCCCGGCGCGCGAGTCCCTCGTGCAGGTCCGCCGCCCTGGGCGTTTCTATCCACTGGAACAGGGCGCAACCGCCGCTGGGGGCCAGCCCCCGGCACGTCAGGAGATGGGCGAGGCGTTCGCTGTCGCCGGTCAACCGGCGCCGGGTCTCCGCCTGCCAGGCCCGATCCTGCAACGCCCCGGTGGCGGCCCAGCGGGCGGGACCCGCCAGGGTCCAGGGTCCGAGCATCCGGTCCAGCCGGTCCAGCAGCCCCGGTTCGGCGCAGGCGAAACCCACCCTGGCACCGGCCAGGCCGAAGAATTTGCCCAGGGAACGCAGCACGATCAGCCCCGGCCGGGGGCAAAAAGGGGCCATGCTCGATTCCGGGGCCGCGTCCAGAAATGCCTCGTCCAGCAGCAGCCAACCGCCCCGTCCGGCGAGCCATTCCAGCCACGCCAGCAGGCGATCCCGCTCGAACCGCGCCCCCGTGGGGTTGTTGGGATGGATCAGCACCAGCACGTCCGTTTCCGGCAGGGCCGCCTCGATCCCTTCGGCGGGGACCTCCCGCACCCGATGACCCGCGGCGCGCCAGGCATGGGCATGCTCGGCATAACTCGGGGTGACCAGGGTGGCACAGCAGGCCGGGCGCAGGTGCGGCAGGGCCTGAATCGCTGCCTGGGAACCGGCCAGGGGCAGGAGATGGGGGGTGCCGTAATAGTCCGCCGCCGCCTCGCGCAGACCGTCCTCCTCCTCCGGCAGGCGCTGCCAGATCTGCGGCGGCACGGGGGGCACCGGCCAGCCCTGGGGATTGATGCCGGTGGAGAGATCGATCCAGCCGGCCAGCGGAATCCCATAGCGGGCCGCCGCCTGACGAAGCCTGCCCCCGTGGAGCGGCCGGGGTGACGGTTCGCGGTGCAGCGTAGGGGCGGGTTTCAAACCCGCCCCTACATGTGCCCCATGATCGTTAGGGATAAACATGGACAAGCCCCTCCACCAAGAAAGCAACCGCCAGCCAGAGCACCACCCCCCGGCGCACCAGGGCCAATGCCCGTCCGATGTCCCGCGCCCCGGCCGGCGGCCCCGCCCCCAGCGGGGGCCGCTGATGCCACTCGCCCCGGTAGCGCGCCGGCCCGCCCAGGGCGATATTCAGGGCGCCGGCCCCGGCGGCCATCACCGGGCCGGCATTGGGACTCTCCCAGGCCGGGGCCTGCCCCCGCCAGCAGCGAAGGGCCTGCCGGGCATTGCCCAGCAGGGCATAGGTCAGCGCAGTGAGCCGCGCCGGCAGGTAGTTGAGCAGGTCGTCCAGCCGCGCCGCCGCCCAGCCGAAGTGCAGGCGTCGCTCGTCCTTGTAGCCCCACATGGCGTCCAGGGTATTGGCCAGGCGGTAGCAGACCGCCCCCGGCGCCCCGGCGGCCAGGAACCAGAACAGGGCGCCGAAAACCCCGTCGTTGCCGTTCTCCAGGACGGATTCGGTGGTGGCGGCCGGGATATCGAGCGTCTCCGGGTCACGGCTCACCAGCCGGCCGGCGAGGCGCCGCGCCTCCGCCTCGTCCCCGGCGGCGAGGGCCTCGGCCACGGGCCGGGCATGGTCATGCAGGCTGCGATGGCCGAGGGAGAAATAGAGGGCGGCGATGCTGATCAGATCGCCCCAGGGAGACAGACTGGCCAGCAGGGCCAGGAGCAGGGTCGGCGGGGTCAGCAGCAGCAATAGGGCAAAGATGCCGCGCAACCGCTGGCGCCAGGGGACCGTTTCCGGACCAACCTGACAAACAGACTCGACCCGGTCGGCCAAGCGACCGAAACCCACCAAAGGGTGCCAGCGGCAGGGTTCGCCTAGCAGCCAGTCGAGAACGACGGCGAGCAACAAGTTCAGGAAGGTCATGCGGCAGGATCTTCTCTTTATTCAAACTCTGAGCGTTGAACGCCAGACTGCCGAATAATAGACATCAAGGTCCCTGTTTTGATCTCTTTATGATCGGGGACAGGCACTGTGATCGTGCTCCCGGTGATCTGCTTCTGCATGATGACATGACTTCCTTTTCATGATTGCAAGACTTGACCCCCTCTTTCTACAAAAAAAACCGCCCGAGGGCGGTTTTTTTGCGGCCAGAGGCCCGCGATCAACTCTTGATCGCATCCAGGCCGGTGAATACCTGGCCGGTGATCGAGTCGACGCTGCCGACACCGTTGACCTTCAGGTACTTGCAGTTGTTGGCAGCTGCTTCCTTGGAGTAGAAGTCGATCAGGGGTTCGGTCTGGTCATGATAGACCTTGAGGCGGGCCTTGACGGTATCTTCCTTGTCGTCTTCGCGCTGGATCAGGTCTTCGCCGGTCTCATTATCCTTGCCTGCCACCTTGGGCGGATTGAAGACGACGTGATAGGTGCGGCCGGAGGCCAGGTGCACGCGGCGGCCGGACATGCGCTTGATGATCTCTTCGTCGGGCACGTCGATCTCGACCACGGCGTCGATGGGAACGCCGGCTTCCTTCAGTGCGTTGGCCTGGGGAATGGTACGGGGGAAGCCGTCGAACAGGTAGCCGTTCGTGCAATCGTCTTCGGTGATGCGAGCCTTGACCATGCCCATGATGATGTCGTCGGAGACCAGGCCGCCCTCGTCCATGATCTTCTTGGCCGCCTTGCCGAGATCGGTGCCGGCCTTGACGTGCGCACGCAGCATGTCGCCGGTGGATATCTGCGGGATGGAATAACGTTCCTTAATGAAGTTGGCTTGAGTACCTTTACCGGCGCCAGGGCCGCCCAGCAGAATCACTCGCATATCATCGCTCCTCGGGTTGGACAAAAAACGGGAGGAGTGTGCCACATCCGAATGCGAAGGGCTATTCGACCCTGCAAATAACTCAATAGATTAGGCTGATAGCGAAGCAGGAAGTGCTGAGCACGCAGATAGTCACCCCCTTGCACCTCGCACTGCCAGGCCTAATCACCCTCCTGGGGCTGGGTACGGCGAGCGGCGCGGCGTTCCTTAAGTCTGGCCAGGGTAAGTACCGGCCCGGAAACAAGATAGGCCAGGAATCCCACAAACAGCACCATGGGTGGATGGAGCACGAAAACGGCGAAGCCCAGCATGATGGCCACCAGGGTCACGAAGGGGATGCGTCCGCGCAGGTCGAGTTCCTTGAAGCTGTTATAGCGGACATTGCTGACCATCAAGAGTCCGGCCAGGATGGTCAGAATGGCTGCGATCAGTGCCAGATACTCGGGATTTTCCTGGTAATAGACGGAGACCCAGACTCCGCCTGCCAGTACTGCGGCGGCGGAAGGACTCGGCAATCCCTGGAAGTAGCGCTTGTCGGCGGTCTCGATCTGGGTATTGAAGCGGGCCAGGCGCAACGCGGCCCCCGCCGTGTAGATGAAGGCCGCCAGCCAGCCAAACTTGCCTAGGCCGTGCAGTGCCCAGAGGTAAACCACCAGGGCTGGGGCCAGCCCAAAGGCCACCATGTCGGAGAGGCTGTCATACTCTGCACCGAAGGCGGACTGGGTATGGGTCAGACGCGCCACCCGGCCGTCCAGGCCATCCAGAACCATGGCGATGAAGATGGCGATCACCGCCTCCTGGAAGTTGCCGTTGATGGCGGAAAGGATGGCGAAGAAGCCACCGAACAGGGCAGCCGTGGTAAAGAGATTGGGCAGCAGGTAGATCCCACGCGACCGCTTGCAGGGCTGCTCTTCCACCTTTTCCATCGACTCGATTGGATCGGTCATTTCCGGTTGCTCCCCGTGATTGCTCTAAACCGGCAAGAGTATAGCAGCGTCTTCATTCAAGGAACTGGTACCTGAAACAGGCACCTGCACCAACTCCAGCAACCCCACGGATGGATGGGTACCCCTTGGAGGCATCGTGGACAGTGATTCTTTCCAAAAGTTGTCCTTGTTTATCTTGGCGCGGCCAAAGTTCGTTATGAATGCTATTTGATTGCCGTTTGCCTAAGGAACTGTCCGGGAATAACTTGTACATCTCGCATCTCATCTTCAGGCCATCTTTGGCCGATCTTCAATCGATCTCTTTTCGCGGCAGAGCCGCTCCCACCGCCGTGGGAGCGGCTCTGCCGCGAAAATAGGCGCGAACTTGCCGCATCAGCGCCCAGCTGATGTGTTCCCGCACCAATTCCGAGGGGTCATCGGCGCGTTCCAGCAGGGCCGTTCTGACCCGTTCCGATCGGGGTGCATTGCCCAGGGCCACGGCGATGTTGCGCAGCCAGCGCTGATGGCCGATGCGGCGGATAGGCGAACCCTCCAGCCTTTGCAGGAATTCCGTCTCGCTCCAGCCGAAGAGGTCGATCAGTTCGGCCGTGGCCAGTCCCTGGCGCGGGTGGAAGTCCTGCACCGCAGTCGGGCGGGCAAAACGGTTCCAGGGGCAGATCAGTTGGCAGTCGTCGCAGCCGTAGATGCGGTTGCCCAGGAGGGGGCGCAACGCTTCCGGTATGGGGCCGGCCAGTTCGATGGTCAGGTAGGAGATGCAGCGCCGGGCGTCCAGTTCGAAGGGGGCGACGATGGCACGGGTGGGGCAGATGTCCATGCAGGCGGTGCAGCGGCCGCAGTGGGGATCGGCGGGCAGGTCGGGCGGCAGGGGCAGGCCGGTGTAGAGTTCGCCGAGGAAGAACCAGGATCCCGCCTTCCGGTTGATGAGGTTGCTGTGCTTGCCGATCCAGCCGAGCCCGGCCCGTTGCGCCAGGGCCTTTTCCAGGACGGGGGCGGAGTCGGAGAAGGCGCGGTAGGGAAAAGGGCCGATCTCGGCTTGAATACGCTCCGCCAGCCGTTGCAGACGGTCACGCATCAGCTTGTGATAGTCGCGGCCCAGGGCGTAGCGGGAGATGAAGGCGCGCACCGGGTCGGAGAGGTGTTGTTCGGCGCTTCCTTGCGCCTCTCCCCTTCGGGGCTTGCGCGAAAAACCGCTCCCGGCGGTTTTTTGTTCGGCGCTTCCTTGCGCCTCTCCCCTTCGGGGCTTGCGCGAAAAACCGCTCCCGGCGGTTTTTTCGGCGGGGTGGTCGTCGGGGGGGAGGTAATCCAGGCGGACGGAGATGATGCTGCGGGTGCCGGGGACCAGTTCCGCGGGGCGGCTACGTTTGAGGCCGTGGCGGGCCATGTATTCCATTTCGCCGTGGCGGCCCTCTGCCAGCCAGGACTGGAGGAACCCCTCCTCCCGGCTCAGATCGGTGCCGGCGATGCCGGCCTGCTGGAAGCCCAGTTCCACCGCCCAGCGCTTGATTTGAAGCGCCAGCCGGTGGAGGTCCGGGCCTCCCGCATCATCCATTGAACCCCGCTCTTACTGGGGCAGGTTGATGGACTTGATCTCGGCCTTTTTGCGCAGTTCGAGGATGTAATCCTGCACGGCCTTCTGGCGCAGCAGGGCCATCAGCTCGGGCTTCATTTCGTCGAAGGTGCGCGCGGGCAGGTCGCGGCTGTCTTCCAGCTTGATCAGGTGCCAGCCGAACTGGGTCTGGACCGGCTTCGCGGAGAGCTCGCCCTTCTTCATGGCGCCCAGGGCGTCGCCGAAGGGTTTTACCATGCGGTCGGCGCTGAACCAGTCGAGATCGCCGCCCTTCTGGCCGGTGGGGTCGAGGGAGTGCTTCTTGGCCAGCTCCGCAAAATTACCGCCCTTGTTCAGATCGGCCAGGATGTCGGTGGCCTCCTTCTCGGTCTTGACCAGGATGTGGCTGGCATGGAATTCCTTGCTGGGGCTGGAGAACTTCTCCTTGTAGAGGGCCTGCATGGCCGGTTCCTCGACCTTGGCCTCCTTCAGCTTGGCCTGGAGCGCGGCGTTGGCCAGGTAGCTGATGCGCTCCATCTCCAGGGCCTCGGCATGTTCCTTCTCCTGGTCGAGCTTCTTGGTGGAGGCCTCCTGGCTCAGGAGGATCATGTTGACCATTTCGTTGAGCAGCCGCTGCTTGCCCTCCTCGCTGAGCGGCTTGCCGGGCTGGACGCGCTGGGACATGAGGTAGCGGAGCATGTACTGGCTGACCGGCTTGCCGTTGACGCTGATGGAGTTGGCCTTGGCCTCCTCGGTCGCGAGAGAGGGCAGGGCCAGCGCACAGAGGGCCAGGGCGGACATAAGTTTTTTCATCGGGGGGTTCCTGTTTTAGGGAAAGACTTTCTTGAAGGGGTGGACCTGGATATGGGCATAGACGCCGGAGGTGACATAGGGGTCATCGTTGGCCCAGGCCCTGGCGGTTTCCAGGTCCTTGAACTCGGCCAGGATCAGGCTGCCAGTGAAGCCGGCGGGGCCGGGATCCTCGCAGTCGATGGCGGGCAGGGGGCCGGCCAGTAGCAGGCGGCCTTCGGCCTTGAGCTGCTCCAGTCGTTCGAGGTGTTCAGGCCGGACCCTGAGGCGGGCTTCCAGGCTGTCCTCGCGGTCTTCACCAATAATGGCGTAATACATTCATTTCTCCTCGCTGGGTAGGTCCTTGACGTGGCGGGCCATAAAGAACGACTGGGCGATCAGGAAGGCGAAGGTCAGTCCCATCAGTCCGAAGAGCTTGAAGTTGACCCAGGTTGCCTCGTCGAAGTGGTAGGCCACGTAGAGATTGAGGCCTCCCACAGCGAGGAAAAAGAGGGTCCAGGCATGATTCAGTTGTCGCCAGATCGAGATGGGCAGTTCGACCGCGTGGGACATCAATCGTTCCGTCAGGGGACGACCGCCGAACAGGGGGCTGAGCAGGAAGGCGACCCCGAACAGCCAGTTGACGATCGTCGGTTTCCACTTGATGAAGGTGGGGTCCTGGAAGGCCAGGGTCAGGCCGCCCAGCACCAGCAGCATCACCAGGGTGACCAGGTGCATCTTTTCCAGCTTGCGGTGCCGGAACCAGTGCCAGAGGGTCTGCCCCAGGGCCGCGAGCATGGCGGCGGCGGTGGCCACGAAAATGCCATAGGCCTTGTAAAAGGCGAAAAAGAGGATGATGGGGAAGAAGGCCGCGAGGAGTTGCATGATCTTGTGTTCGGTTGTCCGTGGGCTATGTCGAATGCCGTCAAGTTAAGGAACTGTCCGGGAATAACTTGTACATCTCGCCTCTCATCTTCAGGCCATTTTTGGCCGATCTTCAGAGGAACTTGCAAAATGGCCAGGATGGCCATTTTGCAAGTTCCTCGATATTGTCCAACTTATTTCCGGACAGCTCCTAAGGTTTAACCCTCCGCCCTGGGCTTGGGTCATAACGTGAATTACGCCGCCATACCGTAGGAGCGCCTTGCAGCGGAATTTGACTCAAATGCAAAGCATTCCGGCACTTAAGAACTTTAATGGCCGCACAGTGGCGGTGAGGGGGGAGTCCGAAGCCCCTGGCATGATAAACCAAACCGTCGGCGAATTGTTGGAAGGCAAGCTGGTGTTGGCGGTGGAAGGTATCGACCGGCTCTATCTCAACGCCTGTCAACCCAAGCTCCATCCAGGCTACTTACTCCCCCCGTGTATAATGAGGAACTTGCAGTTTTGCAAGAACCCCTAATGTGAAGCCTCTAAAACCGCCCGGCGAAAAGCTATGCCCATGGAACGCGCCTACAAGATCCTCCGTGAGATCTATGGATACGAGGAGTTCCGCCACTCCCAGGTGGGGGCGATCAAGGCCCTGCTGGAGGGCGGGGATGCCTTCGTGCTCATGCCCACGGGCGGCGGCAAGTCGCTCTGCTACCAGATACCCGCCCTGATCCGCCCCGGCACCGGCATCATCGTTTCCCCCCTGATCGCCCTGATGCAGGATCAGGTGAGCGCCCTGGCCCAGTTGGGCATCCGCGCCGCTTTCATCAACTCCAGCCAGGATTACGCGGAGCGCCAGTGGGTGGAGCAGGCCCTGCTGCACGGCGAGCTGGACCTGCTCTATGTGGCCCCGGAACGGCTGTTGACCGAGGCCATGCTGTCCTTGCTGGACCGGATCCGGCCCGCCCTCTTCGCCATCGACGAGGCCCACTGCGTCTCCCAGTGGGGCCACGACTTCCGTAAGGACTATCAGCGCCTGACCCTGCTGCACCAGCGCTTTCCCGGCGTGCCGCGCATCGCCCTGACCGCCACCGCCGATGAACGCACCCGCCAGGAGATCATCGAACAGCTCGATCTGCGCCGGGCCTGCGTCCTTATCAACTCCTTCGACCGCCCCAATATCCGCTACGCCGTGGCTGAGTCCTACGATGCCCGTGAGCAATTGTGGCGCTTCCTGCAACGGGACCACTCCAACCATGCGGGCATCGTCTATTGCCTCTCGCGCAAGCGGGTGGAACAGGTGGCCGAGTGGCTGGGCCGCAAGGGTCGGACCGCCCTGCCCTATCATGCCGGTCTGCCGGACGAGACGCGGCGGCGCAATCAGGAACGCTTCCTGCGCGAAGAGGGCATCATCATCGTCGCAACCATCGCCTTCGGCATGGGCATCGACAAGCCCGACGTGCGCTTCGTCGCCCACCTCAACATGCCCAAGAACCTGGAGTCCTACTACCAGGAGACCGGCCGTGCCGGGCGCGACGGGGAGCCGGCCGACGCCTGGATGGCCTATGCCCTGCAAGACGTGATCCAGTTGCGGGAGATGGTGCTGGGGGGGGAGGGGGAGGATTGGTTCAAGCGGGTCGCCGCCCATAAATTGGAGGCCATGCTCGGTTTCTCTGAGATGACCAGTTGCCGCCGCCATGCCCTGCTGGCCTATTTCGGCGAGGTGCTTCCGGAGCCCTGCGGCAATTGCGACAACTGCCTGTCGCCGCCCCGGACCCACGACGCCACGGAACAGGCCCGGAAGGCACTCTCCTGCGTCTATCGCACCGGCCAGCGCTTCGGGGTCAATTATCTGATCGATGTCCTGCTGGGCAAGGCGGACGAGCGCATCCAGCGCAACCGGCACGACCAGGTCAGCACCTTCGGTATCGGTAAGGAGATGGACGCCAATGCCTGGCGCGGGCTCTTCCGCCGCCTCATTGCCGTGGGCCATCTGCATATCGATCCCGGTGGCCATGGGGCGCTCCAGCTCAGCGAATCCAGCCGGGCCCTGTTGCGCGGCGAGGAACGCCTGACGATGCGTCAGCAGGTCCGGGAGGAGCGGCCGGCCAAGGCCGCCAAGGCAGATGCCGGCGGCAAGGTGCGTGAGATCGATCAGCCCCTGTTCGAGGCCCTGCGCCGCAAACGCCTCGAACTTGCCCAGGCCCAGGGCGTCCCGCCCTACGTGATCTTCCATGACAGCGTCTTGCAGACCCTGGCCCGGCAGCGCCCCGGCACGCTCAAGGCCATGGGTGGCATCAGCGGCATCGGGGGCGGCAAACTGGAGCGCTACGGCCAGATATTCCTGGAAGTTATCCACCAGCATCCCTTGGCGGCCCTGCTCGACAACCGCCTGAGCGACACGGTCAACACCAGCCTCGCCCTGCACCTGCAAGGGATGGATGCGGATACCATCGCCCGGCAGCGGGGGATCAATCCCAACACCGTCCGTGCCCACCTGGCCGAGGCCATCGAGGCCGGGCTGCTCAAGGCCGCCGATGTCATTACCATCGCCGATGGGGACCGCCAGGCAATCCTGGAGGCCATTGAACGGCTCGGCATCTGTAAAGAGGGACGGCTGAAACCCCTGTTCGATTTCTTTGAGGGGGCTTACGACTACGGGGTGCTTCGTTGCCTGGTGGCCGAGGTCTGCGGCTGAATACCGGGGCCCGGCGATCAAAGCCGCCAGCAACTGTCCCTGCGCAATCATCCCTGTTGGCAACGGGTGACATTCCCCTGAATTTCGGCCAGTATTTCACAGGAGGTTCGTATCCGTTCACCCCCCCTCCCTTTGGGAGGGGGTTGGGGGGAGGGCAATCCAAAATAATGCCTTGAATTTATTAGGTCACCCCCTCCCTAACCCTCCCCCACAGGGGGAGGGGACTGAACGGTTACTGCGGTTCAGGGATGAACCGCCATTTTCAATGGCCTAAGCCATTGAAAATGAAGAAAACGAAAAATCACATTTTTCGTTTTCGTCTTGCAAAATGGCCAGGAA
>JAHJDE010000095.1 GCA_018812525.1 Gammaproteobacteria bacterium
TACAGGGATGTACCGTTTACGGACCAAAGGACGGAAAAATGCGATTTTTCGTTTTCTTCATTTTCAATGGCTTAGGCCATTGAAAATGGCGGTTCATCCCTGAACCGCAAGAGGTTCTTGCAGTTTTGCAAGAACCTCTATAGTCCCGAATCGAAATTCACAATCTGGCCCGCCGGGATCTCCAACTCCTCGGCCACGGGCAGGGGCTCGCCCATGCCTACCACATGGACGAGCAGGCGGTATTTGCCGGGCGGGACCAGGTAGGGAGTCCAGAGGGTCGATTTATTGCCGTGGGGCGGCCGGGCCTGGAGCAGCGGGACCGGGTCCGCCGGTTGGCTCGCATCCTCTTCCTGATCTGCTGTCGCAGCGGATGAGAGCGGGATGAGATCCCAGCCGCCGATATCGGTCCCGGTGGCTTCCTTGAAGATCAACCCGGCATCGAGGGTGAGGGTGGTCTCCTCGCCCGGCTTGACCAGTACATCCCTGGCAACCAGGCTGGGTTTGGGGCTATGGGCGTAGTGGATCAGGACATTGTACTTGCCCGCCAATACCGCCTTGGGCAGGAAGTTGTAGTAACCGTTGCCGTTGTCGTTCACGGTCACCAGGGGGGTGCCGGAGGCCGCGTCGGCAATGATGACTTGGAAGACCGCGGCCTTCGTCAGGGCCTCGGCCAGGTTGAAGGCGATACCGCCCAGCCGGACCTCGCGGGTCTCCCCGCCGTTGACCTTCAGCCTGCCCAGTTGGGTGACCGTCGGCTCGCCATAGTTGGGCGTGGCGAAGAGGTATTCGAGTGCATATTCGCCGGCGGGTAACGGGTGGCTGCTGTCCGCGCCCAGCCCCTCCGTGGCCTTTATGACCTTGCCATCCTTGACGCGGATGATGCGCAGCCCCGCCATGCCGCCTGTGGTGCCTTCAGGCATGGTCAAGTGGACCTTGCCCAGGCCGCTCTTGGCGGCGGTCTGGGTGGCCTTGGCCTTTACGACCTCGACCTGCTTCGCCACTTCCTGGCTGACCGTTGTGAGGGCGTTGAGCAGGGAAGGGGCGTCATTGGCGCTAAGGTATTGACCGCCCCCGGCCTTTGCCAGGCAGCTCAACTGCTCCGCGCCCTGGCCGCCAACACCGAAGCCGACGACGTGCATGACAAACTTGATGCCGGTGGCCTTGAGATCCCCCACCCGTTTGCAGGGGTCGGCGGCGCAGGTCTCGATGCCGTCGCTCACCAGCACGATGCTGGTCTCGTTCTCCTTGGTCTTGAGCTGCTCCACCACGGAACCAACGGCGCCGGTGATGGGGGTCTTGCCCATGGGTTGGAGGGCGGTCACCTTCTCCATCAGCCCGGTGCGGTCCTCGCTGCCGGAGGGGATCAGGACCTCGATGTCGGAGCAATCGCCCTTGCGGCGATGGCCGTAGGCCACCAGGCCGACCCGCGCCTCGGGCGCGAGCCCTGGGACGACCTGGGCCATGACCTCCTTGGCCGCAGTCATCTTGGTCTTGTCCCCCGCCATGCCCAGCATGCTGCCGGAGGCATCGAGGATGAAGGTGACCTCGGGATAGTCGGCCGCCAGCGCAGAGAGCGGCAGGCAGAGCCCCAATAGGGCGGCCATCAGGCCAGTGCGAATGGTCATTTTCATGATTCTCTCCCTTATGGATTGAGCAATTCGGGGCGGTACTCGAAGTGCATGGTGTCGTAGTGATACCACTTCCCGCCCCAGATGAAGCCGTGCTTCTCGAAGATCTCCACGATCTCCCGGGGCATCTGATTCTTGTAGGCCATCTTTTTGTCCCACTTCCAATAGTCGGTGTACTTGGTGTTCAGGTCGATGGCGGTGCCGAAGGAGTGGGTGCTGAGGCGCTTTGTGCCGGCAATGGGCCGCCAGTTGAAGGTCCCGGCCGTCGGGTAGGCGTATTTCCTGATCGATGGCGGCAACGCGTCCAGTTCGCGCGAGACCGCCTCCAGCTTCTTGTCCACCCCGTTGACCCGCGTGATCATCACCGTGCTGTTGGCGGACTTGGGCATCCAGCGAACCCGCACCAGGTTGCGCTGGACCGCGCCGCTGTCGGCGCCATACATCTTCTTGAACAGGGGTTCGTAGCGCACCCGGCCGGGGTCCGTATTGAAGCCGGGCGGGCTGTATGAGGAGGGGCCGGTTGGGTAGGTCCAGGTGAACTGATCCTGGATGTCGGGCTCATCCAGCAACTGGTCGAAGGTCTTTTTCCTGCCATCGTCGAGGGGCATCTGTGAGCCGTCGCTCCAGATCAGATCGCCCCCCTGTTGACCCTTGATGAAACCGGGATAGGCCTTGGCCAGGCGCTCGGCGGGGTCATCGCCCGCTTGGATCAGGGCCGGGAGCAGAAACAGGAACAGCAGTAGCAGTGCAGGGCGCGGAGAGGGGTTCATGGAGGCTCCGGGGGGTTATGCGATTGATCAAAGCATAGCAGAGCCGATCAGCCTCACGGTCATGAAGTAGAATGGCAAGAAGCTAAAATCAGGTTATCTTCCCTGGACTGGAAGTGTCCATTCACCACGAAGCCAATGTTCTCTTTACCCTCGATCCGCTGTCTCCTCCTGCTGCTATTGCTCCCCTGGGGAACTGCGAACGCCGCCCCCGGCGATACCCTGTTCACGGATGGCTTCGAAAGCAGTATGGCCCAGTGGACCCTGAGCAATACCAGCAGGGCCGGGCGCAACACCATGACGGCGGGTTCAGGCAGCTATTCCCTCTATCTGCGCAACAATACGGTCAGCGTTACCCTGGCCGGCACAGTCAATCTGGCCGCTGTCGGAGGCGCGCGGCTCGATTTCTGGGTGCGGCGCGGCGCCGACGGCTTTAGTGAGGACCCCGACGCCGGCGAGGATCTTGTGGTCGAGTATCTCGATGTCGGCGGTGTCTGGCAGGCACTCGGCCAATACCCCGGCGACGGGACGGCCGGCGAGATCATCCAGGAACAGATCACCCTGCCTGCCGCTGCCCTGCATGCGGGTTTCAGCCTCAGGTTTCGTCTACTCACCGGCAGCGGATCCGACTTCGATTATTGGCACCTGGATGATATTGCCATCACCGAGCTGGGGCTGCCCGTGACCGGATTCATCAAACAGTTCTGCGACGATTTCGAGGGCGGGCTGGGCAACTGGACCCTGAGCAATATCAGCAATGTCATCACTAGCAATCAAACCTATCAATCGGCGGGCAATGCCCTGGTCCTGCGCTGGAGAGCGGCCAGCGCCACCTCGCGGGCGCTTTCCCTCGACCATGTCACCCAGGCCAATGTCACGGCCTGGCTGCGGCGGGGCTCGGACAGTTTCAGTGAGAACCCCGACGCCGGCGAGAATCTCTATTTTGAATATCTGGACAATACCGGCGCCTGGCGGACCATCGCCAGCATGGCGGGAGGCGGGACGCAGGGGGAGATCGTCCAGGTCAATTACAGCCTGCCCGCCAACGCCATGCATGCCGGGTTCCAAATGCGGCTGCGCACCACGGGGGGCAGCGGCAGTGACTACGATTATTGGCATGCGGACGACGTCTGCGTTACCAAGAATGCCTATCAGCCGGTGGCCGAATACTGGATGGAGAAGCCTCTTTGGAACGGCACCAGCGGAGAAGTCACCGACACCAGCGGCTCGGGGCTGCACGGGACGGCCTATGGCGGGGCAACCACCGCCAGCGCCAGCCCCGCCATCGCGGGCAGCCCCGGTACCTGCCGCTATGGGGTATTCGACAGGGCGGGCAAGTATGTCCAGATCGGTCGGCCGGTGGCGGAGGATTTCACTATCGGCTTCTGGCTTCGTCGGCAGGGGAGTTGGCCCCAGAACGCCAACTGGTGGGACAACGCCCCCCTGATATGGGCCGATCTGGCCGGCGCGGCGGACGACTTCGCCGTCATGGGCAAAAGGAGCGGCGGAAACAAGATCCTGTTCGTCATCAAGGACGTGGAGTTTCTCTCCAGCTCAAGCCTCGCCAACAACACCTGGACCTATGTGGCGGTGACGCGCTTCCGTGCCACCGGTGAGGTCAAGATATACATCAACGGCGCCCTGGATCTGACCGCGACCAGCACCAACCTGAATGCATTGAACGCCGCCTCGGCCACCCTGATCGGCGGCACGGCGACCAACGACTATCCCGGCTGGATGGATGAAGTCCGCTTTTACAACCAGGTGCTGAATCAGGGCGATATCCAGGCGGTGATGGCCCTGACCCACCCCTGTTCCATCCCCGGCGGTGTCGATCCCTTCGGTTTCAACTGCATCGAGTCGAGCGAGGCCAATGCCCTGACCGGCCACCTGTTCACCAAATTGGTGGGGCAGGCCTTTCAGTTCGATGTGGCGGCCCTGCGTGATGCCGACGGCAACGGCGTGGCCGATGCGGTGGAGACCAGTTACGCCATTGACGCCAACCGCACGGTGGCAGTGGAGTTGGTGGACACCAGCAGCGGCACCTGCGGGACCTACGCCCCCATCGCTTCGCAGAATCTGACCTTCACGGCGGCGGACGCCGGTCGCAAGATTGGACCGGGGTGGACGATCAATCGAGCCTATCGCTCCCTCGGCTGCCGGGTGACCGACACGGGTGGGGCCACGACAGTGGTCGGCTGCTCCACCGATAGTTTCAGCCTGCGTCCCACGGCCTTGACCCTGACCGCCGATACCCTGACCAACGGGGGTAGCAGCGGCGATCCCAAGGCCAGGGCGGGCGAGAACTTTAGCCTCCATGCCGATGGCGGCGTCGGTTATGACGGCACGCCGAAGATCGATCCCGCGAAACTGGAGGCCCATGCCGGAGCGATTGCGACGGGTACGCTATCACCCTTGCTGTTTCCCGCTGCCGATGCCCTCAGCGGGCGGGCCAGCGGCAGTGCCTTCAACTACAGCGAGGTGGGCACCTTCCGCTTACAGACCCAGGGCCTTTACGACGACGGCTTTACCGCCATCGATAGTGCTACCGGCGACTGCACCGCCGATTTCTCCAACAGCGCCGTCGGGGGTAAATACGGCTGCAACCTCGGCAATAGTGGCAATACGGCCTGGGTCGGGCGCTTCACACCGGATCATTTTCAGGTCGCAGTGACCGAGAACGGCAGCCTGGCGGGGAATTGCGGCACCTTCAGCTACCAGGGTCAATCCATCGCCTACGACACCCGGCCGGTGCTCCGTGTCACCGCCTACAACGGCCTGACCCCCAGCGCCGTTACCCAGAGCTACAACGGCAGCTACGGCAAGCTGACCACGGGTTCCCTCTCCATGCCTGCGGTCACTGGTGATTCGGCAAAGATGGGGCTGGATGGCGCCACGCCTGTCGGCCTGCAATGGAACCCCGCCCTGGTCGCCCTGGCCCAGGCGACCGATGGGCTGGGTGCCCCGGTCAATGGCGCCTATGACTTTACCCTTGGGGACGACACCTTCGTCTATGGCCGGGCCGCCAACGACCGGGTGGACCCCTTCACGCCCGCCGTTCAGCTCCAGGTCAATGGCATGACCGACGATGATGGCGTCACGGCAAGCAACCTGCCGCTGCCCATCGATGTGGGCGCGGGCGGGACCCGCATCCGTTTCGGCCGGCTGACCTTCATCAATGCCCACGGCTCGGAGTTGCAGCCCCTGGCCCTGCCCTTGCGGGTGGAGCATGTGAGTGCTGTATCCGGGGGGGAGCCGATCTTCACCCTGAGCACCGATGATAGCTGTACCAGTCTCGGCGGAATCACCCTGGCGGACCCGGAGCCGGGCGATGCCCTGGCCCTGGCAGAGAGCTGTATCCTCGACGACGCAGGTCTGAGCGGGGCCTTCGCCTGTCCACCGGTCACCGACCCGACCCGCCAATACATACAACCGCCCGGTGTCAACGGCTTCAACCTGAACCTGCAAGCACCGGGGGACGGCAATGTCGGTCCCCTCGATCTGACCGCCAGCGCCCCCGCCTGGCTCAAATACGACTGGAACGGGATCGATGAGGGACCCGATGGGGACCTCTATGACGACGATCCCTCCGCTGTGGCGAGTTTCGGCATCCACTCGGGCACCGGTTCGATCATCTACCAGCGGGAGGAGCGATGAGATCCAGCCTGCGCCGCCGTTTTCCCTTGCAGGCGAGGGTGCTCAATCCCCTGCTATTGGCCGCCGGGGGGCTCTTGGCGGTGGGCGTCTTCGCCCCCCTCATGACCCTGGAGAAGTTCCTGATCTTCACCAATGAGGTCTCCCTCTATTCTGGGCTGCGGGACCTTTGGGTGGACCGTGAGTGGTTTCTCTTCATCCTGATCGGTCTCTTCAGCATCCTCTTCCCGCTCCTGAAGCTGCTCCTATTGGCCGCCGCCGTCAATCTGCCGGGTGACCGCCATCACGGCCCCCTGCACTGGCTGGAGGCGATTGGTAAATGGTCCATGCTCGATGTCTTCGTCGTCGCCTTGCTGGTGGTCAGCGTCAAACTACGCGGCATGGCCTCGGTCCAGGTTCAATACGGCTCCTATGCCTTCGCCGTTGCCGTGTTACTGACCATGCTCTTGTCGCGCTGGGTTCAGCTCCTGGCCGGCAGGGTGCGATAGCCTGAGGGTCTGTTGAGCCGCCGTGCATACCGACGCGCAGATAGCCGAGGAACTGTAACCGTTCAGTCCCCTCCCCCTGTGGGGGAGGGTTAGGGAGGGGGTGACCTAATAAATTCAAGGCATTATTTTGGATTGCCCTCCCCCCAACCCCCTCCCAAAGGGAGGGGGGGTGAACGGATACGAGGAACTTGCAAAATGATTTTGCTAGAACCTCAGCCGTTGCTGTCCGGCGGGGTTATTTTTGCCTGCTGCCGATCCCCCGTTCCCGGGCAAAGGCGAGCATGCGCTGGATCGGCAGGATGGCCCGTTCGCGGATGAGGGGATCGACCCGGATCACGGGCGCGCCCTTTTCCAGGCAGTCGGCCAGGTTCTGCAATGCATTCATGGCCATCCAGGGGCAGTGGGCGCAGGACTCGCAGGTGGCACCCTCGCCGGCGGTAGGGGCGGCGATCAGCTTCTTGTCCGGGGCGAGCTGGCGCATCTTCCAGAAGATTCCCTCGTCGGTGGCGACGATGAATTCCGGGTTGGGCAGCTCGGTGACGGCCTTGATCAACTGGGTGGTGGAGCCCACCAGGTCGGCCTGCTGCACCACGCTGTCCGGCGACTCCGGGTGGACCAGGACAGCGGCCTCCGGGTGGAGCCGGCGTATCCGTTCCAGGGCGACCGATTTGAACTCCTCATGCACCACGCAGGCGCCGGGCCAGAGGACCATCTCGGTCCCGGTCATCTTCTGCACGTAGTGGCCCAGGTGCTTGTCCGGCGCCCAGAGGACCTTCTCCCCCTGTTCGTGCAGGTGCTGCACCACCGGCAGGGCAATGCTGGAGGTGACCATCCAGTCGGCGCGGGCCTTCACGGCGGCGCTGGTGTTGGCGTAGACCACGACCCTGTGGTCCGGATACTGGTCGCAGAAGGCGCTGAAGAGATCGGCCGGGCAGCCGTCGTCCAGCGAGCAACTGGCCTTGATGTCGGGCATCAGCACCCGCTTCTCCGGGTTGAGGATCTTGGCGGTCTCGCCCATGAAGCGCACACCGCAGACCACCAGGGTATCGGCGTCCTGTTCCGCGCCGAAGCGGGCCATCTCCAGGGAGTCGGCGACACAGCCGCCCGTCTCCTCGGCCAGGGCCTGCAAATCGCCATCCACATAGTAGTGGGCGACCAGCACGGCCTTTTCCCGTTTCAAATAGGCCTTGATCCGATCCATCAGCGCCCGCTTCTGCTTGGGTTCAAGCAGGGGCCAGACGGGGTGGGGCGGGACGCTGATGTGGGGAAGGGTTGGTGTCGTCATGCTGTATTACCCTGAAAGTCGCGAAGCACTCGTTTGCTCCCCTCCCTCCGGGAGGGGGTTGGGGGGAGGGAACGGTCAGGCCTGTCCTGAGCGGAGTCGAAGGAAGCGGAGTCGAAGGAAGCGAAGTCGAAGGGGACGAGGCGACCCTTCAACCCCATGTGGTGGCTCGGCTCGCCCCATGACCCTTAGATCCGTCTTCAGCCGGGGGAGTAGGGGGGGCATTGCGCACCGCACCAGAGGGGTTGGTGAAGCGGTCGTTGAGGCGCTGCACATAATTGTCGGTCTGGTGGAGGATCTCGACGAGCTGACGGCGTGTCCGCCGCCCCCAGCCGGCCGGGCGGGTGAAGAAGATGCTGCGCCAGGGTCTTGTGCTGCGCCGGAAGGCCTTGATCAGGTCGCCGCGAATGCCCAATCCCTTCTCCTTGTGGCGGAGCGGCCGGATCAGGCCCCTGGCCGTCAGGGCGCGGACGGTGAAATGGATGCCGGCCAGGGCCGCGCACAGGAGGAAACCGATCGCATAGCCCGTCGGGCCGCTGAGCCAGGCGGGCGGGCTGTTCCAGAGGTCGAAACTCAGACCCAGCCAGATCAGCCCCATAAGCAGCAGGCCGAGGATCACAGCGTCAGCGATCAGGGTCCGCTTGCGCCAGAGGGCGAGGGTCTGGCGGAGGGTTGGGACGACCCTGTCCTCGATGTCACTGGCCGTCTTTTCCAGGGCGCCGATGATGCGGTAGGCCCGTTCGATCTCCACCTGCTGCATGCGGCCGATGATCTCGCCCATGTCGGCGTCGCGCTTGGACTCATAGCGGTTGCGCAGGGCCTCGTTCTCGATGGGGATGGCCGCCTCGGGGTTGTAGATGGTGAAGAATCGGCCGGCGGTCAGGCCCTGTTCGCCCAGGGCGCGCTGCCAGGCGGCGATCACCTCTTCCGGGTTGTCCTCGCGGGCGGTGGTGTCGATCTGGTTGAGGATGAAGAGGAACTTGCCTGAATCGTTGCGGCTGATGGTTTCGCGCACCAGGTGGCGCAGGGTGTCGCGCATGGCGCCCGGCTCCGGGTGGCGGGCATCGAAAAAAACCAGCACCAGGTCGGAGAGGTCGATGATGTGGTCGGTGATGCGCAGGGTCGAGGTACGTTGGGCATCGGCGTCGAAGCCGGGCGAGTCGATCAGGATCTTGCCACGCAACTGCTCGCTGGGGCAGGCCTTGAGTTGCAGGTAGGCGTCGATACGGCTGCCCTCGCCCCTGGCGACCTTCTCGATCTCGTCGCTGATCTGATAGAAGGGGAAGCGGGGATCGGAATCGAGGGCAATGCCGGGCAGGGCGTGGGCCGTCTGCTCCCGGTTGAAACAGATCACGGTGAACTTGTCGTCCACCGCCTGATTCCCGGTGCGTTGCAACCGCTCGTTCAGATAGCCGTTGATGAAGGTGGACTTGCCGGACGAGAAGGTGCCCAGCACCGCGATCAACGGCCACCAGGAGATGTGGGTGGCGAAGGACTCATCCCGCTCCAGCAGCCCCATGCGGTAGGCGATTCTGTCCAGTTGGCGGAAGCCCCGGACCGTGTCGAGCAACACCGGATTTTCCTGTTCCAGATGCCGCTCAAGCTGTTTCAACCGACCTTCAATCAATACGCCCGACTCTGACATGGCAACTACCTTTAGCAAGTAGGTTGGGTTAGACGCGCAAACCCTAAGGCATCTCGTTTCTCTAAATACGGCTGGTGCGCGCCGTAACCCAACCTACAGGGCTGACTCAGGCCTTGAGGCCCTCGTGCAGGAAGGGATTCAGCAGGCTCAGCATGGCCCCATGGACCTTGAGCCCGCCCACGATCAGGTTGCCGGTCTCCATGAAGCGGGCGCCGCCGGCCAGATCGCTCACCTTGCCGCCTGCCTCCCGCACCAGCAAGGCCCCGGCGGCGAAGTCCCAGGGCGACAGGCCCAGCTCCCAGAAGCCATCCAGGCGGCCGGCGGCCACATAGGCCAGATCCAGTGCGGCGGAACCAGGCCGGCGCAGGCCGGCGGTGTCCTTGATCATGGCCTTGAACATCTCGGTGTAGGTATCCAGATGACGCTGCTCGCGGTAAGGGAAGCCCGTGCCGATCAGTGCCCCTTCCAGACTCTTGCGACCGGTGACGCGGATGCGGCGGTCGTTGAGCCGGGCGCCGCCGCCCCTGTCCGCGGTAAACATCTCATCCTTCAAGGGATCGTAGATCACGCCGGAAAGCAGTTCACCTCTATGGGTGCAGGCGATGGAAACGGCGAATTGGGGGAAACCGTGCAGATAATTGGTGGTCCCGTCCAGGGGGTCGATGATCCACTGGTAATCGTTGCCGTCATGCTCGCCCGACTCCTCGGCCAGAATGGCGTGGTGCGGGTAGGCCTTGCGCAGGATCTGGATGATCTCGCGCTCGGCGCCACGGTCGACCTCGGTGACGAAGTCATTGCGGCTCTTGTCGGCGACGGTCAGGGACTCGACGCGGTCGTAATACTGCATCAGCAGTTTGCCGGCGGCGCGGGCGGCGCGGACGGCGATATTGGTCATGGGTTGCAGTTGCATGGGCGGCTAAGATACAGCATCGGCATGGCCCGATAAAGTCTGACCTGAGAGGTTCTTGCAAAACTGCAAGAACCTCTTGCGGTTCAGGGATGAACCGCCATTTTCAAGTAAATATTCGGCCAACCCACTAACCGCTCAGGGACAAACGAGCAGCTCGCGAAAGGCGGGGAGCAAAGGATATACCCATA
>JAHJDE010000096.1 GCA_018812525.1 Gammaproteobacteria bacterium
TCTGCAAAGGCGACCATGGGGATCATGGTTCCATCCATCTCCGCAATCAACTGACTTGCCGCTTTGTTGCTCATTTCACCTTGCACCAGATCCGATTTCCCATGGAGTTCATTGCCATGGTGTTCCGTAATGCGGCGTATGTATGGCCCCGACAGGCACCTCTATTCCACTTAGGGGTCCACTTTAATTTTCACGCCCGGCGGTGGAACCCTGTCCAAGATCACACCGACCCTGGCGCACCCGGTTGCTCAGCTGGCCGATGCCCTCGATCTCAATCCGGATCTCGTCCCCTGGGGCAAGGAAGACGGGGGGGGTACGGGTAAAACCGACACCGGCCGGGGTGCCGGTCAGGATGACCGTGCCGGGCAGCAAACGGGTGTCGCGGCTCAGGAAGCTGATGAGTCCGGCCACGCTGAAGATCATGTCCGTCGTGTTGCCGTCCTGCATGACATCGCCGTTCAAGAGAGCGCGGACCCGCAACTTCTGCGGATCGGGTATCTCTTCCGCGGTAACCAACACCGGACCGAGTGGACAGAAGGTATCGAAGCTCTTCCCGCGTACCCACTGGCCGCCACCGCCGTGCTTCTGCCAGCGGCGGGCGGAGATATCGTTGGCGCAGCAGTAGCCCAAGACGTGATCCAGGGCGACTGCCGTCTCCACATTGCGGGCGGTTTTGCCGATCACGACCGCCAGTTCGGCCTCGTAATCCACCTCGGGACCACGGGTGCAGCAGGCCGGGAGCAGGATCTCGTCATCGGGACCGGCCAGGGCGGAGGTGGGCTTCATGAAGACCACGGGGTTCTCGGGAAGCCTGGCCCCGGTCTCGGCCGCATGCGCCCGGTAGTTGAGGCCGATGCAGAAGATATTCACCGGGACCAGGGGGGCCAAGCGCCGGGCCAGGGTCGCGGTCTGGCCAGTGGGGCTGAGGCCCGAATAAAGATCCCCTTCCAGGATCTCCAGCTCCGGATCACCCCGGTCGATGCCATAGCGCGTCAGTCCCCCAGTGTCTATGAATCGTGCAATTCGCATCTATAGTCCTCCCCATCGAAACAAATCGCCCCACGGCTGGGGCCGGGCCAAAGCTACCCTAACGCTTGTAAGGAAATAACTTGAACATTCATGTGGTGTATATCAGCAATTCTAAATGCGTAATTTATTATAAAACAACATGTTGAAGCTTTTGTCGTTTTATGTGGCGTGATACATCGAAGTTTGCTTCCTGATACATGCGTCATAAGTCATTGTTTTGTATATCCCCTTCCTGCGGTTCGTAACCGATCGTAGCTGAGTAAGTGTGATCATCGTATTCTATGGGCACGATTAACAACCCTATCGCCTGTAACTCATTGAGTGTATTATTGTTTTTAGCCAGTAATGCAGGCATTGATAGTTATTCGGATTGAGAATTGCTAGGTGTTTATTGTACCCGATCATTTAACCTCACCTACCGCTTATACTGAAAGACCGGTAACTTCCTCCGGGGTGATATTCCACGGCAGCAGTTGCTCGATTTCCTCGACGGTGGTTGCCGCCGGCAGCTTTTTAAAAACCTGATGCAGGTAGGCATAGGGCTCGTGCCCGTTGGCCTTGGCCGTCTCGATCAGGCTGTAGAGCTTGGCTGAGGCGTGGGCCCCGGCGGGCGTGGCGCTGAACAGCCAGTTCTTGCGGCCGATGACGAAGGGACGGATGGCCCGCTCGGCCAAATTGTTGTCGATCGGCAGGCGGCCATCCTCCAGATAGCGGATCAGATACGGCCACTGGTTGTTCAGATAGTGCAAGGCATTGCCGATGGCGCTCTTGGGCGGCACGTGCGGTAACGACTTGTCCAGCCAGGCCTTAAGATCGTCGAGGATGGGGCGGGCCTTTTGTTGACGCAGCAGTCCGCGATCTTCCGGCGACAGCTCTCTATCCTTCGCCTCCCGCTCGATGCGATAGAGCGCCTGGATATAGGCCAGGCCCTGGTGGGCCCGGCCCGTTTTTGGCTTGGCCTTGTCTTTCTTGCCCTGCGCCTTGATTGCCTCGTCGAACTTGCGCCGGGCATGAGCCCAGCAGCCGACACGCACAATGTCGTCCGACAGGTGGTTGTAACCGTCATAGCCATCCGTCATCAGCCAGCCCTTGTAGTCGGCCAACAGCTGTTTCGGCACGGCGCCGCTACGTGACGGATCATAGACGAACAGGATGACCGGTTGGTCCGGCGGACCGCCCCGTTGCAGCCACATGTAGGATCGGGCCGTCGGTGATCGGCCCTCCTCGACCAAGACCTGTACCGGCGTTTCGTCCATCAGGCGGATGTCATAGGCATCCGAGCCTTCTCGCAGCAGGTTGATCAAGGGATCGATCACGGCGGCGCAACGGATCATCCAGCCTGCCAGGGTATGACGCTTCAGCTCGATCCCGGCGCGGCCCAGAATGGCCTCCTGCCGTGCAGGGGCAAGGCATCCTGATATTTGGCCACGGCGATGTGGGCCAGCAAACCCGGCGAGGCGCTGCTCTTGGGGATCGGTTGCGGCGGAAGGGGGGCGGTCTTGACGCCTTCCTCGCAGGTTTTGCAGGCATACTTGAAGCGCACATGCCGCAATACCCGGACCTTGGCGGGAATGACGTCCGTTTTTGCCATAGGCAAAAACCGCTCTTCTCCCAGTAGAGAATTTTGATCTTGTCGCGGCGGCTGTTGACGAAGATAAAGTGTGAGCGCAGTCGTCAACATCCATATGCTCTCCCTGGGCATCGGTAATCCCGGTGAGACTCGTGGCACTCGCGATGGCCATGGTGGCGGTTTGATTGGCCGCCGCATTGGTAACCAGAGACCCATTAAGGATAACGCCCAGGTCAGTGGCATTGGTCAGATCAATGCGGGTTCCATTCGTAATCTGCCCAACGAGGTTGTTGATTATCACAGCCACCGACGTAGGATCATTGGACTGGGCCAGGACCAGAATGGAGGCGACCTGCGCCGCCACTCTTTGTACAGCAACCGCCGTGGCATCAGGGGGGAAGATAAGCAGATCGATGTCTGGCAAACCCAAGGCGGCCTGTACTACCGCCACGGCTTGGGGTTCGTTACCCGTGTCGATATTGACACACCCCGCCGCCAGGATCGGCCCAGTCAGGGAGGCATCGATGTAGAAGTTACCGTTGGCGTCGGTAACCATGCCGGTATCGAGATCACCCGCATCGACCACGCCGAACGTGCGCTTGCAGCGCGTATTTTCAGGCTAATGGCCTTTGGGTTAGGCCCAGCGGCGAGGTGGAATCAGCCGCGATCGACGATGGCGCCCGGCGTGGGTGAATCCGTTGCGCTTGCTTTGCCGCGTTTGAGGTGCCAAACCCCGATGAACACGCCGATGGCGGCCGCGATCAGGCCAACTGCCAACAGCGGCCGGTAGAAGATCCAGGCGAGGGCGATGGTCAGCAGGGTGAACGGCAGGGCGAGGAGGAAGGCGAGGGTCCCGGTGCTGAAGGATATGATGGAGCCGATGAAGGGGACGACATCGGCCAGGACCGACAGGGGGCCGAGGATGAGACGCAGGCCGATGAACATGAGGGCGAAGCCGAGGAGGCGTAGCAGCCAGGCGAAGAAGATATTGGCCTGTTCAGCCGCCTTGAACATCTCCTCCGCGCTGGCTAGGCCCGTTTGGATCAGCAGGATGGAGCTGCCTGCCTTGGGTCGATGGGGGGCGAAGCCACCCCGCTGCTGCATGGCGACGATGGAGGCAGGGCCGGCGGGGGTCTGGCTGAATGTGATCTTCATGTCGCCGATGCGGGGATCATCGGGATCGGCGCCGAGATAGAGGCTGTTGCCCATGAGTTGGTGGGGTTGTGGAAGCTGGGTAAATTTGCCGCTGCCGATGGCCAGGGGTTGCGGGCTGGAGAGTTCGTCGACCTGATCGGGCGTCAGGCGGAACTGGCCGAGAGTTGCATTGCTGGCGGTGAAGGTGCGGGAAGGGTAGGGCAGGGAAGCGGGGTTCTCGTGGCCCTCCGGCTGGCGGAAGCCGCTGGAGTCGATCAGGCCGGTGTTCCAGCGCCGCTCATAGTAATAGGTGGTCTTGGTGGTCTCGCTGCCGCCCAGGTTCTTTTCGGTCTTGGACTCGGTGCGCTCGTGCCACTGGAACATGGAGGTCTGCCGGATCAACTGCAAGGCTTCGACGGAGACGCCGAACTCCGGATCGCGCAGGGTCTCCTTGGTGATGGCCGTGCCGGTGGTGTGGATCAATTTGCCCTCGTTGGCCAGGTCCAGAACCTCGGAGTCCACCGAGACCACAAGCCCCGCGCCCTCCTGCAAAGCCAGATGACGCTCTACTGTGCGCCCCTCGTTCCACCAGAGCAGCGGGAAACTAAGAGCGAACAGGATCAGGCCGACGAGTATCCCCTTGAAAGAGCCGCCAATGCGACTGCCCCAGGAACGGCTGGTGGTTTCGGTGTAGCTGTCGGACATAGCCGGGCTCCTTGTTGGTTACTTGAGCAAGCATAGCCCGAAATCAGGGTGGGATCTTGACCTGCCTGAGCCAGGGCAGGACAACGTCATCTAACTTCCCAGAACGGGTCGGGCTGTGCCCGACATCGGGATGCGCCGAGGCTTCGAATGGCGGGCATAACCCGCCCCACCACGTACTCCCAGATGGTTAGGGTGTTAAATGACGTGGCCCTGCCTGAATGCGCCTCCTGCCCTTGCCTCCCTCCTCAACTCGTCTACACTGAACTCAGAGCCGACTCTTGCTGGCTCCACAAACCCGCTCCCTGGTCCGCAAGCAGTATTAATGCCGGCCATCTGGAGCGGGTTCACTATTTCAGCCTGGAGAAGGACCTTGTCTAAACCCCATGCCCTCATAGCCCTCCTGATCCTGCTGCTCGCCGGTCCCTGCAACGCCGCTGTCATGACCGGCTGGGTAGTCTGGGTAGTGGACGGTGATACCCTGCATCTGATGGATAAGGCAGGTGAGCGTCACCGCATCCGCCTTGCCGGCATCAACGCACCCGAGAAAGGCAAGGCCTTCAGTCAAGGGGCCAGGGATCGCCTGGTTTCCCTGGCCCAGGGGAAAGAGGCAAGCGTCTATTGGGAAAAGGTCGACAAATACGACCGCATTGTCGGCAAGGTAGTCGTCGATAGCAGAGACATCAATCTGGCCATTATCCGGGCGGGATACGCCCGCTGGTATCGGCGCTTCGCCCATGAACAGAGCCAGGTGGACCGGATGCTTTACGAGAATGCCGAACGGACGGCCAGACAGGGGCGGGTTGGGATTTGGGGCGGGGCGCGCTGAGGGGGTTTGGTTTCAGTGGAGAGAAATCGTAACTGAGGGATGCTATGGATTCAGTCGCCGTAAATTTCCCGAAGTCTCGACCTTGCGAACCGTGAGTTTATTTGCCATGCCACTCTTCTCACGTTCACTGAATCCATTAAGTTTCTAGGGTATTTTTGGAGGCTTGGGATTTGAACCCTTGCCCTACTGGATTCGAACCCGGAGCAGTCCCCCAATTGGTCCCCCAATCAAGCGCGGATTATAGCGGAACGGAGCGGAATATGCCGGACAATAAACTACTGAATATAAGGCAGATAGCGGATTGTTACGATCGTTTACGGACCCTGTTTCAGCGGACTCCCCTCCGCCAAATCATGACAAAAGTATCTTAGAATCGGCGTCTTACGAATCCTGATTTTTCCAGTCCCCCGATCAGGCACCGTTACCTTCGCACTTAATCCTATTAGGGGGTAGACGGTTAGCGCCACCTAATGCTAGCGGCATACCATATATACGAGATATCTCTGGCAAATACCCACAACATCTTGTGCCAGGAGGCGCTAACCGACTACCCCCCCCCCCATATCCTATTTTGTCAGGCGTGAATAAACCTATAATGCTCTGACCCAAGGGCTGTCAAGCAATCACGCACATAACGAACGGAAAAGCGCACAACGGAAAAGGAACCGAAGGAGAAGGAAAGGTCAGACCCTTTTTCTGATTCTTATCTGATGCAGAAATTCAGCCCGGATCTCCTTTCAACAGCGTCTTGATCTCCGGTATACAGGAGCCGCAATTGGTCCCTGCCTTCAGGGCGGTGCCGATGGCCTCCAGGCTATTCAGTCCCCCGGTCTGGATGGCGTCGCGGATGGTCTGATAGCCGACATTGAAACAGGCGCAGAGGACGGGGCCGTCCGATGTCCGGCCCGCCGCCGGGCAGCCTGACATGAGGCTGGCACGGGCCTCGGACGGCAATCCGTCCTCCCCGAACAGCGCGCCAAGCCAATCCCGCTGGGGCAAGTCGTGCAGGGGGGAGACAAAGAGGCAGGACTCCAGTTTAGCCTCCACCAGCCGCGCACCCCGGTAGACGGACTTGGCGCTGTCCTCGTATTCGATCCAATCGCCATCCCGGTCGAGCCATTCCCTGGCCTGGGCACCGCCCTCGAAGGGGGAATCCCCCGCCAGTTCATATCGCGTATAGCCCTTGCAAGGGACCCGCACCTGATAGGCGGTCTCAGGCAAGGCAAGCTCCCGGCGCGACAGGATGAAGGCATGCCAGAGGGGGCGATAGGGATGGATATACGCCGGGGTCCCTTTGAACTGCGGCTGGCCCGAGAGGGGGTCGCGCACCGGGTTGACCAGGGCGCCGGCGCGGCCCTGTTTAGAAAAGACCTCGCTCCAGTGCATGGGGACAAAGAGGGAACCGCTGCGCTGATCCGGGCTGATTCGCACCCGTGCGAGCATGGAGCCGAAGCGGGTGGAGATTCGGGCCAATGCCCCCTCTGTGACTTCCTGCCTCTCGGCATCCTCGGGGTGGATCTGGACGAAGGGTTCGGGGATGTGCGCGGTCAGCCGGGCCGTCTTGCCGGTGCGGGTCATGGTGTGCCACTGATCGCGGATGCGGCCCGTATTCAAGACCAGGGGGAATGCCGCATCGATGCCCGGCTCCGTCTGGCCGACGGGGATGAAACGCGCCCGGCCGTCGGCGTGGAAGAAGCGGCCGTCGGCGAACATCCGTGCCGTTCCGGCACGGGGAGAGATGGTCCAGCCCCGTGGCCAGGGCTTCTGGCCCTGGAACCGGACCATCTCTCCCTCATCCGGCCCTACGGGCCACCTTCTCCCAGAGGGAGAAGGGAAGCGGCCATTGGTTCCTGGGTAGGTGAGCGGCCACTGGACCGGGGCCAGTCCCTCGTATTCGGATTGGCTCAGTCCCGCCAGGGGGCCGATGTCGAAGGCGCGCCCGCCGCCGTTATCCAGGCCGCTGAGGGCGGCATGCTCGACGAAGATTCCGTGGGGACCGCTGTAGGGAAAGGCCTCTTCATGGCCCATGCGCCGGGCCACCTCGGTGATGATCCACCAATCCGGCCTCGCTTCCACTGGCGGATCGAGAAAGGCCCGCTGGCGGGAGATGCGCCGCTCGGAGTTGGTCACCGTGCCCTCCTTCTCGCCCCAGGTGGTGGCCGGCAGCAGGACATGGGCGCAAGCCGTGGTGTCGGTATGGCGCACACAGTCGGAGACCACCACGAACTCGCAGCGGCGCAGCGCCTCCCGTACCCGGTCGGCGTCCGGGAGACTGACAGCCGGGTTGGTTGCCATGACCCAGAGCGCCTTGATACGCCCTTCGGCCACCGCCTCGAACAGATCGACGGCCTTCAGCCCCGGACAGCCTGCCATGCGCCCGGCCTGCCAGAACCGGCCGACCGCTTCCACCGCCTCCGGGGTAAAGTCCCGATGCGCTGCCAATTGGTTGGCCAGACCGCCCACCTCGCGGCCCCCCATGGCATTGGGCTGGCCGGTGAGGGAGAAGGGTCCGGCCCCCGGCTTGCCGATACGGCCGGTGGCCAGGTGACAGTTGATGATGGCGTTGACCTTGTCGGTCCCGAAGGACCACTGGTTGACGCCCTGGGAAAAGGCCGTAACGGCCATTTCTGTCGCCCCGAACCCGGCGAAAAAGCGTTCCACGGCATCCCGCTCCAGCTCACAGGCGGCAGCGGTGGCCTCGACCGGATCATCGCCCCTGTCCGCCGCCGCGAGGGCCTCGGCAAAAAAACGGGTATGCCCCTCGATGAAGGCAACGTCGGCAAGGCCCTGCCGCACCAGCCAGGAAAACAGGCCATTGAACAGGGCGATGTCCGTCCCCGGCCTGAGCGGCAGATGGAGATCAGCGATGTCGCAGGTTGCCGTGCGGCGCGGATCGACCACCACCACCCGCATCCCCGGCCGCCGCTCCTTGGCCGCGCGGATGCGCTGAAAGAGGACCGGGTGACACCAGGCGGCATTGGAACCGACTAGGGTGATCAGGTCGGCCTGTTCCAGGTCCTCGTAATTGCAGGGCACGGTGTCCGAGCCGAAGGCGCGCTTGTGACCGGCCACCGCCGAGGACATGCAGAGCCGGGAGTTGGTATCGATGTTGCCGCTGCCGATGAAACCCTTCATCAGCTTGTTGGCCACGTAATAATCCTCGGTCAGCAACTGACCGGAGACATAGAAGGCGACGGCATCCGGGCCATGATCCCGAATCGCCTCGGAGAACCGGCGGGCGACGAGATCGAGTGCCTCAGACCAGGAGGCCCGCCCCCCGGCGATCTCGGGATGAAGCAGCCGCCCCTTCAGTCCGAGGGTCTCCCCCAGGGCAGCGCCCTTGGAACAGAGGCGGCCGTAATTGGCGGGATGTTCCTTGTCGCCGGCGATGGCGATGGCGCCACCGGCCGTGCGCCCCACCTCCAGACCGCAGCCGACGCCGCAGTAGGGGCAGGTCGTTTTGATGATGGGTGCCATTGTCATCTGTGTCATCTTTGCCGCCTTGTAGGGTGCGGTGAGGTACGAACCGCACCGATCAAGGACCGGGCGGGAGTGGCCACGCGAACGATGCGGTTCGCTATCGCTCACCGGCATCCTACGAATTCAGGCCGCCCTTTCGATCTGGCTGAGGTCCAGATAGACCAAGCCGTTCTCGACCTGGACCGGATAGGTCGGCACGGTCCCCTCGTCCGGGGCAACGGCCTGGCCGCTCTTCAGGTCCAGACACCAGTTATGCAGAGGGCAGGCCACCGTGGCCCCGAAGACGATGCCTTCCGACAGGGGGCCGCCCTTATGGGGGCAGCGGTTGCGGATGGCATAGATCCCGTCGTCCGCCGTGCGAAAGACCGCGATGTCTTCGATAGGGGTCTTCACCACCCGCGAGCCCTGCCGGGGAATATCCTCGATCCGGCCGATTTCGATCCATTGGTTCTTCATGACTTAATCCTCGTTGTTTTTGTACGGGCGGGTTTTAAACCCGCCCCTACGGTGCCTTGGCGTCTTTGCGTGAGAAGTCCGGATTTCATGCCGTTCCCCCCACCCGCTTCAGGGGTTCGAATTCGTGGGCCTCTTTTCCCTCGGCCCGTTCGCGCCAGGGGTCCTGCTGGGCGATCCGCTGGGATTCGTGGAAGCGCTTGGCCAAGGCCTTTCGGCCGACCTGATTCTCCAATAGCCGTTGCTTGATGTAGGGAAGACCGACCCGTTCCAGCCAGGGGGCGGTGCGCTCCAGATAGCGCGCCTCCTCGCGGTAGAGCTGGATGAAGGCGGCGCAGTGTTCCTTGACCTCCTCGGGGCTCTTCACCCGGCAGAGCAGATCGGTGGCGCGCACCTTGACGCCGCCGTTGCCGCCCACATGCAGTTCCCAGCCGGAGTCGATGGCCACCACGCCGAAGTCCTTGATGGTGGCCTCGGCGCAGTTGCGCGGGCAACCGGAGACGGCCATCTTGAACTTGTGCGGCATCCAGGACCCCCAGGTCATCCGCTCCAGTTCGATCCCCATGCCGGTGGAGTCCTGGGTGCCGAAGCGACACCAGGTCGAACCGACGCAGGTCTTCACTGTGCGCAAGGCCTTGCCGTAAGCATGACCCGAGACCAGGCCCCGGTCGCCGAGGAACTCCCAGATTGCGGGCAGTTGTTCCTTATCGAGCCCCAGGAGGTTGATGCGCTGGCCACCGGTGATGTGGACCTCGCCGACATTGAAACGCTCGGCGGCATCGGCGATGGCGCGCAGTTCCGCCGGCGTGGTCCGGCCACCCCAGAGGCGGGGGATCACCGAGAAACTGCCGTCCTTCTGGATGTTGCCGTGGACCCGTTCGTTGACGAAGCGTGACTGGGGATCGTCTCGCGCCTCCTTCGGCCAAGTGGCGATCAGGTAGTAGTTGAGGGCCGGGCGGCAGACCGGACAGCCATCGGCACGGCGCCAGGCCAGGGTCTCGAAGATGGCCGGCAGAGAGGTCAATCGCAGATCGCGGATGGCCGCCCGCACTTGGTCGTGGGTGGAATCGGTGCATTTGCAGAGGGGCTTCAGCTCCGGCGCCGAATAGTCGCTGCCCAGGGTGGTGGCCAGGATCTGCTCCACCAGCCCGGTGCAGGACCCGCAGGAGGCGGCGGCCTTGGTGTGGGCCTTGACCTCGTCCAGGGTGAAGAGCCCCTTGGTGGTGATGGCCTTGACGATGTCCCCCTTGCAGACGCCGTTGCAGTCGCAGACCTGGGCCTCGTCGGCCATGGCCGCCGCCTTGCTCTCGCCCCCGTGGCCCGAGTCGCCCAGATGGGCCTCGCCGAACAGCAGCCGGTCGCGGATACCGGTAATGTCGCGCCCCTCGCGCATGAGCTGGAAATACCAGGCCCCGTCGATGGTGTTGCCGTAGAGCACCGCGCCGGCGACCCGGTCCCCCCGGATCCACAGCTTTTTGTAGACACCCCCGGCCGGGTCGCGCAGCAGGATCTCCTCGCTCCCCTCCCCTCCCTGGAAATCGCCGGCAGAGAAGAGATCTATACCCGTGACCTTGAGCTTGGTGGCGGTCACCGAACCCGTATAGCGCCCGTAACCGAGACCGGCCAGGTGGTTGGCGCAGACCTTGGCCTGCTCGAACAGGGGCGCCACCAGACCGTAGCACTGGCCCCGGTGCTGGACGCACTCGCCCAGGGCGTAGATGCTGGGATCGTAGGTCTGGAGGGTATCGTCCACGACGATGCCCCGTTCGCAGTAGAGGCCGGCCCCTTGCGCCAGTTCGACGTTGGGCCGGATGCCGACGGCCATGACCACCAGATCGGCCGCGATCTCGGAGCCGTCCTTGAACCGGATGCCGGCCACCCGCCCATCGCCCAGGATGGCGGCCGTCTGGGCCTCCATCCGGAAGTCCATGCCACGCTGTTCCAGGGAGGTCTTGAGCATCGCCGACGCGGCCTTGTCGAGCTGCCGTTCCATCAGACTGTCGAGCAGATGGACCACCGTCACCTCCATTCCCTGCTTCATCAGCCCGTTGGCCGCCTCCAGGCCGAGCAGGCCGCCGCCGATGACCACCGCCTTCTTATAGCGCCTGGCGGCGGCCAGCATCAGCTCCACATCCCGGATATCACGGAAGCCGATCACCCCCTCCAGGTCAGCGCCGGGCACGGGGATAATGAAGGGGCTGGAGCCGGTGGCGATCAACAGCCGGTCGTACTCCGCCTCGATACCGGAAAGGGTCTTTATCCGGCGCCTGGCCCGGTCGATCGCCACGACCGGATCGCCGGTGTGAAGGCGGATGCCGTTCTCTTCGTACCAGTCGCGGCCGTTGAGGACGATCTCCTCGAATCCCTTTTCGCCGGCCAGGACCGGCGAGAGCAGGATGCGGTTGTAGTTGGGATGGGGCTCGGCGCCGAACACGCTGATCTCGTAGAGATCGGGGGCCAGCTTCAGCAGCTCCTCCAGGGTCCGGACACCGGCCATGCCGTTGCCGATCAGAACCAATCGTTGTCGCTTCATCGTTGTTGCCTCTTAACCTGCTGCCAGTTTCAGACGGGGTTTGTTTTCGGAATCCTCTGTTCGGGGTGCGGCACTCTGGTGCGACCCATGTCGTTCATGGAGGAACTTCACTACTTCGGCCCGGTAGTGGTTATAAGTGGGGTTCTCCGCCAGGGCCAGGCGGTCACGGGGACGTGGCAGCTCAATGGGGAGGATCTCGCCGATGGTGGCGGCGGGTCCGTTGGTCATCATGACGATGCGGTCGGAGAGCAGCACCGCCTCATCCACGTCATGGGTGATCATGATCACCGTGTTGTTGAGCCGGGCCTGGATTTCCATCAGCGAATCCTGCATGTGGGTACGGGTCAGGGCGTCGAGGGCGCCGAAGGGCTCGTCCATCAGCAGGACCTTGGGCTCCATGGCCAGGGCGCGGGCGATGCCGACACGCTGCTTCATGCCCCCGGAGATCTCGTCGGGCCGACGCTCCAGGGCATGGTCCATGTGTACCAGTTCCAGGTTGTGCAGGGTCCAGTCGTGACGTTCCTGCTTGCTCTTGCTCCGCTTGAAGACCTGATCCACGGCCAGGCGGACATTGCCGTAGGCCGTCAGCCAGGGGAGCAGGGAGTGATTCTGGAAGACGACGGCGCGGTCCGGCCCCGGCTCGCTGACCTCACGGTTCTCCAGCACGATCCCGCCCTTGGTCGCCTGAAGCAGCCCAGCGACGATATTCAGCACCGTCGATTTGCCGCAGCCCGAATGGCCGATCAGGGAGACGAACTCCCCCTTCTCCATTCGTAGGCTGACATTGTTCAGCACATTCAGCGGCCCCTTGTCGGTTGGGAAGCTGATGCTGATGTGGTCGATGTTCAGGTAAGCATTCATATGAAACTCCTATATCTCGCGCAAAGACGCCAAGTCGCTAAGGTCTCTCTGCGCCGCATGGATCGAGTTGCTCTCCACTGCACTTCTCTTCGCGTCTTTGCGCCTTTGCGTGAAATGAATCACCGCAGCACCGCGCCCTTGTCCCAACTCACCCGGCGTTGCAGCATCAACATGCCGCGGTCGAGCAGGAAGCCGATGAAGCCGATCACCAGCACGGCCACCATGATGCGGGCCAGGGAGTTGGAGCTGCCGTTCTGGAACTCGTCCCAGACGAACTTGCCGAGGCCGGGGTTCTGCGCCAGCATCTCGGCCGCGATCAGCACCATCCAGCCGATGCTGAGCGACAGCCGCAGACCGGTGAACATCATGGGCATGGCAGAGGGCAGGACGATCTTGACAACCTGGGTCAACCAGCCCAGACGCAGGACACGGCTTACATTGATCAGATCCTTGCTGACCCCGGCAACGCCCACCGTGGTGTTGATAATGGTGGGCCAGAGGCAACAGAGCGTGACGGTCAGGGCCGAGTTGACGAAGGACTTGGAGAGCAGCGGGTCGTCGCTCACATAGACCGCCGAGACCACCATGGTCACCAGTGGCAGCCAGGCCAGGGGGGAGACTGGTTTGAAGATCTGGATCAGGGGATTCATCGCTTGGTAGAAGTTGTCGCTCATGCCGCACAGGACGCCAAGTGGGATGGCGATCAGCGAGGCCAGGAGGAAACCCGCCGCCACGGTGATAAGGCTGGTGAGGATCTGATCGAAGAAGGTCGGCTTGCCGGTGTATTTGCGCCATTGGATCTTGGCGTCCGGATCTTGTTGCAAGCGGGCGGCATTGCGCTCCTCCTGACGCTGGTGGAAGGCTACTGCCCGGTCGCGCTCCGCTCGATGTTCCTGATACAGGGTGCGGGCCTGTTCCCAGGCCTTGACCGGCCCTGGCAACTGACCCAGTGAGGTCTGCACCCGTTGCGCCCCCAGGCCCCACAGGCCCAGGAAGAGCATGATGGCGATGGCGGGAACCAGTAACTGCTGCCCGGCCCGGCCCAGGTCGGGGAGGCGAAGCCTCTCTGCAAGGGTGGTCTTGCTCATGCTTTTTCCTCGATTCATCCGAAAAATCATTCCTGTAGGTTGGGTTAGGCGGTACCCCGCCGTAACCCAACAGGGAGTACCGGCCCTCGTCGGGTTACGGCGGAATACGCCTGATCCGACCTACGAACTGCTACATGTCTCAAGGCTGCTCCTGCCCCTTCAACCCGATCTTGAGGCCGTCGATGTAGGCGTTGGGCTTGGTCCCGTCATAGGTGATGCCGTCGATGAACTCGCTCTGGGGGGCGCGGAATCCCGTCTCCTTGGCGAAATCGGGGAACTCCGCTGCCTTCATCTTGCCCTCGGCGATCAGCTCCTCGGCGGCCTTGCGGTAGATGTCGGGCCGGTAGACCTGCTTGGCGATTTCCGCGTACCAGCTATCCGGCTTTGCCTCCGGGATCTGGCCCCAACGGCGCATCTGGGTCAGATACCAGACCGCGTCCGAGTAGTAGGGGTAGGTGGCGTTGTCGCGGAAAAAGACATTGAAGTCCGGCACGGCGCGCTTATCGCCCTTTTCGTACTCGAAGGTCCCGGTCATGGAGTTGGCGATGACCTTGGCATCCGCACCCACATAGTTGGGCTTGGCGAGGATCTTCACCGCCTCGGGCCGATTGCCGTTGCCGTTCTCGTCCAGCCACTTGGCGGCGCGCAACAGGGCCTTGACCACCCGCACCGTGGTGTTGGGGTTCTTCTCGACGAAGGACTTGGTCATGCCGAAGACCTTTTCCGGATTGCCCTTCCAGATCTCGTAGTCGGTGATGACCGGCACACCGATCCCCTTGAACACCGCCTGCTGGTTCCAGGGCTCGCCCACGCAGTAGCCATTGATGGTCCCGGCCTCCAGGGTGGCGGGCATCTGGGGCGGCGGGGTGACCGACAGCAGGGCGTCCGCCGCGATGGTTCCGGTGATGTCGCCCTTCTTCGGCGCGTAGTAACCGGGGTGGATACCGCCCGCCGCCAGCCAGTAGCGCAACTCGTAGTTGTGGGTGGAGACGGGGAAGACCATGCCCATCTTGAAGGGCTTGCCCTCGGCCTTGAACTTGTCGATCACCGGCTTGAGATAGTCGGCCTTGATGGGGTGTTGTGGCTTGCCATCGGGCTGTTTGGGCACATGTGCCTTCATCTGCTCCCAGACGGCATTGGAGAGGGTGATGCCGTTGCCATTCAAGTCCATGGAGAAGGGGGTGACGATCTCGGCCTTGGTGCCAAAACCGATGGTCGCGGCCAGGGGCTGGCCGGCCAGCATGTGGGCGCCATCCAATTGTCCGTCGATGACCCCGTCCAGCAATACCTTCCAGTTGGCCTGGGCCTCCAGGGTCACGTAGAGGCCTTCATCCTCGAAGTAGCCCTTCTCGTAGGCGATGGCGAGGGGGGCCATGTCGGTCAACTTGATGAAGCCGAATTTCAGGTCTGCTTTCTCGGGCTCGCCCAGGGCGGCAAGGGCAGTGCCGCCGGTGAGGGTCAGGCCCGCGGCCAGGCCGGCGGCCCCCAGCACCCTGAGAATCCAGCCCCAGGGTCTCTTGTCGATCGCTCTCGTGATCAATTTCATTTTGATAACCTTCTCTTGTTAAAAATAAAAAAACGGCGTCGCGTTACACCCCTCCGGGGAACGGGGGAGAGGGATGACGGACGCCGTTGTCCGGATGACGCCATCCGCTGCTTCTTCTCCACCGGCCTCGACTATCTGGTGCTGGTCAACTATCTGATCGGCAAGTGCCTTTTTCGCGGCAGAGCCGCTCCTATCGTGGGAGCGGCTCTGCCACGAAACAGATGTTCAACTTGATTATTGTTTAGCAAGTGTCATGCCAGACATGAGGTCCATTGGAAGGGCTGGAGGTTGCAGCGCCATCAAGGCAGATTCTGGGGAAGAGGGGCGCTATGGGAGGTCAATCCCCAGCAGGAAAGCACCGAACTGGTGCGACGGGATTCACCCTGCCGTGCCCAACAGGTCCGCCGCTGCGATAATCTGCTCCGCCACCTCGGCCATGCGCAGGTTACGGTCCATGGCCGCCTTGCGCAGCAGTTGATAGACCTCGGGTTCCGACAGGTTGCGATGGGCCATGATGAGCCCCTTGGCCCGCTTGATCACCTTGCGTTCCTGCAATTGCGTTCGGGTCTTGTCCAGCTCACGGGAAAGATCCCTGAACTGCTCGAAACGGGCGATGGCGGCGTCCAGGATGGGCCGGACCCGCTTCGGCTGAACGCCACCCACCACATAGACGCTGACGCCGGCCAGCACCGCGCGCCGGATCGTCTCCCGGTCCCCATCCTGGCTGAACATGACCAGGGGGCAGGGCAGGGTAGACTGGACGAGACGCAGGTTTCCGAGGGTGTCGTGACCCGGGGCGTCCATGCCGATGATGACCGCATCGGGTTAATGATGGGATATCTGCGACAGGAGGTTATTCGTAGAGGCAATGGCGGCAAGTGCCCTTTTCGCGGCAAAGCCGCTCCTACCGTGGGAGCGGCTCTGCCGCGAAACAGATGATCAAATCCTCGACCAACATGATACGGAGTTTGGGCATGGCATATTGCCTGTGGGAAAGAGAAGGCCTCTTCCCGGCAACTATCATTCCACTACATGGGGGCCAGCCCTTGGCCGATGGCCTTGCGGTGTATTAAGGCGTCGAGCAAGAATAGCTTGGGCGATATTGCGCTCGGATTTAGGTCAGATTTGGTCGAACCGATTGAGCAAAACCGCAGGCGTAGCAGCGCTACGTAGAGGATTTTGCGATTGAGGTTCGGCCAAATGCGGCCTGAAGACGAGATGCAAGATGTTCAAGTTATTCTTGCTCGACGCCTAACCCAGGTAACGCAAAGGCTGCCGGCAGCGACCGCAGAGGTACCTTTGGCCGCCTTGCTGGGTGCGGTTGTGCCGGGTGGTGCTGAGTTGGTGGCTACTGCATGCGCAGGCGTAGTTCCAACGCGCTTGGCGATGGACCTGGATGCCTTGAAGATCGAAGTTGTGGCAGCGCTCGGCTTGGGGGATGCCGAAGAAGGCCATGACCGTGCGCCATTCCGGACCGTGGGGTCTGACCCGGCCATGGCAGATATGGGTCACCAGGTGGGCGACCTCATGGGGGACAGTCCGTGCAATGAAGGCTTCGGGCTGGTAATGGGCGATCTGGAGGTTGTAGCGGATACAGCAATGCCGTCCCCGGTACATTGCCTGTCCAGCGGACTGGCCGGTCAGGTCGAAGCGGATATCGACAGCTTCCGGGGGATGCTTCCGGGCCGCCCGGAAGAGGGGCCCCGCCTGGGCGAGATGCTCTTCGGTCGCGGCCCGCAGCCGGTCGGTGAGCGGGAGGCGATTCAGGAGGCCCGTTCCCGCTCGATGGCGCGGAAGCCGATATCTCTGCGATAAAAGGCGCCATCCCAGCGGACGCCTTCGGCCAGGGCATGGGCCCTGGTCTGGGCCTCGCCGACGGTGGCACCCAGGGCAGTGGCGCAGAGGACCCGGCCGCCGTTGGTGAGGGTCTGGCCGTCCTTCTCCAGGGTGCCGGCATGGAACAGCTTGACCCCTTCCGGTTCCGCCGGTGGCAGGCCGGCGATCGGCAGGCCCTTGGTGTAACTCCCCGGATAACCCCCTGCGGCCATGACGATACCCAGGCCGGCGCGCTTGTCCCATTCTGCGGTTTCTCGGCCCAGCCTGCCCTCCAGGGCGGAGAGGCAGTGAGCAACCAGGTCAGATTTCATGCGCAGCATGATCGGCTGGGTCTCGGGATCACCGAAGCGGCAGTTAAACTCGATGACCTTGGGTGAACCGTCGGCCATGATCATGAGTCCAGCGTAGAGGAATCCGGTGTAGGGCATGCCCTCCTGCGCCATGCCGCGAACGGTGGGGAAGATGACCTCGTCCATGATGCAGCGGTAGACCTCGTCGGTGACGACCGGCGCGGGAGAATAGGCGCCCATGCCGCCGGTGTTGGGGCCGGTGTCGCCATCGCCGGCGCGCTTGTGGTCCTGGCTGGTGGCCATGGGCAGGACATTCTTGCCGTCGGCCATGACGATAAAGCTGGCCTCCTCGCCGGCGAGGAATTCCTCGACCACCACGCGATGCCCCGCTTCGCCGAAGGCGTTACCTGCCAGCATGTCGCGCACCGCGGCCTCGGCCTGTTCGAGGGTTTCGGCGACGATGACCCCCTTCCCCGCCGCCAGGCCGTCGGCCTTGATTACGATGGGGGCGCCCTGTTGGCGAACGTAGGCCAGGGCCTGGCCGAGATCGGTGAAGTTGGCGTAAGCGGCGGTCGGGATCCTGTGGCGGGTGAGGAAGTCCTTGGTGAAGGCCTTGGAACCCTCCAGCCGGGCGGCCTTGGCGGTGGGGCCGAAGCACTTGAGGCGGGCCTCGGCGAAGGTATCGACGATACCGGCAACCAAGGGGGCCTCGGGGCCGACGATGGTCAGGTCGATGGCATTGTCGCGTGCAAAGGCGACCAGGCCATCGATGTCATCGCTGGGGATGGGGACGTTTTGGGTCTTCCTTTCCCGGGCGGTGCCGGCATTGCCCGGCGCCACATAGACCCGGGTGGTTAGGGGGGACTGGGCCACCTTCCAGGCCAGGGCATGTTCGCGTCCACCGGCGCCGATGATGAGGATTTTCACTTTAGCGCTCCTTTCCTTTCGAGATCAGGCCCCGTTTGCTGGCCCTGAGGAATTCAATGATGTGGTGGATGTCCGCGCTGGGGGTCTGGTCGAGCAGTTGTTGCAGCTCCGAATCGCGTTTCTGGCCGGCGCTGTAGAGGATCCGGTAGGCCTCTTTGATGGCGGTTCTGCGTCCCTGGCCGAAGCCGTTGCGGCGCAGGCCGACCAGATTGAGGCCCGAGAAGCGGGCGCGGGAGCCGCTGGCCAGGGCGAAGGGGGGGATGTCCTGGGCAACGCCGCAGACCCCGCTGACCATGGCATAGGCGCCGATACGGCAGAACTGATGCACCGCCACATGGCCGGAGAGAAAGATGTGGTGCTCCATTTCCACATGTCCGCCCAGGGTCGCGGCGTTGGCCAGGATGTTATGGTCGCCCACCCGACAGTCATGGCCTACATGGGAGAAGGCCATGAAGTAATTGTTGTCGCCGATGACCGTCCCCTGCGCCTCTTTGATCCCATGGCTGATGTTGACCCCCTCCTTGAAGTGGTTGTTATCGCCGATGGTGAGGGGCTTGGCCCGGTCACGGGAGTAGCCCAGGTCCTGGGGCTCGCTGCCGATGGTGGCGCCGTGGCAGATTCGGTTGTTCCGGCCCATGCGGGTGGGGCCGTAGACGCGCGCGTTGCTGTCGATGACGCAGCCCTCGCCGATGACGGCGCCGGACTCGATGATGGAGTAGGGGCCGACCTTCACGCTGGGGTGAAGCGCGGCGCCCGCCTCGATGATGGCAGTGGGGTGGATGTTCATCAAATCGGCAGGTACTTGAATCAATGGCGGAAGTGGCGCATGCCGGTGAAGACCATGGCCATGCCGTGCTCGTTGGCGGCCTGGATGACCTCATCATCGCGCATGGAGCCGCCGGGTTGGATCACGGCAGCGATCCCCACGCTGGCGGCGCTGTCGATGCCGTCGCGGAAGGGGAAGAAGGCGTCTGAGGCCATCACCGAGCCCTTGACCTGGAGACCGGCCTGTTCCGCCTTGATGGCGGCGATGCGGGCCGAATTGATGCGGCTCATCTGCCCCGCGCCGACGCCGATGGTCATGCCGCCCTTGCCGTACACAATCGCGTTGGATTTGACGAACTTGGCCACCCGCCAGGTAAACAACAGATCGCGCATCTCTTCCTCGGTGGGGGCGCGTTCGGTTACCACCCTGGTATCGTTCAGCAGTTGCAGATCGGCATCCTGCACCAGCAGCCCGCCGGTGACCCGTTTGAAGTCGAGGCGGGCCAGGCCCTCGCCGCCCCAGGCGCCGCACTCCAGCAGACGGACGTTTTTCTTGGCGGTGACGGCCTCTATGGCGCCCTGGGATATCTTGGGGGCGATGATGACCTCGACGAACTGGCGCTCGCAGATGGTCTGGGCCGTCTCGGCGTCCAGCTCCCGGTTGAAGGCGATGATGCCGCCAAAGGCCGATTCGGGATCGGTCTGATAGGCACGGCCGTAGGCTTCGAGCAGGTTGCCGCCCAGGGCGACGCCACAGGGGTTGGCGTGCTTGACGATGACGCAGGCCGGGCCTTCGTTGAACTGCTTGATGCATTCCAGGGCGGCATCGGTGTCGGCGATGTTGTTGTAGGAGAGTTCCTTGCCCTGAAGCTGGCGCGCAGTGGCGATACTGGCCTCTTTGATGCCATGTTCGACGAAGAAGGCCGCATTCTGATGCGGGTTCTCGCCGTAGCGCATGGTCTGGGTCTGCCTGAACTGCATGTTGAAGGTGCGGGGGAAACGGGTCGTCTCCGGGCCCGTGCGCGCGCCGAGCCAGTTGGCGATGGCGCCGTCGTAACGGGCGCTGTGCTCGAAGGTCTTCACCGCCAGATCGAAGCGGGTGGCGTCGCTGACAGAGCCGTCATTGGCCCTCATCTCCGCCAGGACGCGGCCGTAATCGGCGGCATCGACCACCACGGTGACATCCCGATGGTTCTTGGCGGCGGCGCGCAGCAGGGTGGGACCGCCGATGTCGATGTTCTCGATGGCGTCCTCCAGGGTGCAGCCGGGCTTGGCCACGGTCTGCTCGAAGGGGTAGAGATTGACCACGATCAGATCGATAGGCCCAATCTCGTTGGTGGCCATGACTTGGTCGTCGATCCCGCGCCGTCCCAGGATGCCGCCGTGGATCCTGGGGTGCAGGGTCTTGACGCGGCCGTCCATCATCTCGGGGAAGCCGGTGTATTCGGAGACCTCGATGACCGGCACGTTATTCTCGGTCAGCAGCTTGGCGGTGCCGCCGGTGGAGAGAATTTCCACGCCGGCCTCCGCCAGGGCGCGGGCGAATTCAACAATGCCGCTCTTGTCGGAAACGCTGATCAGGGCTCGGGTGATGCTCATGGGTCCCCTCTGAATCTCTGTTGATGGGATGGATGGGCGCTATTCTTTCAGGGGACTTCTAAAAATTCCATCCCTTGAATTTTTAGAGACGGAAATCGAGAAGCGGCACAGGGAGGTGCCGATTGCGCACCTAAGGACGGAAAAGAGTGTTTTTCGATTTCCTTCAGGTCATTCCGTGCCGGGCGAGTTTTTTTCGCAGGGTGCTGCGGCTGATGCCAAGCATGGCGGATGCCCGCGACTGGTTGCCGCTGGCCTGGCTCAGCACGGTCTCCAGCAGGGGCTTCTCCACTTCGTTGATCACCAGGTCATAGAGGCCGCTGGTGTCATGTCCGTCCAGTTGCGAGAAATAGTGATCAAGGGTCAGCTTGACGCATTCCCGCAGGGTTCTGTCCGGGCTCTGCTCCGGGACCCGTATGCTGGATATATCGTTGCGGACATTCATGCAGCTAATTCTCCCTGGTATGTCAGGCGGTCAAAAAAACCGCAGATGAGGTCCCGTTGTTCGATACTGCTCTCGGATTGATTGATTGCTGCCCGGAATTGGCTTCCGCCGGGGAAGCCCTTGCTGTACCAGGCAATATGCTTGCGGGCGATGCGCACAGCCTGCCGCTCGCCATGGAACTCCCGCATCAGGTCAAGGTGCTCCAGGAGCAGGGCCTTGATCCACCCCGGCGCGGGGGGGGGAAGCCGGCCGCCGGTGGCAAGGTAATGACCGATTTCGCGAAACAGCCAGGGGCGGCCCTGGGCGGCGCGTCCGATCATGAGGCCGTCCGCCCCGGTGAATTCCAATACGTCCCGCGCCTTTTCCGGCGAATCGATATCGCCGTTGGCGATGACCGGGATGCCGGCCCCCTGCTTGATCGCTCGGATGGTCTCGTACTCCGCCAGTCCTGAATAGCCGCAGGCGCGGGTCCGGCCATGCACGGCCAGGGCCTGGACGCCGCACGCCTCGGCGATGCGGGCAATCTGGACGGCGTTTTTGCTGTCCGGGTCCCAGCCGGTGCGGATCTTCAGGGTGACGGGGACATCCACTGCCCCGACCACCCGTTCCAGGATACGGCCCACCAGGGGTTCGTCCCGGAGCAACGCTGAGCCTGCTGCGACCTTGCAGACCTTGTTGGCCGGGCAGCCCATGTTGATGTCGATGATATGCGCGCCCCGGTCGGCATTGATCCGCGCCGCCTCCGCCATGGCCTCAGGATCGGCGCCCAGGATCTGCACCGAGATCGGCCCCTGCTCACCCCTGTGATCGAGTCGGCGAACCGTCTTCGGGTTTCCCCAGAGGCCGCTGTTGGCGCTGATCATCTCCGACACGGCGAGACCCGCACCCAGGCGGCGGCACAGGGCGCGGAACGGTTTGTCCGTGACACCTGCCATGGGGGCGAGGATCAGGTTGTTGTCGAGTCGATGGGGTCCGATCCGCATCTATGCTCTGCCCGAGTCTTGAGGAAAACTCCGTACTCTACTATAGGCCGGGGGCTAAAGGAATTTGATCTCGAAGCCACTGATGTCGGGGCCCGGATCGACCAGTTCCAGGCGGATATAGACGGCGTGATCGGGGGAGAGGAGGTCGCCCTCGGGCCTTTCGCTCAGGTACTCCTCGGGCTTGAAGATGCGCTGTCCCGCCGGGTGGCGATTGGCGTCAAACAGGCTGAGCTGGACGTAGGGGTAGGGTTGGGCGAAATCGGCCTGATTCGCCATCACCAGGAGAAAGAGGAGGGCGTTTTTCGCCTGGGGGTGGCTGGACATGTCCCGGCTCAGGACGCGAAATCTGTCCGGCGCCCGGCGCGGAGGCAGGGTGCAGTTCAGTATCCCGCACAGGGAGTTCAGAAATTTCTGCCCCTGGGGGTCCTGCATCAGGGATTGGCGATCCAGCCAGGCCAGTTGCGTGGCGGCCGCCAGGGCCAGCAGCAGGGCCAGTAGCCACCAGCCGATGCCGGGCTCCTTGCGTTGCGGCTGCAACAGGATGTCGATTTTGGAAGGCTCTGGCGCCTCCCTCTCCGGGGCCGGGTGCGCGATGATCGGCCGGGGGATCGGGGCGATCTCTTCCAGAGGCGGCGATGCTGGAGGCTCGGCCGGCTTGGGCTCTGGCGCCAGGCTGGGCTTGACCTCGATCTCCCTGTCCGCCGGTTTGCGTAGGTGCTCGGTGGCGTTGAACACCTCATTGCAGCGGGAGCAGCGGACACGCCCGTCAGCAGCCTCGATCTGGGCGCTGGTCAGGCGAAAGAGGGTGTCGCATTTGGGGCAGCGGGTAAGCATGGGAGACAGTTTATCCCAGTCTGACCCCGTGCAGTAACACCCATCCTTCCCGTTCGCGCGGGGGGGCCATGTGGAACCCGAACTTGAAGGCATCCGCGACCGCCGCCGCCTGTTGTGCAAGGATGCCGGAGAGCAGCAGGTCTCCCCCGGGGCGCACCCACCCGGCCAGGGTTCCGGCCAGATCGATCAGGGTGCCTGAAAGGATATTGGCGACCAGGATGTCGGCTGGCTCCGGCAGGGTTTCACCCGGCCCGAACAGGAGCAGGCGGGAGGACAGGTTGTTTTTCTCGGCGTTGTCTCTCGACGCCAGGATCGCCTGGGGGTCGTGGTCGGCGCCGAAGGCCAGCCGTGCGCCCAGTTTGAGAGCAGCGATGGCGAGGATGCCCGAACCACAGCCGAAGTCGATCAGGGTCTTGCCGGCGAGGTCGGCACCGTCGAGCCACTCCAGGCAGAGGGCGGTGGTCGGATGGGTGCCGGTGCCGAAGGCCAGCCCAGGGTCCAGATCGACCACAAGGGCATCCGGTTGTTCAATGGCCTGGCCATTGGGACGGATCCAGAGCCGCCTGCCGAAGCGCATGGGATGAAAATGGTCCAGCCAGGAGCGTTCCCATTCCCGGTCATCCAGCACCTCCAGGGTCAGATGGCGGCAGATGTCGGCTTGCAGGGCCTGGGTCAGCTCGGCGCGCAGGCCATCCGGATCCCGATCGCCCGGAAAGAGGCCCGTGGCGCGGATCTGGCTCCAGAGGCGCGTCTCGCCGGGGCCGAGTTCGAGAATGGGTTCATCGCCGGCATCGACGAGGGTGACCGAGAGGGCGCCCAGGGTCTCGAACAACTGCTCGATCAGGGGCGCCCTCTCCTTGTCGGTGGTCAGGTGGAGCTGTAGCCAGGCCATGGGCTGTTACCAATCCCCTCTGCTTCAAAGCCCGAGCTTCTTTTCCAGATAATGGATGTTGGCGCCTCCTCCCTGGAAGGCTGCGTCGCGCATAATCTCCTGATGCAGCGGGATGTTGGTCTTGATGCCCTCCACCACGATCTCGCGCAGGGCGGTGCGCATGCGGGCCAGGGCCGAGTCACGAGAGTCGCCGTGGGCGATCAGCTTGCCGATCATGGAGTCATAATGAGGCGGCACGCGATATCCGCTGTAGATGTGGGTATCGACACGAATGCCGGGGCCGCCGGGCAGGTGCAGCCGGGTGATGTCACCGGGGGATGGCATGAAATTCTTCGGGTCCTCGGCATTGATGCGGCACTCCACGGCATGGCCGTGCAGCCTGATATCCTCCTGCCGGTAGGAGAGTGGATGGCCGGAGGCGATGAAGATTTGTTCCTTGACGATATCCACGCCGGTGATCATCTCGGTCACCGGGTGCTCCACCTGGACACGCGTGTTCATCTCGATAAAGTAAAACTCGTCGTTCTCGTAGAGGAACTCGAAGGTGCCGGCGCCGCGATAGCCGATCTGGCGACAGGCCTCGGCACAGCGTTCGCCAATACGGTTACGCTGTTCCTCGGTGATGCCGGGGGCCGGGGCCTCTTCCACCACCTTCTGGTGCCGGCGCTGCATGGAGCAGTCGCGCTCGCCCAGGTGGATTGCATTGCCGTGGGTGTCGGCCAGGATCTGGAACTCTACATGGCGTGGGTTCTCAAGAAACTTCTCCATGTACACCATGCTGTTGCCGAAGGCCGCGCCGGCCTCGGTTCGCGTCATGGAAACGGCGTTGAGCAGGGCCGCCTCGGCATGCACCACGCGCATGCCGCGTCCGCCGCCACCGCCGGCGGCCTTGATGATGACCGGATAACCGATCTCTCGGGCCAGGCGGAGGCTGCGCTCATCATCGTCATCCAGGGGGCCGTTGGAACCGGGGACACAGGGGACGCCGGCATTTCTCATTGCATTGATGGCTGAGACCTTGTCTCCCATCAGACGGATGGTTTCGGGCCTGGGACCGATGAAGATGAAGCCGCTTTTTTCCACGCGCTCGGCAAAGTCGGCGTTCTCGGAGAGGAAGCCATAGCCGGGATGGATGGCGATTGCATCGGTCACCTCGGCCGCGCTGATGAGGGCCGGGATGTTCAGGTAACTTCCCGCGGAGGGGGCCGGCCCGATGCAGACCGTTTCGTCAGCCAGGCGGACATGCTTCAGATCACGATCAGCGGTTGAGTGGACGGCAACGGTGTGAATGCCGAGCTCCTGGCAGGCGCGCAGGATACGCAGGGCGATCTCGCCCCGGTTGGCGATGACGATTTTTTCGATCATTAGACTTACTCGATAACGAACAGCGGCTGGTCGTATTCCACCGGTTGGCCGTTTTCAACCAGGATCTTCTTGACGACGCCCGTCTTGTCGGATTCGATCTGATTGAGGATCTTCATCGCCTCGACGATGCAGAGCGTCTCACCGGCAGAGATCTGGCTGCCCAATTCGACGAAGTTCTTGGCATTGGGGGCCGGGGCGCGGTAGAAGGTGCCGACCATGGGGGAGCGGATCACATGGCCGCTGAGCGTCTCGGCTTCCGTGATGCTGGCAGATGTGGCAGCGGGAGCGGCAGGCGCCGTGGGGGCGATTGCCGCCTGGGGCATGGCAAGCGGCGCGGCCGGCACCATCCCGGTATAGCGGCTGATGCGCACGGATTCCTCCCCTTCGTGAATCTCGATCTCGGCGACGTTGGACTCTTCGAGAAGTTCGATCAGTTTTTTGACTTTACGGATATCCATGGATCATCTCTATTTGTGGTTATGGGCTAGACGTGCCGTTGCGGCCATGAACGCCAGTTCGTATCCCTGTGCGCCAAGGCCCGTGATGACACCCACGGCGATGTCGGATAAATAGGAGTGCGCGCGAAAGGGTTCGCGTGCATGCACGTTCGACAGGTGCAGTTCGATGAAAGGGATGTCCACGCCCAGCAAGGCATCGCGAAGAGCCACACTGGTGTGGGTAAAGGCGGCCGGGTTGATGATGATGAAGCGCACCCCGCTGCGCGGGGCCTCATGGATGCGCTCTATCAGCTCATGTTCCGCGTTGCTCTGGTAAAAATCGAGTTCATGATGGGCCTCGAGGGCCAATCGCCGCAGCCTTGCATGAATATCTTCCAGGGTTGCATGCCCATAGAGGCCAGGCTCGCGGGTACCCAGCAGATTGAGATTGGGGCCGTTCAGCACCAGGATTCGGGACATGATTCAGTTATGGACGGGTGATACTTTGATAGCTGTGGATTTTGCGGAATTGTTTTGAAATTGTCCAGTTATGAGGGGAATTGACGCAAAAGGGCCGAACAGGAAGCTGAAGCTGATGAGATCGAGCCGGCCGGACCGTATCAGTCTCCGGCGTATTTCCGGCCCAGTCTCGCATAGTTTTCCGCCGAGTAATAAAGGTGGGCACGCTCCTTTTCGGTGAGCGGCCGCACTTGGCGGGCGGGGGACCCCACCCAGAGATGGCCCCCCGTCAGGCGCTTCCCCGGCGGGACCAGGCTGCCTGCCCCCAGGATCACCTCTGATTCCAAAACGGCGCCATCCATGACAATGGCGCCCATGCCGATCAGGCAATGGTTTTCGATGCGGCAGCCATGCAGGACGACCCTGTGTCCGACAATGACAGCATCACCGATCTCCAGGGGATGGCCGCCGGGGACAAATGTGCTGTCGTGGGTGACATGGAGCACGGTGCCGTCCTGGATATTGCTGCGTGCGCCGATGCGAATGCGGTGGATATCGCCCCGCACGACCACATGGGGCCAGAGGCTCGCCTCTGAGCCGATCTCCACATCACCGATCACCAGGGCTGTTGGATCGATCCAGGCATCGGTTGCGATCCTGGGTGTCATTCCGTTAAAGGGACGAATGTTGCTCACGTCACGGCACTCCCGATAGGGGTTGTTATAATGCTTGGAGAGACTCCCTTCCCAATGCGGGGGGAGGGCAACCGATCAACCAAACGGACATCCAAAGGAGAATCCCATGGGAGTAGGCGCACTCGTTTTCCTCGGCGCGTTGGTCCTCATCGCGCTTTATCTGATCATGCTCTACAACGGACTGGTCACGCTCAAGCATGCTGTGACCAAGGCCTGGGCCAATATCGATGTTCTGCTCAAGCAGCGCCACGACGAATTGCCCAAGCTGGTGGAGACCTGCAAACAATACATGAAATACGAGCAGGAGACCCTGGAAAGGGTCCTTCGCGCCCGTAGCGCTGTCTTCACCGCTCGCGAACAGGGCGATGTGGGCGCTCTCGGCCAGGCCGAGACCCAGCTTCGGCTCGGCCTGGGTAACCTCTTCGCCGTGGCTGAGGCCTACCCTGACCTCAAGACCAACGAAACCTTCCAGCACCTCCAGACCCGTATCACCGGCCTCGAAAACAGCATCGCCGACCGGCGCGAGTTCTATAACGAGGCGGTCAACAACAACAATGTCCGCATCGAGCAGTTCCCTGATGTGATCATCGCCCGGATGTTCAACTTCCGCGAGGCCGAGCTGCTTGAGTTCGGCGAGGAGGAGAAGAAAGACGTGAACATCAAAGAGTTGTTCGGCTAAGGTCCGCCTTGCCCGGAAGCACCCATGGGACCACAGGATCAGCTTCCTTTATTGATCTTCGCCACCGGGGCCGGTCTCGGTGGCCTCTACTATTTTTTCCGCAACAACTATCGCGCCCGACTGATCGAGGACATGCCCACCTCCAAGGTCCGCTCGGCGGCGCAAGGCTATGTCGAGCTTGTCGGCCATGCCTTGCTGATGGAGGGGGAACCGATTCGCTCCCCCCTGACCGGCACCGATTGTTGCTGGTGGCGCTACAAGATCGAGCGCAAGAGCGGCAAGAATAGCTGGGATCTAGTGGAGTCGAAGGCCAGCGACAGCCCCTTTCTGCTGGAAGACGACACCGGACGTTGCCTTGTCGACCCCGAGGGGGCCGATGTCACCCCCTGGGAGAAGAAGGTCTGGCAGGGCTCCAGCCGCTATCCCGGCGCCATGGGCGGGGAATCCGGCTTCAGCATTGGTGGGCTGCACATCGGCATGGGGAGCTACCGCTATACCGAGGAGTTCATCTTTCCGGGCAATCCCCTCTATGCCATCGGCCAGTTTCGTTCCCTCGGCGAGATGGATCACCGCGAGGGCCGTGGCGAGATCATGCGCAACATTCTGCGTCAATGGAAAGAGGACCGGCCCCGGCTCCTGGCCCGGTTCGACAAGGATGGCAGCGGGGATATCGACATGGGGGAGTGGGAAAAGGCCCGCAAGGTCGCTGCGACCCTCGCCGATAAGGAGTATCGAGAGATAGAGGCCACCCTGGTGCCCCATATGCTCACCCGATCCGCCAACAGGGGACAGCCCTTCATCCTGGCCACCAAGGAAGAGAGCGCGCTTAGCGGCGGGCTCCGGCTTTGGAGTTACCTGAGTCTGTTGTTGGGACTCGCGGGGTCCGCGACAGCCCTGTATCTCTTCCTCGGCCATTTCTCAGGCTGAACAACCTTCATCTTCCCTTGCGGAGGGCCATCTTCTTTCGCATGGCATCGCAGAGGCGGGCATCCTTGATCATGAACTCGCCGCCGGCATGGATGAAGCTGTGGCGTTCATAGAAGCGTTTCACCCTTGCGATCTCCTCGGGTTCGGCCGGTTTACCCAGCTCATCCGCCAGGGGAAAGGCCTTCAGGGCGATGAGGCAATTGGTCAGGTCGATCATGCGGCCCATGCGCCGCAGCAGCGCTGACCCTAGGCCCCGGCCCCGATGGGCCTCGCCCACCTTCAACTCCGAAATGAAAACCAGGCACTCGCAATCGGCCTGGGGTACCTCGGCATCCACCGATTCGGGGAGAATGCACGACTTGTTGCGCAGCACGGTCTCGGCGAAATCGGCAATCTCAGGGACCACTGAGTCAAATAGTTGGGTGGGGTCGAAGTCGTCATGGACGGCCAGGGCGATATCGAGCCGATGACCGCTGATCTCGCCCACCACCAGTTCCTCACCGGCATCGTCCCAGTGGATGGCCTTGCCCCAAAAGCTCAGCACATATTGGCCCAACTCCTCGTCCGGGTTGGGCTTCAAAGAAAACTCGAAATCGAGGCTATCTGGTAACTGTGGTTCTTGCGTCTGATCCATGCCCATCTCGCAGGGTTGTGATTTGTGGGGCCGGTACCTCAAGCGAGCGGTCCCTTGAATTGGCCACAATTGATACAGGAAGTGCCCCCCTATTTCAATCAATGCTCAGATACAATCCTGCTTTTGACACCATTTGACAGAGATCCCGATTCTTCATGAGCAATCCCTTACTGGAACCCTCTCCCTTACCGGCCTTTTCCCGCATCAAGCCCGAGCATGTGGTCCCCGCCATCGATGCGCTGTTGCAAGACAACCGGGCGGGCATCGAGCGGCTCTTGCAGAACCGGCTCGGCTATAGCTGGAAGAACCTCATCGAACCGATCGATGAGCTGGACAACCAATTGGATCTCGCCTGGTCTCCAGTCCGCCACATGAATTCCGTGGTCGATAGCCCCGAGCTCCGCGAGGCATATAACGCCTGCCTGCCCAAACTGGCCGAGTACTCCACCGAGATGGGCCACAACAGGGCCCTCTATCTCGCCTACCGCGAAGTGGCGGAAAAGGAGCCGGACCTGGACTCCGCCCAAAGGAAGGTCTTGGAAAACGCCCTGCGCGACTTCCACCTGGCCGGTGTCGATCTGCCTGAGGAGAAAAAGGCCCGCTACAAGGAGATCAGCCAGGGGCTTTCCAGCCTCGTCAGCAAGTTCGAGCAGAATCTGCTCGACGCCACCCATGCCTGGAGCAAATCCTTCGCCGATCCTGTTGCCCTGGCCGGACTTTCCGCCACCGATCTGGACCTAGCCAGGCAGATCGCCGAGGAACAGGGGAAGCAGGGTTGGGTGGTCAACCTGGATTTCCCCTCCTATTACGCAGTGATGACCTATGCCGACGACCGAGCCCTGCGCCGGGAGATGTACGAGGCCTATGCCACCCGCGCCTCCGACCGGGGTCCTTATGCCGGGCAATGGGACAACGGTGACATCATGGAGCAGATCCTCGCCCTGCGTCATGAGGCGGCCCAACTGCTGGGTTTCGCCAATTACGCGGAACGCTCCCTGGTAACCAAAATGGCCGCTTCAACCGATCAGGTGGAGCAGTTCCTGCTCGATCTGGCCGAGCGGTCCCGCCCGCAGGCAATGCGCGAGCTGGAGGAACTGCGGGCCTTCGCCGAAGAAGAGCAGGGCCTTTCTGATCTGAAGGTATGGGATATCGGCTACTACAGTGAAAAGCTGCGCCGGCACCGCTATGCCGTCAGCCAGGCGGAGCTGAAGTCCTATTTTCCCGTAACGCGGGTCATTCCGGGTCTCTTCGCCGTGGCGGAAAGGCTGTTCGGCATCCGTATCGCGGAGGTACAGGGATGCGATACCTGGCACCCTGATGTCCTTTTGTACGAGATCCATGATCCCGCCGGGGCGTTGCGCGGTCAGTTCTATCTCGATCTCTACGCCCGCCCCCATAAGCGCGGCGGGGCCTGGATGGACGACTGTGCCGGACGCTTCGTCAATGATCGCATCCGGCAGACCCCCGTGGCCTACCTCACATGCAACTTTGCGCGGCCGGTTGGTGGCAAGCCGGCCCTGCTGACCCACAATGAGGTGGAGACCCTGTTCCACGAATTCGGTCACGGGCTGCATCATATGCTGACCCGGATCGATCACCCCGCCGTCTCCGGGATCAGCGGCGTGGCCTGGGATGCCGTGGAGCTGCCGAGCCAGTTCATGGAGAACTACTGCTGGGAGCGGGAGGCCCTGGCCCTGTTCACCGCGCATTACGAAACCGGGGCGCCCCTGCCCGCTGACCTCTACGACCGCATGCTGGCCGCCAAGCATTTCCAGACCGGCATGCAGATGGTGCGGCAACTGGAGTTTTCCCTGTTCGATCTTCGTATCCACCGCGATTACGACCCCGTTCTGGGTGGCCGGATCTACCCGATCCTTCATCAGGTCCGTGAGCTCGTCTCGGTGGTCCATCCGCCGGAATGGAACCGCTTCCCCCACGGCTTCTCCCACATCTTCGCCGGGGGTTATGCCGCCGGCTACTACAGCTACAAGTGGGCCGAGGTGCTGTCGGCCGATGCCTTCTCCCTGTTCGAGGAGCGGGGGATATTCGATCCCGAGACCGGCCAATCCTTTCTCCGGAATATCCTGGAAAAGGGCGGATCGGCAGATGCCATGGATCTCTTTGTTGCCTTCCGTGGCCGAGAGCCGGCAATAGAACCCTTGCTGCGCCACTCCGGGATAGCACAATAAGGATTTGCGCTACAGTGGAGATTCAGTGGAATAGTGATAGGATTCCCGCATGTTCCGACCATCCGCCATTCTGCTCCCGCTGCTCCTGGCCTTGGCCCCCCAGGCCCAGGGGGCCTTCATCACCGACAAGCTGTTGGTCGGTCTCTACGGGAATCTGGACAATTCCAGCAAGCCGATCAAGATCCTCTCCAGCGGCACCTCGGTTGAGGTGCTGGAGCGCCAACGGGGCTATATCAAGGTCAAGCTGAACGATGGCTCGGTCGGCTGGGTGGAACTCCGGTATGTCACCGACGACACCCCCTCCCAGGCCAAGCTGGCCGAGCTGGAGAAGCAGAACAAGCAGATCCAGCAGAACCTGGACAAGGCCAAGGAGGAGTTCGACGCCCTGAAGAAAAAGACCGAGGGCATGGACAAGCTCATGGCAGGTAACAAGGCGCTGGAGGAGCGCCTGGAGGAATCCGCAAAAAGGGTGGCAGCGCTCGAGGATCAAGTGAAGCAGAAGGATGAGCGAATCAAGACGCTGGGCGAGGAGCAATACGCCGGCGAGGGGGAGCCCGAGCTACAGGCCAAGATCCAGGAACTGGAGGCCAAGCTGCTGCAAAGCCAGGTCAAACTGGCGCGGCGCACCAGCATGAAGGAGGATGCCGTGTATGCCGAAAACGATGTCCTTCGGGATCGCATGGGAAAGGCATCAGCCCTGCTCAAGATCGATGACAAGCCCCTCCCCAAGGAGGACCCAAAGGAAGAGTCGAAGGCGGAGGGCCTGCCGGTTTGGGTCTATCTGATGCTGTTCCTTACCCTGCTTACCGGCATAGTGGCGGGATTTGCCCTGTTCGATCTGCGATCCCGTCGGCTACATGGCGGCCTCGGCGCCTAACTTCCCAATGAAATACAAGGACCTGCGGGATTTCATCTCGCAACTGGAAACCCTGGGCGAACTCAAGCGTGTTTCCCTTGAGGTCGATCCCCATCTGGAAATCACCGAGATCTGCGACCGCACCCTGCGTGCTGGCGGCCCCGCCCTGTTGTTCGAGAAGGTCAAGGGATCGGCCTTTCCCCTGCTGGGCAATCTCTTCGGCACCCCAAGGCGGGTGGCACTGGGCATGGGCGAGGAGTCGGTCGAGGCCCTGCGCGAGATCGGCAAGCTGCTGGCCCAGCTAAAGGAACCCGAACCGCCCAGAGGCATGAGAGACGCCTGGGAGAAGCTGCCGCTGTTCCGCAAGGTGCTGGATATGGCCCCCAAGGTGATGAAAAACGCCCCCAGCCAGGAGGTGGTGCTGGAAGGAGATGCAGTCGATCTGGCGAGGCTTCCGGTGCAGACCTGCTGGCCGGAAGATGCCGGGCCGCTGATTACCTGGGGCCTGGTCATTACCCGAGGGCCCGAGAAGCCTCGCCAAAACCTGGGCATCTATCGCATGCAGGTCATCGGCAGGAACAGGGTCATCATGCGTTGGCTGACCCATCGCGGCGGGGCCCAAGATTTCCGTGAGTGGCAGGGCAAGCATCCGGGTGAGCCCTTCCCGGTTTGCGTCGCCCTGGGGGCAGACCCGGCCACCATCCTCGGGGCGGTGACGCCTGTGCCCGACAGCCTCTCCGAGTACGCCTTTGCCGGCCTGCTGCGGGGCAGCCGTAGCGAAGTCTGCAAGGCGATCGGCAACGATCTGCAAGTTCCCGCCTCCGCCGAGTTCGTGCTGGAAGGCCATATCCATCCGAATGACATGGCGCCGGAAGGCCCCTTCGGCGACCACACCGGCTACTACAACGAGGTGGATGCATTTCCGGTCTTCACCATCGACCGCATCAGCCACCGCCGGAACCCTATCTACCACTCCACCTATACCGGCCGCCCCCCGGACGAGCCCGCTGTGCTCGGCCTCGCCCTCAATGAGGTCTTCGTCCCCATCCTGCAGAAACAGTTCCCCGAGATCACGGACTTTTACCTGCCGCCCGAGGGCTGTTCCTACCGCATGGCCATCGTCGGCATGAAGAAACAATACCCCGGCCACGCCAAGCGGGTGATGTTCGGCGTCTGGTCCTTCCTGCGCCAGTTCATGTACACCAAGTTCGTCATTGTAGTGGACGAGGACATTAATGCCCGTGACTGGAAGGATGTCATCTGGGCCATGACCACCCGTATGGACCCCGGCCGTGACACTACCATCGTCGACAACACCCCCATCGACTACCTCGACTTTGCCTCACCGGTGTCCGGGCTTGGCTCCAAGATCGGCTTCGACGCCACCAACAAGTGGCCCGGCGAAACCTGCCGCGAGTGGGGCAGGCCCATTCTCATGGACCCCGAGGTCAGGGCGCGTGTCGACCGGATTTGGGGGGAACTGAGGCTTTGATTTGTCATTGGGATGGCCAATGCAAAGACCAATGGTAACTATTCAGCCCCGCCTCCCTCCGGGAGGGGGTTGGGGGGAAGGGCAGGCGTAGATCAAGCACCTATGCCCTAATCGACCTCTTACCCCCTCCCCAACCCTCCCCCTGCAAAGGGGGAGGGGGCAATTTCCGAATTGAGCTGAATAGTGAGGAACTTGCAAAATGGCCATCCTGGCCATTTTGCAAGGCGAAAACGAAAAATGCGATTTTTCGTTTTCTTCATTTTCAATGGCTTAGGCCATTGAAAATGGCGGTTCATCCCTGAACCGCAA